>CATOJE010000148.1 GCA_951800145.1 uncultured Lachnospiraceae bacterium | reverse complement strand
GCGCGTGTAAAAATTTACGGCTTTCTCCAGACTATCTGTCGGCTCTTGTGCAAACGCGTCTTCGTAGACCTGCCGGGCATAGGGCGTAAGGTATATCTCGTGGGCCAGGCGTGCTGGGTCATGCTTAATCCACTCAAACAAATTGACCACATTACTGTCCAGATCGTTGACTGTCTCGATGTTGCTTCTAGGTTTGTTAAATAGTACCGCACCGCTCCCGAAAAACGGCTCAAGGTAGCTGTGGTGGTTTGGGAAGAAATTAATAATCCATTTTGCCAGCCCCCATTTACTCCCTGGATATTTCAAGACTGCTTTCATTCATTGTCCCTCAGCATAGGTATTTTTTTATTTCTGCCGCTGCCATAATGCCGAAATCCTGTCTTTCTTTATTGTCAGCTTCCATCTTTTCCTGCTGACGTTGCGCCTTTAAATATGCCTCTTTTACCGCCTCTGCTGTCTTTGCCTGCTTCCACACTGTTATATACCTTGTAGCACTCTGTAGCTCATCTAAAGGCGCTTTTTTATACTCCTCATACGCTTTTAACATTTCTGCACTGGCACCCAGCTCCAGCAATGTGCGGTAGTTTATACTGTATATGCAAGCGTGGGCCATTTCCTCAAACTTCTTTGTCTTGCCTATCATCCGTTTTCCTCTCCTTCTACAGAGCTCAAGGCTTCCTTCAGATGACCCTTTAACGCCTCAGCAATACCGCTTGCCGGTGACACTGACACCGAGGGGCTAACCACCCTCCCTTCCGTCAGCTCATCCCACACGTCCGCCGCCGGCTCCTTCCGGAAAAACATACACCCTTCCAGCAAATTCTGCAGGGTGTCTGGCATATGCTCCTCCCAGCTTACATCCCTATCCCCAGACGGCACCATAACCAGGATCTCCATACCCTTACTGGCCAGCCTAAGCGCCTCATTCATATCAATCTGCTTTACAAACATGCTGCTTCTTTCTCCTCTCTCATCTGCATCGCAACCTCCGCATAGTCCACGGTCATCCCATTCGCCAGAAGTACAATATGCGGATACTTTTTCACGATCTGGCTCTCTTCCCGGACTCCCCAGGACATCCCATCCCCTGGCTTTGCTTTACGCAGGTTGTCTACCTCAATCCGCGTCCCCTCCGGCACCTGTCTCGCCGCCTCGATTTCCTCTGGTTTAATCGGATTCCGAAACTCGCCATCCTCCCGCCATCCCTGGGGCTTCCGGCTCTTAATCGTTGCAATCGTATTTACGCTGCACTGGTAAATCTCCGCGATCTGCTTCACCGTAAACCCCTTATCCACCAGGGCATCGATCCCGCTTCTTGTTGGTTTTCCTGCCGCTCTTTTAGCCATTTCGTCTTCTCAACCCCTTATCCCTTTTCCAAACATATTCTTGCATCTGCACTCCAGCTGATCCAGGTAATCCTGTACTTGGTGTACCACCAAGGGATGAATTTTATATTTCTGAACCAGATTTGTTGCCTCTTCCAGGATCTGCACCCATTTTACATCTTCCGGGTCCGGAACATTATCCCGGTATTTCCTCCAAAATCCGTTATAAATATCATTATTGATTTTCATCAATTCGTGATTGCCTAGAAGGACC
>CATOJE010000147.1 GCA_951800145.1 uncultured Lachnospiraceae bacterium | reverse complement strand
CTACATATTATCTAAGGTCCGAAAAGACCGGACCTAAGGACCGGCGTTTCCAAGACCCCCTTCGGAAGGTGGGGGCAGCGGTTCACTATGGATTACCTGGCTGACAGGAAAATATCCCCTACCAAAATAGGATTTTGATCCCTGGTTGAGCTACCGCAGTATATTCCTTCACTGAATGGAGTGAATCCCTTTAATATATTACGAACGATAGAGGAACCACATAGCTTAACAGAATTGTCGTATTTTTGTGGGTTATTCTATATGGTTTTTAAAAATTGGAAATATGGTTGAATTTTTTCTTTCATTGTGGTATAGTTTTATCAAAGAAAGCACCTGCTGGAACAGGTGCTTCTCTGGAAAATGCCGATAGACGGTTAACCCAAATTATTGCTTAAGCAAAAATAACTGCTCAGCTTTGGGGGCGAGGGCGGTTATTTTTGCGTTTTATTACTATATCATTGGACAAATAGCAACATTTTTAGACATAAAAGCAGTTTGACCACAAAAAAATCCCATACCAGCGAATCCTAATGGGTAACGACACACACTTATACAGCGCTCCCCCAGATCTTCGCGATCACAGAGACTTAATTCTTTAAATTCCCAATCTTGCATGCTCTTTCCATCTTCTATAACATCAGGTTATATCACCGATTCCAATCTCGTATATTTCTGAGGAAAAAAATCCACTGGATTTGTTGAAATTCTGACTTAAATGAGCTATCATGATAAGAACTGAATTTTTTAGCCTAATAAAACATACATAAAAAGGGAGAGCGAGCGATGAATTATCATATAACAACCATTCCTGGCGATGGGATCGGGCCGGAGATTGTGAGGGAGGCTTGTAAGGCGCTGGATCAGGTGGGGCGTGTGTTTGGACATAGCTTTGTGTATGAGGAGGTGCTGATGGGGGGCTGCTCCATTGATGCCTATGGGGTGCCTTTGACGGAGGAGGCTCTGGAGACGGCCAAGGGAAGTGACGCGGTGCTTCTGGGGGCTGTGGGAGGCGATGTGGGGAATTCCCGGTGGTATGATGTGGCGCCGAACCTTCGGCCGGAGGCGGGACTTTTGGCTATCCGGAAGGGGCTGAATTTGTTTGCGAATATCCGGCCGGCGTATCTTTACCGGGAGCTGGCCCAGGCCTGTCCTCTGAAGAAGGAGATTATCGGCGACGGCTTTGACATGGTGATTATGCGGGAGCTGACCGGAGGGCTGTACTTTGGGGAGCGGTATACGAAGGAGGTGGACGGGGTGATGACTGCCGTGGACACCTTGACCTACAGCGAGAAGGAGATCCGCCGGATCGCGGTGAAGGCATTTGACATCGCCATGAAGCGGAGGAAGAGCGTGATCAGCGTGGATAAGGCGAATGTGCTGGATTCCTCCCGCCTTTGGAGAAGGGTGGTGGAAGAGGTGGCAAAGGATTATCCGGAGGTGAAGCTGACCCATATGCTGGTGGACAACTGTGCGATGCAGCTGGTGATGAATCCGGGGCAGTTTGATGTGATTTTGACGGAAAATATGTTTGGGGATATTTTGTCCGACGAGGCCAGCATGATTACCGGATCCATCGGGATGCTTTCTTCTGCCAGCATGAATGAGAGTAAGTTTGGACTGTATGAGCCCAGCCATGGCTCTGCGCCGGACATTGCTGGGAAGAACCTGGCAAACCCCATTGCAACCATCCTTTCAGCGGCCATGATGCTTCGGTATTCCTTTGACTTAGACAGGGAGGCGGATGCTGTGGAGCAGGCGGTGCAGCAGGTGCTTACAGAAGGATACCGCACCGGCGATATTTACAGTGAGGGCTGCACCAGGGTAAGCTGCAGCCAGATGGGGGATTTAATTGCAGAACGAATCGGAAGGAATTAGAGCCGGTGGTGAGGGGCTGTCAAAATGGTCAAAGTGACTAGTGTCTTGTCTGGATTATATCTGGCAAAACTCCGCCGAATAATTTTTCATCGGCAAGGCGGAGGAGGGAGGCGATGCGGTGGCATCGTTGACCGACGACAACGCAGTC
>CATOJE010000146.1 GCA_951800145.1 uncultured Lachnospiraceae bacterium | reverse complement strand
TTCTCATAATGAATGCACTCTCCTTTTTTCTTTTTGAAATTCCTTTGAAACTCCTTATTGCATTACGAGGCTATTATACTTCCTATAATTGAAATTATCAAGACTTTTTTGACATATTTTTAAGAAATTCCTAAAATCTTCAAAAAAACCTCTTAAATTCATCTGGAAATATGATTTCCTCCATCACGCTACTAAGTATAATATAGATTTCATCAAAATACCATAACTTTTCTCTGTGCATTTTCTTACAGAATTATTACAGAACACACGATTCTTTCTTAAATTGTATGAATGCCTGTACAATGTAAAAAAGTCATCCCAAGTCCTGCCGGATGGGGAAAATTCTTCCGAAGCTCCCTTTTCTCCTGACAGGCCGCAGCAAAGTTTCTCCAGGCACACGATTCCCCTTGCTTTTCTCTTTTAGTTTGCTATAATGTTCATATGATATTTAATAATTATATTTTTGAACATACGTTTCCCCACAGCATTTTGGATTGTCTCACATCCTGTTTGCTGCCACTATGATAAAAATACTGCTTCAAATATAGAAAGGAATCCATTGTTTATGAACCGTCAATTTTTATTATGCCGGAATATCTTAGAAAATCCCTCGATTACACAAAGGGAGCTGGCGGATCAGCTTTTCGTTTCTCTGGGAACGATTAATAGCTTGATGAAGGAATGCTTAAATCTTGGTTACATCCGGATAACCTCTGCTGGAGGTTATGAAATCACAGAAGAGGGAAGGCAGTTTTTAGCGCCTTATCAGGTAGATGGCGCGCTTTTTATTGCTGCCGGATTCGGATCCCGCTTCGTGCCCCTTACCTTCGAGACGCCGAAAGGGCTTCTGGAGGTACAGGGCGAGCGGATGATCGAACGGCAGATCAAGCAGCTGCACCAGGCGGGGATAAAAAATATCTCCATTGTAGTTGGCTATTTAAAGGAAAAGTTTGAATACCTGATAGACAAATATAATGTTACCCTTATTTATAATCCGGAATATGCTGTAAAAAATACACTGGCCACCATCTACCACGCCCGCCAGGCCTTGCTTGGAAAAAATATGTATGTTCTCTCCTCAGATAACTGGATGCGGGAAAATATGTTCCATCTCTACGAGTGTGATGCCTGGTACTCTTCTGTCCAAATGTCCGGAGAGACTTCGGAGTGGTGCCTTTCTTATAATAAAAAGGGCTTAATCACCGACGTGAATGTAGGCGGGACCGACGCCTGGGTGATGTATGGCCCGGCATTTTTCTCCCGGGAATTTTCAGATGTATTTCTCCCGGCTCTGGAGCGCTGCTATCATCAGCCTGGCACCGAGCAATGCTACTGGGAACAGGTTTACATGGATCTTTTAAAAGCCAAATCCGCAAAGACTCCTCCACCAGCCATGTATATTAACCGCCAGAAGAAAAACCAGGTTTATGAATTCGAAAATCTGGAAGAGCTGCGGTCTTTTGATTCTAAGTATCAGAATCAATCAAATAATCAGGCTATGGAGCTGGTTTCTCAGGTATTCCAGGTGCCGGAGTCAGAGATCGTCCATATCCGCTGTCTGAAAGCCGGTATGACGAATAAGTCCTTCCTGTTCCAAATCCGGGGTAAGCATTATATATGCCGTATCCCAGGTCCGGGCACCCAGCTTTTAATCAACCGTAAGCAGGAGAAGGCCGTTTATGACATGGTCTCTTCCTTAGAAATTACAGAGCGGGTTCTCTATTTTAATGGAGATACTGGCTATAAGATCTCTGAATATTATGAGGGGGCCCGAACTGCAGACAGCCACAGCCTGGAGGAGATGGGGCGCTGCATGGCCCTTCTCCGTAAATTTCATCAGGCCTGTCTGCAGGTTGACCATCATTTTGATATCCAGGAACGGATTCTGTTTTATGAAGGCCTCTGTCTGGCCCACGGTCCTGTTCCCTTTGAAGATTATAAGCAGGTTCGCAAATGGATGCTTCAGCTTATAGAGCAGCTTAAGCAGAGAAAACGTCCGGAGGTGCTCTGCCATGTGGATTCTGTGGCGGATAATTTTCTGATTTTAAAAAACGGCTCCATTAAGCTGATTGACTGGGAATATTCTGGCATGGCGGATCCCCTTCTGGACATCGCTATGTGCTCCATCTACTCTTATTACAGCTTTGAGCAGGCGCTGAAGCTTCTTTCCCTTTATCTGGAGCGTGAGCCAGATGAGGAAGAGTCCTTTATTCTTACGGCCTATATGGCTCTTTCCGGCTTTCTATGGAGCCTCTGGGCCGTTTATAAAAGTGATCTGGGAGAGGAATTCGGAGAATATACTATCTTGATGTACCGCTATGCCAAGAATGGTTATCGAAGGCTGCAGGGTGATTTCCACGCATAATTAAATGGGCGGTAACAGTTCAGACGGCGAGGAATTCGAGATGAATTTGGGGCGTCAAGCTTGCTTGTAAGCCAAAATTCATCTTGAATTCCACATCGGATGGACATCCC
>CATOJE010000145.1 GCA_951800145.1 uncultured Lachnospiraceae bacterium | reverse complement strand
GACGCGGGCGTAGCTTCCTGGCGAATATGCGCCTGCACCTTCCACGCTGCCTGCGACTCCTAATGGGCTGCAAGACACTTGACCAGAGATTCCCAGAAGGAACGGTAATGATCGGTAGTACACTTAGCCAGAGACTCCTAACGGGTTTAGAAAGACACTTAGCTAGAGATCCCCAGGCTATCTGCGACTCAATGAAATAGCAACTTCACGTGTTGCGCAATATGGAAAAACCGCTTTCAAATTAAGCTATGACATTGCCTGTAAACAGGAACGAAAGTTTTGCTGCTATCCACAAAACTCCTTTACAAATGAAAAACAGAATTGTATACTGTTAGCGGTAATGTATAGAAAAGGAGAGGACCGTTATGGGACAAATGAAAAATCTTGCTTATTATAATGGGAAAATCACTGCCATCGAGGATATGATGATTCCGGCGAATGACCGGGGGTTTTACTTTGGTGATGGTATTTATGAGGTGGCGATGGTATTCCACCACAAAATCTTTGCTCTGGAGGACCATCTGGAGCGGATGTTTAACAGCGCTACTATGCTGCAGATCCAGCTGCCTTATACAAAGGAGGAGATCGGGGCTTTGCTGAATGACCTGATTCTGAAGGTGGAAAGCCCCTGCCAGTTCCTTTACTGGCAGGTAACCAGGGGAACCTCGCCGAGAAATCATCTGTTCCCGGAAGGGGTTTCCAGTAATCTCTATGTGTACAGCAAGCCCTGGAAAGGGGTGGAGATTTCCGATGAATACCGGCTGATCAGCGTGGTTGACACTCGTTTTTATCACTGCAATATTAAAACGCTGAACCTGATTCCGAATATCATGGCGGCGCAGAAGGCCAAGGAAGCAGGCTGCCAGGAGGCGGTATTTGTCCGGGACGGCTATGTGACGGAGGGGTCCCACTCTAATATTTCCATGATTAAGGATAATGTATTTATCACCCATCCCTTAGATCGGCTGATCCTTCCCGGGACGGAGCGGAAGCATATGATCCGGTACTGCGGCGAGATGGGCGTAGGGGTGGAGGAGAGAGCCTTTACCCTGGAGGAGCTGGCAGAGGCGGATGAGATCATTATCTCCAGCACCAGCCACCCCATTATGCGGGCCATGGAGCTGGACGGCAAGGCGGTGGGAAGGAAGAATCCCCAGGTGATTTCCATGCTGCGGGAGAAATACATGAAGGAAATCGGAGCGTGACAAGGATAACATGCGTTATGCTTTGTCAGCAAAAGAGAGGCGCGGCCGCAAAGCCCTGGCGGCGCTCTACCTACGGATGGGCAGAAGGGAGCAAGCGATGAGTCAGAAACGAATCCGGGATTACGGGATCCAGGTTGGACGTATGGAGACCGGGACGAGGAATAAGATTACCGACGTGCCCGGTGTTCTGGTGGGACACTCCACCATTAAGAATGAAGAAAATCATACTGGTGTTACGGTGATCCTTCCAGGGCAGGATAATGCCTTTGTGAAAAAGTACACGGCTGCGTCCTATGTGCACAATGGGTTTGGGAAGAGCTGCGGCCTGGTGCAGATCGATGAGCTGGGGACATTGGAGAGTCCCATCGCACTTACCAATACCCTGAATGTGGGCCTGGTGTGGGACGCTTTGACCGATTATGTCATCAGCCAGTGCCAGAAGGAGAAGGTCCAGGTCCGCAGCTTTAGCCCGGTGGTGGGGGAGTGCAATGACGCTTCCATCAATCACATCCAGCACCGGGCAGTGGACCGGGAGCATGTGCTGGAGGCCATCCGCTGTGCCGGGGAGGACTTTGCAGAGGGGGATGTGGGAGCCGGCGCCGGGACGATTTGCTATGGGTTAAAGGGCGGAATCGGCTCAGCCTCCAGGGTGGTTCAGATCCATGGAACGAGGTATGTGATCGGCGTGCTGGTACAGTCGAATTTCGGCGCCACAGAAGACTTTGTGTTCAATGGCCTTCCGGCAGGGGAGCTGATTTTAAAGAGGAAGAGGGAGATGGAGAGGATGGCGTCCTCGGATCTGGATCAGGGCTCGATTATGACGATCCTGGCCACGGATCTTCCCCTTTCCTCCAGGCAGCTAAAGCGGGTTATCCGCCGGACCGGGGTGGGAATCGCCCGAACTGGGGCGTATACCGGCCACGGCAGCGGTGAGGTGATGATCGGCTTTACCACAGCCAACCGGATCCCGCCGGTGAAGGAGGGGGAAGTGATTTCCCAGACCATTCTCCACGAGGATAAAATCAATTCAGCATTTCAGGCTGCCGCAGAGGCCGCCCATGAAGCGATCTTAAATTCCATGGTATGCGCAGAGTCTACAAAAGGAATCAAGGGCGAGATCTATCACAGCCTGGCAGAGTTTCTGCCATTCCTGACACAAAAAGAGGCGCCGTAAATGAAAGCCCTAATCCCCCAGCTATGCTGGGGAGAATCGTGTAGCAGGAAGCGGTGAGGATACCAAAAAAACTCCTCCTATGCTACAATGAAATTG
>CATOJE010000144.1 GCA_951800145.1 uncultured Lachnospiraceae bacterium | reverse complement strand
TTGGGGGAGGTCCTTTCAAGGATTAATGCATTGCTGCGCCGTTCGGGGCAGCAATTTCATAAGAGCGATACGATTCTGGAATCCGATGGGATCCGGATTGACCTGTCTGAGCGGATCTGCCAGAAAGGGGAAACGGAGGTCCCTTTAACATTGGTGGAATATAAGCTGCTCTGCCTGTTTTTGAAGAATCCAGGCCGCATCCTGCCAAGGGAACTGATCTTAGACCGCCTTTGGGATGGGAACGGCAGCTATGTGGATGACAATACCCTTTCCGTCTATATACGCAGGCTGAGGAGGAAGATTGAAGATGACCCGAATTCCCCCACAAAGCTTTTGACGGAAATTGGGTTTGGCTATAAATGGGCCGGGGAGTGATGGAAGATGAAAACAATGGGAAAAGAAACAAGGAGGATGCTGTGCTGCCTGCTTGCTATCTGGCTGGCTGCGGCAGCAGGTTTCACCGTCCTTTTATCCTATATGACGAATGATTACCAGAAAACAATGGTGGAGCATGATTATGGGACGGCAGGGTATCTGGTCAACCACCCGGACACAAATGTGGCAGCCGCGTTTACGAAAGACAAAACGGACTCTGACCTGGAGGCCGGAAGGCGGATCCTTAAGGAAGCAGGCTACCATGGAAATGCAGATCCCAGACTGATTCCTGCCGTATATGCTTACCGAAAGCATACCGCCGCCTGGTTCGCAGGTTGTTTTTTTTGCGCTTTTTTGGCCGTTTTTCTCACAGTCTGGATTTACATCCGGAAACAAAACAAAGCGATAGCAAAGGCAGATGCTGTGATCACCCAGTTCCTTTCAGGGGATACGGGACAGAGGATCGACAGCGAGGAAACCGGGGACTGGTACAGCCTATTCCACAGGATCAATGAGCTTGCCGCTATCCTCTCTGCCCAGGCAGAACATGAAAAACAGACGCGCGAATTTCTGCAGGACATGATCTCAGATGTTTCCCACCAGTTAAAGACGCCCCTGGCAGCGCTAAAGATGTATGATGAGATTATGGCGCAGGAGGGAACGGACAGGGAGGCCATCCATGCATTCAGCCAGAAATCCCTGCGGGAAATACGCCGGGTGGAGGATGTGGTTTATACGCTCTTAAAAATAGCCAGGCTGGACGCAGGCACGGTCAGGATGGAAAAGGCGGAGGAAAACATGGAAATGCTCCTTAAGGATGTGACGGAACGCTTTGAGACATTTGCCACTCAGGAAGCGAAAGAAATTGTGTTATCCGGGAGCAGCGATGTTTTCCTTTACTGCGATGCCCTTTGGATGTCGGAAGCTTTGGGGAATGTGGTAAAAAATGCGCTGGAGCATACCGACAGAGGTGGGAAAGTAGTAATCAGCTGGGAGAGGACGCCCCTTCTTACAAATATTGTGGTGGAAGACAACGGAACAGGAATTCACCAGGAGGATATCCATAATATCTTCAAACGGTTTTACCGGAGCCGTTTTTCCCAGGATACCCATGGAATCGGCCTGGGGCTCCCGCTTGCAAAATCCATTGTGGAAGCCCATCAGGGGACGGTTTCCGTAACCAGCAGGGTCGGCAAGGGCAGCAGATTTGTCTTAAGCTTTTTTCATCTTACAAAAGAGTAAATCTTACTAAAAAGTAAGATGAAATTCATGTGAAAGTAAGACCCATCGGGTATGATAATGCCCGAAAGGCAGGTAATGAATATGAATATTCTTGAAGTACAAAATCTATGCAAGACCTATGGAAAAGGGGAAGCGCGGGTTCAGGCGCTTGACCATGTTTCCTTCTCCGTGGGCAAAGGGGAATTTATCGCAATCGTAGGCGAATCCGGTTCCGGAAAAAGCACGCTTTTAAATGTGGTGGGAGCCTTGGATAACCCGACATCCGGGAAAGTGCTGATTGACGGGAAGGACATTTTTTCCATGCCCGAAAAGAAGCTTACGGTGTTCCGCCGCCAGAATATCGGGTTTATCTTCCAGTCCTTTAACCTGATCCCGGAGCTGAATGTAGAGCAGAACATTACATTCCCTTTGCTTCTGGATTACCAGAAGCCGGACCAGAGGTATGTGGAGGAGCTGCTGGGGATACTGGGTTTAAAGGAGCGCAGAAAGCACCTGCCCAGCCAGCTTTCCGGAGGCCAGCAGCAGAGGGTGGCAATCGGGAGGGCGCTGGCGGCCCGCCCTGCCATCATCATGGCGGATGAGCCTACCGGGAACCTGGATTCCAAGAACAGCCAGGAGGTCATCACCCTCTTAAAATCCATGTCGGCCAAGTACAGGCAGACCATCCTGATGATTACCCACAATGAGAACCATGCGGATGCAACGGACCGGGTACTGCGCATGACGGACGGAAGGCTGGAGGATTTGGGGGTGGCGAGATGATAAGTTATCTTGGGCTGATACCCCAGTATGAAAAGATCCACCGCAAAAATAACCGGATTTCCGTACTGTGCATCACGCTTTCGGTATGCCTTGTAATGGCGATTTTCAGTATGGCGGACATGGCGATGCGCTCCCAGAAGAATTATTTCATTAAGACTAATGGCGAGTACCATGCGGCACTCCATGATGTGGAGGCGGAGACGGCAGAACTGGTATCGGCAAGGGTTGACGTGGCTTTATCAGGATGGGTCTATCAGGGCAGTACGGGGATGCTGTCCGGCAAAGCCGTCAGTTTTGTGGGGGCAGATGAAGAAACCA
>CATOJE010000143.1 GCA_951800145.1 uncultured Lachnospiraceae bacterium | reverse complement strand
GACGATGATCCTGACAGAATATGATGAAGCGCTGCATTTAGAAAACACCTACCAGAGCGGATTTTCAGATGGAAAGGCCCAGGGAATTGAAATTGGGGAGAAGGCTGGGGAGGCTCGCGGCATTCGGATCGGCGAGAAGGCCGGGGAGGCTCGCGGCATTCAAGTCGGGCAGGACAGGCTCAATCAATTATACCAGTATTTATCTTCGCAAAACCGCATGGATGATCTAAAAAGAGCATTAACCGAGGAAGATTTTCGTCAGAAATTAATGGAGGAGTATCAATCAAAGCAAGCATAAAAGGTGCGATCCAAAACGGGAGCAGACATTAACCTCTGCTCCCGTTTCTTTCACTCTTATGAACTATCTCAATTCTGTGGTTGGAATATTATCCATATCATCAAAGGCCTGATTCTCTCCGCCCATAGCCCAGATAAAGGTATAGTTGGATGTGCCGGCTCCGGAGTGGATGCTCCAGGAGGGGCTGATCACCGCCTGCTCATTCTGCATCACAATGTGACGGGTTTCCTTGCCCTCCCCCATCATGTGGAAGACCACATTATCCTTCGGAACCTCGAAATACATGTACACCTCCATCCGTCTCTCATGGGTGTGGCTGGGCATGGTATTCCAAACGCTTCCCGGCTCCAGCTCAGTCATACCCATAGACAGCTGACAGGTGGGAAGAACATCTGGATGGATAAACTGATTAATGGTCCGTTTATTAGAGGTCTCCATGGCTCCTAATGGTCTCTTCACCGCCTTATCGATAGGCAGATAGGTAGTCTTGTACGCACAATGGGCCGGGGCGCTCACCATATAGAACTTAGCCGGATTCCCTGCATCATCGCTGGCAAAGGTAACCTTCCTGGTCCCCTGGGTAATGTACAAGCAGTCCTTATAATTCATGTGGAAGGTCTCCTCATCCGCCTGAATCGTACCTGCACCGCCGATATTAAAGATGCCGATCTCTCTTCTCTCCAGGAAATAATGGGTTCCGAAATTCGCCCATACATCAATCCCCTTATCAATGGAAACCTCCTCTGTGGTAGGCATACACCCTAAGGTAACCATCCGGTCTACGTGGGAGTATACGGCGGTAACTTCATTGGCCACATACAGGTTCTCGATCAAAAACTCATTCCGGGTTTCCTCTGTGGTGTAGCGCTTAAAATCTCTCTGATTGCAGGAATAACGAATGTCCATGTGAAATATCTCCTCCTTCTTTTGCTGGCCCGGCTCCTTCAGCTTCACCCGCTGAATATGCCCTGTGGCTGTTATATTTTAATGTAGCACAGAATGAAGGGGAAAACAAGAGGTTTTGACAAAATTTTTATACAAATTTATTTGTTTGTATACAAACACTGTATTTGCATTTTACTTTATTCGCTTTTTCCTGGAAGCCCAGGGTCGATCGATATGGAATGCACTGCTCCTTCCTCGCGAATCACCTCTTCTGTATACTTCCTTTCCATATCATGCCGTATTTTCCGGTTCTCCACCGTATCAAAAACAATGGAAAAATCATAATCCTCCGGATACAACTCTGCCGCCTTCACATGAAGCTTTACCCGCTTATGGTTTATCCATATCTTTTTCCCTGGAAGCTGTACCCTCAGAACCCCCTTTTCATTTACTGGAAGACACACAATCCCAATCCTTTTCTCTGGAAATACCATCACACTGTCTCCCACATGGTAGGCCTGGGCCAGTCCAGCTGCCGGCTTAAATTTTTTCCGCTTTTGAATCCGCGGCAGCTTCGCTCCTCCCTGGCTTGCAAAATCCTTCACCTGGTCAAAGACACGTTGAAACCCTTCCTCCGGCTTCGCTCCTCCCTGGCTTGCAAAACCCTTCTGGGCGCTGACCAGAGCCACTCCGGAAAAATACTCCTCTGCGGCCCCTTCCCCATACGCTGCCCGGACGGCTGTCCGAAGCATTCCCTCCGGCATGCCCAGCTTCCTGGCAATGTAAAAGGCGCAGCTCTCTCCCGCCTCCCCCATAATCATCCGGTAAGTCGGCTGTAAAGTCTCCCGGTCAAATTCCATCCTGGCATTCACCATGTGAGCTGTTTTATGGGCATATTCCTTTACCTCCGGATAATGGGTCGTGACAAAAAACAGGCAGCCTCTCCTCTCCAGCTCCTCCAGGATAGAAACAGCGATCCCCATCCCCTCCGCCGGATCCGTGCCGGATCCTAATTCATCCATCAGCACTAAGCTGTCCTTATCTGCTGTCTCAAGAATTTCCAGCACATGCTTCATATGAGCAGAAAAGGTGGACAGATTCTCTGAGATCGCCTGCCCGTCCCCAATATCACATAAAAATCCGCTGTTCATGCAGATGCAGGCCTCTTCACAGGTTACATGAAGGCCGCATTGAGCCATCAGGCAGTTCAGCGCCACCGTCTTAATGGCCACCGTCTTCCCCCCGGTATTAGGACCGGTAATTACCACACCCCGTATCTCCCTTCCCGCCGTAAAATCCAGCGGCACGCACAGGCGCTTCTCCATCAGAGGGTGCCTGGCGCCTTTTAAACAGATTACCCGCTCCACATTCATCCTGGGTTCTGTCCCATCCATTTCCAGGCTAAGCTTTCCCTTAGAGAAAATAAAATCCAGCTTCTCCATCACCCGGATATTCTCTTCCATCGCTGCCTCCTGCTCCAATACCATGGCAGTCAGCACACAGAGAATCTGATACACCTCATTCTCCTCCTGAATCATCACCTGCTGCAGCTCTTCATAAAGGCTTTCAATGGCCGCCGGATGGATGAATACCGTGCTGCCGGTAGAAGACTGGGCAATCACACTTCCCGGCAGCTTCCACTTACACTCCCTCTTCA
>CATOJE010000142.1 GCA_951800145.1 uncultured Lachnospiraceae bacterium | reverse complement strand
AAAACATGAAAAAGTAGCCCGATAGGGCGGATTTTGAATGTTTTTAGGATTGCGGGAGCATGAAATGCGGAGCAATCCGCGGCATCAAAGGGGTCAAAACACCTTTTGACCCCAACATCATATTATTTAGGTAATTTGTCCGGTACAGACAGGTAAGAAGATGTCTGTCTGAACAGTTGCATGTCAGGGTTATTATTTTCCTGTGTGGCGGCATGCCCGGCCGGGTGCATACAGCCTTAGAACAGAATGGCAAAAATAAAGCTTCCCAGGATCAGGATAATGGCATTTCCGATTCTGGAGGAAATCTGCGCATAGGGCATCAGATTCATCCGCTTTACGGAGCTTAGCAGCGCCACATCGCCGGATCCTCCGGCATTAGCCATACACAGGCCGGAGGTGATGGCAGATTCATAAGGGTAGAATCCCACCAGATGTCCTAGCAGGCCGCCTCCTAAGATGGCGCCCAGGATCACTCCAAGACAGATTAATACCGTGGCAGGAGAGGCAAAGCAGGAAATCAGGGTGGCTAAATCCGTATATGCCACGCCGCAGCAGAACATCTGCACCACAACAAAAGCGGATATCATGTATTTCTGGCTGTAGACCAGAGCAGATACCAGGTTTTCCGGAAGCACATTGGTGAGCTTTAGGATCACGCTGAAAATAACTGCATAGGCAAACATGTGGATCTGGGCTCCGGCTATGGAGGGGAGAAGCTTTGTACTGAAAATAACCGACAGCATGTAGACCGCAAAGACGATAATCAGGCAGTGGACCAGATCCTTCATTTCCGGAACCGAAAAGGCTTTGTCAGCAGTCTGCTGATGGGATTTTCCAGATTTCATCAGCTTGCCATTTCCATTGATCCTGGGATTTCCAGAGGTAAGCTTGGCCAGAATGGAAGCGCTGATTACGGCGAACAGATCCCCCAGAGTAAGGGTTGCCATAGCTATGGTGATGTAATGATCGAAATCAGCGCCGGTCATCTCGGAAAACATCTGAGCTAATGGCAGGGCGCCGGCACCAGAGCCTCCAGACATTATAGGCAGGACATAAAAGGCTAAAGTTTCGCCCGGGGTCTTTCCGAACAAAGCGCCGATGATCGTCGCAACCAGGGCAGCGCCCAGACAGGCGGCCAGGATACAGGGGATGTAGCGTGCGATGGAATTCAGGAGCACCTTGCGGCTGACCGATAACACGCTGCCTACGATGACGAAGATGATAAAGGTGTTCATCCATCCCCAGGGGCCGATGAAATTACTTAAGGTTTCCACGGTGCGCTCCGGAAGCAGATGGAAGTAGCGAAGCGCACTGCCGCCAAACATACAGAGGAGCACGCCGCCTCCCAGGTAAGTGTTCCAGATGGGAATGCGATCCCCGAGAAAGACGATGATGGATCCGAACCCAAAGCACGCAGCCACAGCGCCTACCATATCGCCGGGAAGCACATCCAGGTAAACGGAAGCGATAATGATGATACAGCAGCCAATCCACAAAAGCGGATGCATACCGTTTATTTTACAGCTTTTCATACGCATGTTCTCCTTTTCTTACGGATACATTTTTAAAATAGTCTTTGATGCAGGTTACCAGATGCCCATGGATGCGGATTTGTCTGAGATGAACCGCCGCGGTCTCGCTGCTTCGTAAATCCTCCTTTCTTTTGCGCGTGTAAGCGGGCGATGAATCGTAATAGTAATTCGTAAATATGGCGGTATAGAAAATTTTATTGAATCCGTTTTCGCGGGCATGCTATAATTTAAGGAAGATAAAAGATAGAAAGATAAGGAGTTTGGATCTATGTCATCGTATTATGACAAAGCGGACTATATCCTTGCGATTGCAGAAGAGCAGAATATCAGCCGTGCGGCAGAAAAGCTGTATGTCTCACAGTCAACATTGACCATGCATTTAAATCGAATCGAAAAAGAATTTGGGACGGAGCTATTTGACCGTTCCGTGCGTCCGGTGATCCCTACAAAGGCGGGGATTTTATATATCAATAATCTGCGTGCGGTGCGGCGTATGGAGCAGGAATTTATGTCGGATCTCCGCCATATTTTAAATCCAAAGGAAACCTTTAATATGGGAATCGGGCCTATTCGGAGTAAGATTTATATGCCCTCTTTAGTCCGGAGGCTCCGGGAAAGCTACCCGCAGATTTCCATTAATATTGCGGAATTCTGCGATGCGGAGCTGCCGGTCGGGCTATATCAGGGAACGCTGGATGTCATCTTCGGCTGCTTTAATCCCACGGATCTTCTGTTCGCCCAGACAGTTCCTTTAGGCAGGGAGCCCATCGGCATAATCGCGCCGGAGGCCTTTAAACTGCACCAGCAGGCGCGGGGCTTCGGAACACCCGGGATGCCCCATCCCATCAGTATCCGGCAGCTGAATCATCTCCCCACCGTGGTTCCAGGCCAGGAAAATGATCTTTATGCATATATCATGAATATCCTGAGTCAGTACGGTATTTCGCCAGCTTCCATGATCCTGACCAAATCGACCTTTACAGCAGTCGGCATGGTTTCCAAGGGACTTGGATACGCCTTTGTGGAATACCCTTTCTTAAAAGGAATGCGGAAGGAAGAGCTGTCCCACATCGTGTATCTTTCACTCAAAGAGCAGAAGCTAGAGGACAAAAATATCATTGCCGCATATTCGAAAAGCTCAGTAAAACAAGAAATGATCGTAAAAGCAATTTCACTTTTTCAGGAAATTTTTTAAATTTCAGCGATTTGTTTTTTGTAATAATTATCTTGTATATATTATAAAACAATCCTTCAACGCTTGTCAAAACGTCAAAATTGATGATAAATTCAAAATAATTGATACTACCAGTTCCCACCTTCTCAGCCTTATGGTATAATATCCACGAAAGCGAAAAGCAGTGCGGAAAAGCTTCGACAAGAAGCAGCGTTGTGCTCGCACAAAAGCAGGTTCTTGTCGAAGCTTTTCCATAGGGCCGAAAGGCCCGTGAGCGAACGAGAGCGCCAGCGAACGTGAG
>CATOJE010000141.1 GCA_951800145.1 uncultured Lachnospiraceae bacterium | reverse complement strand
CTCTCGAATTTATCTTAAATCCACTCAAACATATTCTCTAATTTTCATTCTGTACAAATTCCCTCAGCAATATTTCAGAATCGCCTTTTCTTTACTCTTTGCACCCTTTCCTTGCGCAACTTTATTTTAAACTTTATTTTCTCTTGACTTTTTAATTGTTTTACCGTAATATTTAATCATATTAAATTCGTATCCCGCAGCCGGCAACCAGCAACAATTACATTATGGAGCTTACCTATGAAAATAAACCCTCCCCTTCCCGATGCCCTCTCCCTATCCCCGCTGCTGCCCTCTGTCAGGCCTGCCGCCCAAACAGCACACTTTTAGGGTATTTTCCCCAAAGCAGCGTAAAGCCTGCGCCCTATCTCTACCTTAGCGCCTGCTTCCGGATTGAGGAAACATATCCTTACCGTATTTCTCTGCCAGCGGATCCGCGATCCGGTGAAGCACCGGCATACTGCCTGATTTACACCGAAAGCGGCCAGGGCTCCATCTCCCTCCGGCCTGAGAGTCCGTCGGCGGCCCTCCCTCCCCAGCCTGAGGATCTGCCGGTGGCCCTCTCCCCCCGGCCTGAGAGTCCGCCGGAAACCATCCTCCTTCCTCAGCAGACTTATTTTTTCTGGCCCTGCAGCCAGGCCTGCTTGCTCCGGGCAGTTTCCTCCCACTGGAACCACCTTCTTCTCTTCCTCTCCGGAAAAGAAGCCAGCTACTTTTACCAGCTGTATAAGGAAAAGGGGCCCCGCCCGTGGCCAGTCCCGGCCAACTCCCGATTCCCGGCCCTGCTCTCCAATCTGGCCAGAACCGATCCATCCTCCTTCGCCTCGCCTATGCAGCAGCTCTTCCTCACCACCAGCCTGATGACCGAGGCCCTGTCCCTCTGTCCAGATGCTGCCTCTCAGGAAGCCTTCTGCCCCAGCTATCTTCTGGCCATACGACGGATGCTTGACGAGGAATACGCCCTCCCCTGCTCTCTGGATCTGCTGGAAAAGCGGTTTCGAGTCAGCAAATACCGGATCGCCAGAGAATTTTCCCAGTACTTTCACCAAGCCCCCATTTCCTACTTAAATCAGAGGCGGCTGGAGGCAGCGAAAAATCTTCTGATCACCACAGATAATAAAATCCATGAGATCAGTCAGAAAACCGGATTTGGAAATCCGAATCTTTTTATACGGAGTTTTAAAAAAGAATTTGGGGTGACACCCCAGATTTATCGGAAAGAAAATTCCAAGATACGCTTATAGAGCAAATGCTCTAAGCCAGTCCTTAGAGCATTTCTCATTTCTAATTATTTCTAATTATTTTTAACTGTTTTTCGTTGCTTCTAACAATAATTCATTTTATTCCTGTCATTTTTCCTTCAGGCAAGCTCCTTATACCAGACCACAGCCTCATATGCCTCCAGCCGGATCCCTCCCTTACGGCAAGCCCTCCCGGAGCAGGCATCCTTGCCGGAATCCTCCCTGCCAATGGCCTCCTTACCAGAGCTTTCCTTGTCAGGGCCTTCCTTTCTCCCCACGGCATTCGTAATCAGGCATTCTGCGCCACCAAATTCCTCCGGCACTATAAACTCTGCCTCTTTATCCGTAAAGCTGCAGACAGTCAGGAGCCTCTTCCCCTCATACTCCCTGGTATACGCAAAGATCTCCTCACTCTCTGGAAGAAGCAGCTGATAATCTCCATAGACAATCACCGGATACTGCTTCCGCAGAGCAATCAGCTTTTGGTAATAGCAGAATACCGAATCCGGATCCCCTATCTGAGCCCTGGCATTAATCTCCTTATAATTCGGATTCACCGCAATCCACGGCTTCCCCTGGGTAAAGCCCGCATGCTCTGTATCATCCCACTGCATTGGGGTACGGGCATTATCTCGGCTGACCGCCACTATACAGGGCCAGAACGCTTCATGAGGCACCCGCCCGCTTTCACACCACTCCTTATATGCATGAATGCTCTCAATATCCCGAAAATCCGCCGGGCTCTGGAAGGGGTAATTGGTCATCCCCAGCTCCTCCCCCTGGTAAATATAAGGCGTCCCCTGAAGCATATGAAGGCAGGTAGCCAGCATCTTTGCTGACTTTACCCGATACTGGGCCCCATCATTTCCAAACCTGGACACTGCCCTGGGCTGGTCATGATTATCCCAAAACAAGCTGTTCCACGCCTTCCCATAAAGCCCGGTCTGCCATCGGGAAAGGATCCCCTTAAGCACAGTCAAGGGCATCTTTTCGTCATTCCACTTCCCATACTTCCCCGGAACATCCACATGCTCAAACTGAAAAACCATGTTCAGCTCATGGGTATCATTCCCAGCATACCGGCAGGCATCCTCCGGCGTCACTCCCGGCGTCTCCCCTACTGTCATTAAGTCATATCGGGATAATACCCTCTCATTCATCTCCTGAAGGTATTCATGAACCCTCGGGCCATGAACGCAGTATGGCCCATAATCTCCGTAAAGCCCCCGGACCACTCCGTCCGGCATCTCCCTTGTCTTAGAAATCAAGCTGATAACATCCATGCGGAATCCGTCAATCCCCTTCTCACACCACCAGGTCATCATAGCAAACACAGCATCCCGCACCCTTGGATTCTCCCAATTCAAATCCGGCTGCTTTTTCGAAAACAGGTGAAGATAATACTGCCCACGTTCCTCATCAAACTGCCAGGCAGAACCGCCGAAGCAGGAGCCCCAGTTATTCGGTTCCGATCCATCCTCCTTCGGATCCCTCCATATATAATAGTCTCCATAAGGATTATCCCCCCCGCCCTTCCGGCTTTCCACAAACCAAAGATGCTCATCCGAGGTATGATTCACCACCAGATCCATTACAATCCGAATCCCTCTGCTATGAGCCTCCCGCAGCAGCTGGTCAAAATCCTCCATGGTCCCAAACTCGTCCATAATCGCCTGATAATCACTGATATCATAGCCATTATCATCGTTAGGAGACTGGTAAATCGGAGACATCCAAATCACATCAATTCCCAATTCCTTCAGGTAATCTAAACGGCGGATCACTCCCTGGAGATCACCGATTCCATCGTTGTTGCTGTCCATGAAGCTTCTGGGATAAATCTGATAAACTATGGCTTCCTGCCACCATGAATGTTTCATTGTATTGTTCCTTCCTTTCTTGCAGAATTGCTATTTAAGTGAGTCTCTGTGATCGCGAAAGTCTGGGGGATCGCTGGCTGAGTGGGTGTCGCAGCCCGTCAAAATTCGCAGGCCAAGTATGTGCCGTAACCCATTAGGATTCGTCAGCCGAGTGTACGTCGTTACCCGTTAGGGCTCCTAAGTTTTCGGGTATCGGTGCAGGCGCATATTCGCCAGGAAGCTACGCG
>CATOJE010000140.1 GCA_951800145.1 uncultured Lachnospiraceae bacterium | reverse complement strand
TATCTACTTCTCAAATAACCCCCATCACCCCTCCAACCCAATAAATCACACCAAGCACCCAGCTCGCCAAAATCCCATACAAAATCACCGGCCCCGCAATGGTAAAAATCTTACACCCAATCCCAAACACCTGTCCCTCCGTCTTATACTCAATCGCCGGCGCCACCACAGAGTTGGCAAACCCGGTAATCGGCACTAACGCCCCAGCGCCCCCGAACTGTACCAGCTTGGGATACCAGTTCACCCCTGTAGCCAGAATACTTGCCCCAATTAGAATGATGGAAGTCCAAGCAGCAGCCGCCTCCTTCTCTACTCCCATCCCATTCATGAGCCCATTCATAATCAGCTGTCCAGCTAGGCAGATCAAGCCTCCGATCAGAAAGGCCTTGCCCATATCCTTCCACACATTATTTAAAGGGGTGACCTCCTTCACATAAGCTCCATATGCATCCTTATTAATTTCCATTTCATTACCTCCTGCTATTCTCCTGCCATACTCCTGTTATTCTTCTGCTATTCTAATTCCCCATCCCCGCTAAGAAATACCAGAGTGAGCCAACCAGCTTTCCCAAGGCCACTGCCAGGATAATATACTGCAGTCCCACTGCCAGATGGATCCTTCGCGCAAGCACAGGGAGGGCATTTAAGGTTTCAGCCAGAGACATCACCAGGCAGCCTACGAAAACGCCTGCCGCCACACCGAATATCAGGAGCAGCACATGTCCTGGGAATTCTCCTACGGGGATTAGAAATTCATATAGATCCAGGAGATTTCCCAGGATTCCCCCCAGGATAATCAAGGTCTCGTAGAGAAGGATATGGTTTCTCGTCTTGGTTTTTCCAACTAACCGGGGAAATACACCGATGATTGCCAAGAAGGCGAAGATTCCTGCCGCCACGATCCCTCCGGCGGACAGGCCGGAGAGAAACAGCGCACACAGCTTCCAGCTACGTAACATCGACTTCCTTCTCCTTCCTTCCCTGATTTTGGATCAATGTCTTGCAGATGTCATCCTCATAGGTCCGCATTTGCACTTCAATCGGCGTGGGATCTGTGTTTAGCTTCCATTTCATAAAATGATTAAAGAAGATTAAAATTCCGGCAGAAAGGCCGATGGAGTATCCTGCCTCCAAAACGGTAAATCCGTCGGACTCCTGTCCCATAACCAGACGGTAAATTTCCTGGAAGAGAGTGGGAACATTGGCATCATTATTAAAGGTCATGATGGCAAAGGCCGCCCCGCAGAAGCAGACAATACAGATCAATATGGTTTTTGTCCACTGCCAGATATTGTGTATGGGCTTCGGCGGGTGATAGTCGATTATAAAATCTGTCTCACCCAGATTGTCGATCTGAGCTGCCGGATCCAGCTGATGAATCTTGGTAATTACATCCAGCACATCCTCCACATACCGGTGCTGCTTCTTTTCGTGGATTTTTTTAATTTTTAAGCTGCTGCATTTGTTCTGCAGCGCTTCGTCCTGGCAAACTACCTTTCCCACATCCTTCAGGAGGATGTCCTGCTTTTGGACCTCAGTGATCTGATCGATCTTCAGATATACCTGCTTGTTCTTCTCCTTTTCCATCTGCATTAAGCCTCCTCATCATGAGCTCTCTTAAGATCCAGGTCTGCCTTCTGGTTTTCATCTGCAAGCGCTTCTCAGGGCCGTTGCTTCACAAAGCTCTGCTTCTCTCCTAGCATGCTGCCATGCTTCCGCTACAATGCTCCGCCTCTCTCCTGACATGCTGCCATGCTTCCGCCTTACAAAACCCTGCCTCTTCCAAGGGTCTCCAGGCACCCCTGCACCAGGGTTCCTCCTTCCATTGCTCCCTTAGGGATTCCGAAAAGGAGCACCCAGATCACGCTTCCGATTAACCCGATGCAAAGCAGCAATACTGCCATACCAAAAAGAAATTTCAGGGAATCCATATTACACACCTCTTTGAAAAGATTTTCTTTGCTGAATCTTTTCCCAGTATGTCCGATTCCCTGAAATCTATACGATCTTTTCCCGCATTGATTTTAATATTTTCTTTTCTAAACGGGATACCTGGACCTGGGAGATGTTCAGATCCTTTGCCACCTGGCTCTGAGTCTGGTTATAAAAATACCTCCGCAGGATAATATCCCTGTCTCTGGTCTCCAGCTCGGACACCAGCTTTTCCAGCACCATCCCATTTAAAATTTTCTCCTGGGCTTCGTTTTCCTCCGGAATCCGGTCAATGAGGCAGAGCCCCGGCTCATCATTATAGTTCACCGGGCGGTAAAGGGATTCCACCTCCACGGCCGATTCGATGGAGGCGGCCACCTGCTCACGGCTCTCCCCCAAAGTCTCGGCGATTTCCTCGATGGTGGGATCCCGGCCCAGAGTCCCGCTTAAGCTCTGGCGGGCGGCATTGACCCGGAGTCCCAGTTCCTTTAGGGAACGGCTTACCTTGATCATGCCGTCATCCCGGAGGAAGCGCTTGATTTCTCCGCAGATCATGGGAACGGCATAAGTGGAAAATTTTACTCCCAGTGTCAAGTCGAAATGATCCACCGCCTTCATCAGCCCGATGGACCCGATCTGGAAAAGATCCTCCATCTCGTAGCCCCGGCGTTCGAATCTCCGGACAATGCTCCAGATTAATCCCATGTTCTCCACAACCAGCCTGTCCCTGGCTGTTTTATCCCCCTCGTGAGCCCTTTGAATTAAATTCATGGTCTCATCCATGGGATCATCCTCCTATCCGCTTTTTCATCCGGACGGTGGTTCCCTTCCCCAGCTGGGATTCCACCTCCAGACTGTCCATAAAGGCTTCCATAAAGGAAAATCCCATGCCGGAGCGTTCTCCTGTGGAATCGGAGGTGTACATGGGCTCCATGGCTTTTTTCAGATCCTGGATGCCTATGCCTTTATCTTTTACTGTTACTGTCAGCTCATTGCCGCAGATGCCTGCTTCTATGTATACGATTCCATCCCCGTTTTGATAGCCATGGATCACCGCATTAGTGACTGCCTCTGACACAGCGGTTTTTACATCGTCCAGCTCCTCCAGCGTGGGATTCATACGGCTCATAAATACAGCTACCACCACCCGGGCAAACTCCTCGTTTTTTGACTGGCTGCCCATCTCCAGGCGGATGATCTCCGGCTTCTCCTCCTGACTCCCGCCGCTTCCCTGCACTGCCTTCCTGCTCTCATCTGTTTTCTGCATTCGTTCTTTCTCCATGATCACGATTTTCACCCTTTCTTTTTCATTATTCTTCATCCGCTGCTGTCCCCAGGCGGGATTCCTGCTCCTGCCAGCGCTACCTGTAGGTGAAGACCTTACAGTTTCCGCCTCCCTGATGCCAGTTTACACCAGCCGCACCTCCTCCTGACGCCACTTCACGCCAGCTACGCTTCCTCCTGGCCACCTCTTCACGCCAGCAGCGCCGCCTCCT
>CATOJE010000139.1 GCA_951800145.1 uncultured Lachnospiraceae bacterium | reverse complement strand
AAATGGCCATTCTGTCCATTTTGGCGCCGAAACCCTCGGGTTCACTGTGACTTTCACTCACAGTGAACGCCTCGCGGGATACTACCTGTGAACAGTAACTTTCTTTTTGCCATTTTTCAAAATTTCCAAATATTTCATTGACTTCTCATGTGAACTTTTCTATATTGAATATCATCAGCACTGCAAATAACGACGCTTTTTAAAGGACTACCCTATGGACAAGGAGATTCAATTCGAAGAGTTTCAAAATTATTTAATCATACAAAATATGGCAGAAAATACCATTCGTTCCTACCTCTATGCCATCCGCCAGTATTTTCATCTGTATCCGGAGCTGACCTTTTCCAATCTTCAGATGTATAAATTATACCTTCTGGAGCATTACAAGCCTCAAACCGTCAACCTGCGGATCCATGCCCTGAACTGTTTCTTAAACTATTCGGAATGGCCAGACAGCCATATTCTGCAGGTCCGGGTACAGCAAAAATCATTTGTAGAGCATGTGATCAGCGCAGCCGATTACGAATATCTGAAAGCACGTCTCCTGAGCGACGAAGAATACTCCTACTATTTTCTTGTCCGCTTCATGGCCGCCACCGGGGCCCGGGTCAGCGAGGTGGTACAGTTTACTGTGGAAGACGCCATAAATGGCTGCAAGGATCTTTATTCCAAGGACAATAAGATCCGGCGGATCTACATCCCGGCAGCGCTTCAGAAAGATGTGCTTCGCTGGCTCACCCAGATCCACCGGCCAACCGGAGATATTTTCTTAAATCCTTCCGGCAGCCGTATCTCTCCCGGCGGAATCCGGAGAAAGCTTAAGAGGCTGGCGATACGATATGGCCTGGATGAAAAGGTAGTCTACCCTCACTCCTTCCGCCATCGGTTTGCAAAGAATTTTATTGAGCACTGCAGCGATATTACTCTGCTGTCTAATCTCATGGGTCATGAAAGCATTGAGACAACCCGGATTTACCTGCGCAGAAGCAGCAGCGAGCAGCAGGCGATTATCAACCAAGTAGTAGACTGGTGAATGAAATGGATGTTTTACAAGAAGATTTACAAGAAGAATTAGATAATTTTCAGCTTTATTTAAAGAAAAGGGGGATTGCTCATAATACGATTATCTCCTACCAGTCTGCTGTCCGGCAGTACTATCTGCGCTATCCGGAGCTGACCATTGAGCACCTTCTGGAATATAAGAATTACCTGATCCAAAGCTATCGTCCCAGTACTGTAAACGCAAAGATCTATGGAATAAACAAATTTCTTCAGTACCAGAGCACACTTCAGAGAGACATCCCCCCATCTCTGGAAAAATACCAGGTTCCTGCAGTAAAGAGGCAGCAGAAAACCTTTGCAGATCATGTAATATCCAATGAGGACTACCGCCGCTTAAAAAGGCGGTTAAAAGAAGACGGGAATGACTTTTGGTATTTTATCGTGCGCTTTCTGGGCGCCACCGGCGCCAGGGTCAGCGAGCTGGTGCAGATAAAAGCCGAGCACCTCCGTCTGGGATATATGGATCTATACTCCAAAGGAGGCAAAATCCGCCGCATCTACTTTCCAGATACCCTGTGCGAAGAATGCCTCCTCTGGCTGGCGAAAAAGGATGTATCCTCCGGATTTATTTTTCTAAACCGGAGGGGGAAGCCTGTGTCCCCCCGTGGAATTAACAGCCAGCTGAAAAAATTCGCCGAGCGTTACGGTATTGACCCGTCCACAGTCTGCCCCCATGCCTTCCGCCACCTATACGCCAAAAACTTCCTTTTAAAATTTAACGATATCTCGCTTCTCGCCGACCTTCTGGGCCATGAGAGCATCGAAACCACAAAAATCTATCTGACCCAAACCAGCTCTGAGCAAAAAGCGCTGATTGATAAAATCATCCTCTGGTAGCCAGTGTACTGACCAAAGCCTGCACTCATTGCAGGCTACAGCATCGCCCGCCCCCGGCAATAAGTCTGCACCACATGATACTGGTCGTCCAGAACCACAATATCCGCGTCATAGCCAGCCCGAAGATACCCCTTTCGATCATCTACCCTTAAGCATCTGGCCGGGTTTGCGGTGCAGGAATTCAGCGCTGCATCAAAGGGCACCAGCGCCTCCTCTGCCAGAATCCTCAGCCCCTGGTTCATCCTCAGCGTGCTGCCGGCAATGGTATCGGTTCCCTTTAGCCGGGCCAGCCCGTCCTCCCCGATCTCGATTGCATGGCCGCCCAGAGAATAATTTCCTCCTGGAGGACAGTGCTTTGCTCGGAGAGAATCACTGACCATTATCCCAAAGTCTCTCCCTTTAGCTGCGAAAAAAACATTCAGCGCATTTACATCCGAATGACAGCCATCACAGATCACTTCACCAAAGATATCCCGGATGCGCAGGGCCCCATTAACCAGCCCCTGCTTCCGGTGATGATAGGGGGTCATGCCATTATACACATGGGTCATAGAGGTGGCGCCATTAGCCACTCCCATCAGCGCCTGCCCATAGTCCGCCGCCGAGTGCCCCATACTAACCACCACACCTGTATCCCGGCAATACCGGGTAAGGGCAAAATCCTCATCCAGCTCCGGTGCAAGCGTAATATACTTAATCAGCCCCCCGGCAGCCTTCTGATACTCTTTAAACTGCTCCACATCCGCCTTGGCAATCGCCTCCGGCGGCTGAGCCCCCTTATACTCCATATCCAGATAGGGACCTTCAAAATGAATTCCCAGAATCTGGGCTCCCTCATAGCCTTCCTCAACCACCTTCGCCACATTTGCCACTGCCCTGGTCAAAACCTCCGGCATCTGGGTCACGGTAGTGGGAAGGATAGCCGTCACCCCTTCCTCCGGAATCCGCCTCATCCAGTTTCGAAGCCCTTCCTCCTCCCCATCATTGGTGTCAAACCCATATGCCCCATGGGTATGCACATCAATAAAGCCGGGCAATACGCGCAGATCCCTATAGTCCTTTTCCACCTTCTTTTCCCCGTAAGAGTAGATCCGCTGGATCCTGCCCCCTTCCACCAAAAGCTGCGCCGGAAGAAACTGTCCCCCCAGCCATACCCGCCTGCTCTGTAATACCATATTTACCCTCCTTCTCCTACATGTCCATACATTTGTTCCAATCCTGCCGGGATGTCATAAAAATTTTTTCTTAAAATAAAATGGTCAAAGAAAATCTTTCCCTGATTTTAAGTATACTTATAGTTGGCGAAAGAGTCAAGGGGCTTTCGATATTGCTATTTAAGTGAGTCGCAGATAGCCTGGGGATCTCTAGCTAAGCGTACTGCCGATCCTTCTAGGAATCTCCAGCCAAGTGCTCTGCCTAGCCTTCTGGGAATCTCCAGCCAAGTACACTGCCTAGCCTTCTGGGAATCTCTGGCCAAGTACACTGCCTAGCCTTCTGGGAATCTCTGGCCAAGTGTTTTGCTGCCCATTAGGAGTCGCAGGCAGCGGGGAAGGTGCAGGCGCATATTCGCCAGGATGCTACGCCCGCGTCAGGCCGGGTCCCAACGTCACCGCGCTCTCGCTCCGCCGAAAGCGTAGCGGACGCATAAGGTCCGTGAGAGACCGGACCTAAGCGC
>CATOJE010000138.1 GCA_951800145.1 uncultured Lachnospiraceae bacterium | reverse complement strand
TATTGGTTATTTGACACCACAGCAAAAGGAGGATGAGGAACTAAAAAAAGCAGCATAATCTTTCGACTTTTTTTGTCCAAAGTATTGACATAGGTCCACTTATAAATCGCCTGGATCTTCCCGCTCTCAAGCAGCAGCTGTGCCTTTTCCACGCAGTCAGCCAAAACAACAAGGCCATTCTTAATTAGTTTTTTCATAGGCGTTTCCTTTCATTCCTGTTCACTTATGTGCACCTGTCTTGTGCTTTATGGCCTCATTCTAGCAAAAAAAATGCCGGGTCTCAATCCCGGCTTTTTGTGGAATTTGCACAGAAAACTCGGGGAAATTTGGACTTTCCCCGAGTTTTCCACATAAATTCCACACAGTATGTTACAGGCTCCTGCGCCCCTATGTCCGTCTGGCTGGGAGAACCTTCACTCCCGCTTCCGACCATTTTTTAATATCCTGGGCTGAGACGCCCCAGTCAGTAAAGATATAGTCAATGGCGTCTGAATTGCAGACCCGGCTGAAGGCGATGGTGTCAAACTTGCTGGACTGGGCCAGGATTATCTTGGTGTGGGCGATCTCCACCAGCTTGCCGGCCACAGCAGCCTCATCCAGGTTATACTGGGTAATGCCGTCCGAAATGCTGAGTCCGTCCACATTGATGATCCCCTTATCCACCCGGAACTGGTCCAGACAGTCGATGCAGCGGGTCCCCACGATGCTCCGGTTATGCTTCCTGAGAATGCCGCAGGCGACAAATACGGTAAAGGAGGGGTTTTCATTCACAAGGTTTGCAATGTCGTAGGAATTGGTGACAATGGTGAGATTTTCCTTGGACTGGGCCAGATGCCTTGCCAAGGCGATATTGCAGGAGCCGTTCCCTATGGCTATGGCGTCCCCGTCATCGATATACTTGCATACCAGCTTGGCAATTTCCACCTTCTCCGCCTGGTTGGAGGCAAGCTTTTTGTCAAAGTCCAGCTCCTTTGCCCGGTTTTTGTTAAAGGTGGCCCCTCCCCGGGTTCTCTGGATATAGCCGTCCTGCTCTAAGTCGATAAGATCCCTGCGGATGGTTTCCACAGACATATTAAATTCATCTGCCAGCTGATCTACCCTGGCAGATCTTACTTCTGATAAGTATTTTAATATTTTTTCCTGACGATTGGTATACATGGCGTCTCCTCATCCTGTCGAAACATGTTGAAAATATTTGCCCTTTCCACATCGTTTCCAACTCATCTTTCCTCGTTTGGATTTTAATTTGTGAAAATTGTACAGATAGGTTTATTATATAATGGATACGCGGGAGGGGGCAAGAATAATTTGAGACTGCCTCAGTAGCAGTTTTTTAGATTATAATGCAGATCATCCCCCCATTGCTGTCATTGATAATCTTCTGCATAGTATCCTGCAGCTTCATCTGGCTGTCGTCGGTGAGCTGGGAAATCTTTGCATAAATCCCGTCCCCCACAATCTGCTCGATGGACTTCCCAAAGATATTGGCATCCCAGATTCCATCCGGGTTATCTCTGGAGCTTTCCTTGATGTAGGTGATCAAATCCTGAGCCTGCTGCTCGCTTCCCACGATGGGTGCGATCTCCGTCTGGATCTGAGCTTTAATCATATGGATCGAGGGCGCCTCCGCCTTGATCTTCACCCCGTATTTATTCCCGTGGCGGATCACCTGGGGATTATCTAAGAGGATCTCTGAGCGCTGGGGCGTCACAGCCCCGTATCCCTTTAGCCGCACCTGGCTCACCGCGTCTAATACCCGCTCGTACTCCTTCTGCATCCGGGCCAGGTTTTCTAAGATCTGCATCAGCTGGTATTCCCCCTGGATGGGAAGGCCGGTGACATCGGATAATATCTGGTAATAACAGCCGTCATCCATTAAAACATTCATGGATACACAGCCGTCTGCCATGTTCATCCGCTCCAGCCGGATTTCCCGCATGGAATCTGTGTGGATATTCTCCACTCCCTTTGCCGCGTCCTTCATCTGATTGACCCGGCCTAAGACCTCCTTTGCCCCCTGGATAACCTGGGCCTTGATGGGATGGGTGCTGGGGAGGATTTCCAGCCACTTTGGAATCTCAAAGTCCAGCCGCACCACAGGGAATTCCTTTAATACCTTCTCTAAAATGTGATAAATATCCTCCTTTTTCAGCTGCTCGCAGTTGACCGGCATAACGCTGACGCCGTATTCCTCCTCCAGGGACTGGGCCAGGGCGATGGTTTCATCCGAGTAGGGACGGGCAGAATTTAGAAGGACGATAAAGGGCTTATTTAAGGCCTTTAATTCCTCGATGGCAATCCGCTCCGCGTCTATGTATCCCGGCCGCTTCAGCTCTCCGAAGGAGCCGTCGGTGGTTACCACCATTCCGATGGTGGAATGGTCGGTGATGACCTTTCTTGTACCGATCTCCGCCGCCCGGGTAAAGGGGATCTCGGTGTCAAACCAGGGGGTTTTCACCATCCGCTCCGCCTCATCCTCGATATGGCCGGCAGCTCCCTCCACCATAAAGCCCACACAGTCGATGAGCCGGACCTTCACCTCGATTCCGTCTCCCAGCTGGATCTGGGCCGCCTCCTTGGGGATGAATTTCGGCTCTGTGGTCATCACCGTTTTCCCCGCAGCGCTCTGGGGGAGCTCATCCCGGCTTAAATTCCGGCTGTTCTCATCCTCCATGGCCGGCAGCACCAAAAGCTCCATAAACCGTTTGATAAACGTGGATTTCCCCGTCCGCACCGGCCCTACCACGCCAAGATAAATCTCTCCGTTTGTCCTGGCTTCCATATCCTTGTATACATGAAAATTGTCCATAAAAATACCCCCTTGCTATGCTGATACAGTATATGCAAGAGGGCTTCGATCCTATTCCTGTTTTCTGTAGCTTGGCTGCTCTCCGTTTATTCCCCTTTAAGGAGGCGAATGGTCTTTTTCGCACGTTCCTCCAAGGTATAGGTTTTAAAAGACATCTTATTTACCCGGACCACGTCCTGATTATCCTCCACCTCTGCGATTTTCACCTTAGAGGCCAGCGGACTGCAGCTGATATCCTCGATATATTCGTAATAGGTCATATCCCTGCGCTTGGTCAGCTGCTCCACAGCCTCCAGGACAGCCTGGGAAAAGTCGTAGATCCGCAGATCCCCCATGGACCACTCTGAATCCTCTAAAACATCGTGAAGCACTGCCACGATCTTCTCCTCTTCCGTTTCCATCTTCTCCATCACCCGGAGCGCATGCTCCACATACGGCCGCCCATATTGATCCTGCTTCCCCGCCAGTGCCTCTGTGGCCACATCAATGGCCTTCTGCAGCATCGACATAATAAAACCCCCTTTACAAATCTGTCTGAGTAAGACACACTATCCCCTGTTACTCTATGTCAATACTACCATAAGTGCGCAAAAAAAGCCAGATAATTCTGCTCTTGCCAGATTTCAAGGGCTTTCAGCGTTACCTTCAGGCTATTTTCAGGATCTCTTCAAGTGGGGCGCGGATGCTTAGGGATCTCTGGCTAAGTGTATTTCCAAGTCTGCTAGGAGTCTCTGGCTAAGTGTACTGACAAAGCTTCTGGGAATCTCCAGATGAGTGTTTTGCAGCCTGTTAGGAGTCGTAGGCTGTGGGGGAAGGTGCAGGCGCATATTCGCCGGGAAGGTACGCCTGCGTCAGGCCGGGTCCCAACGTCACCGCGCTCTCGCTCCGCCGAAAGCGTAGCGGACGCATAAGGTCCGTGGAAGACCGGACCTAAGCGCCGACGGTTT
>CATOJE010000137.1 GCA_951800145.1 uncultured Lachnospiraceae bacterium | reverse complement strand
TGCCTTCTCCTTCGGCCCCTCTGGCCGCTTCCTTTTCCTGCACATTTCTGCCTGGTTCCTTTGCCTGGAGCCTTGTTCCTGACCTTACGGTTCCTTACCTTGCCTTCCGGAGCCGTCCCAGCCTTGGCTCCAGGATTTTATACAGCTTATCGCAGAGAGGAATGGCCAGGAACATATTGATGTAAATCCCTGTAATTCCCGCCATAGTCTCCCCCACACTTGCCAGGGTTTTGATGGTCTCCGCTGACTCCGGATAGATGGCGCACAGAGACGCGCTGGAGCTGGCCATCATAATCCCCGCCCCCACGCCGGAAGCCAGGCCCAGGGCTTTAGGATGAAACAGGCCGGTCATGGCCACCGCCGATGCCATAATTCCAAAATAAATGGTGCCGATCATGCCGCCTACTATGTAGATAGAAAGGCTTCCTCTGGCCTCCGCCGAATCCGATCCATAAATATTGTTGATCAATGCCATGTGATATTCCCGGTTAATGGAAAAACAGGCTCCCACCGCCTCCCGCTTCATTCCCAGTATAATCGCCACCGGCAGCGCCAGCAAAATACCAAACAGATTTCCAAATCCATGAAGCAAAACCGCTGGCCCCGCATTAATAATCGTCTCAATATTCGCCCCTGCGGTAATGCCCAGCTTGGCGATAAAGGGCGCTATCCCTACTACTACCAGCTTAGAGGCCGCCTTTACCTGCTGATTATTCACGATTTTCGCTACCTGGGGCCCGCTGAGCACCCCAAGAATAATCGCATAAAAGATGGGGAATAAAATAAACCTGCCCCTTCCCACCGGAATCTGAATCTGCCCGATACTGTCCGCAATAAAGATAAAAATAAACGCCAGCAGGTAGATTTTCCACTCTGCCCGAATCCTCTGTCCCAAGGATTCATATCCATAACTCTCCTTTTGCTTTGCCATCTGCCTATACCTCCCTTTCCTTTTTGTGGCGGCGGTCCCTTCCGCCGGTCTTTTTGACAGTGTTTCAGTCTGTCAACTCTTTTGGTGATGTTCCAGCCTGCCAGCTCTTTCGGCAACATTCCTGCCGGCCAGCTTTTCGGCAACATTCCTGCCGGACAGCCTTTTCGACAACATTCCAGTCTGCCAGCCTTTCGGCAACATTCCTGCCAGACAGCTCTATGGCTTCTGTCCACATCAATATTCACAGCAGCAGCTTCATTGATTAACTCCATCATAACGAAAAAATCACCAAAAAAAAGGACAAATGAGGAGTTTTCCCGTTTCTTTTCACAAAAAATATCCTCCGTTTTTTCCTTGCAGGATAAACAGAGGACTGTTATACTTAACTATACACTCAAAATCTCTTTGTGCCAGATTCTTTAAGCACATAGATAACAATAGGCAGCAGGGTCTTCAGGAGTGATGCTTCCAAGGATGATAGGCTAACCAAAGGAGCAAAAGCTGCCTTACAGAAAAAACCGGGGAGGAGGCGTAAAATGACGTTACAGGAATTAGAAAACCAAGTGCCGGAACTACTGGATTATACAAAAACCATGCCGCCTGGGCTCCGCCAGCTGGCCCATATAAAAATTCACCCTCCAGGAGGGCTGATTCACCAGAAGGACTATGCCTTAACATACCTGGGCATCGTTGCCAAGAGAGAAAACCGTGTTATCAATGAATTTGAAAATGGAAAAATCTATATGATCGAAACCAACCGGGCCATCGACTTCATAGGGGAAGTCACCCTACTTGCCAACCAGCCGAAAACCTCCGTCACCATCGAAGCCCTCACCGCTAATACCGTAGTTTACCTTCCGCGCCGTGAGGCTGAGCAGTGGGTCAATACCGACATCCACATCCTCCGCAAAATGGCGGAGCACACTGCCTTCAAGCTCTACCGCTCCTCCTATAACAATGGCTTAAAACTATACTATCCGCCAGTATTCCTTCTGGCCGACCATCTGGCCCGGCTCTACGAGCAGGCATTAACCGATATGCCAGCCAAAAGCCGGAGCCAAAGCCAGCCCTTTATCCTGCAAAAGACCCGGGAGCGGCTGGGAGAAGAATTAGGCATGAATATTAAGACCCTGGACCAGGCCATCCGCTCCATGCAAAAGGACGGATATTTCTCACTGGTCAAAGGAAAGATCTCCTTTAACCAGGAGGAATACCAGCGGATCAAGGACTACCGGGAAACCTTTAAGGGGTAAGAGAATCCTATAGGGAAACCATAATTGCTGTATATTCATGGTCAAAATGATATCCCAGCTTCTCCGCCAGGGCCACAGACCACCGGTTTTGGGCATCCCAGCTGGGATACCAGCCCCGCTTCAGGCATTCTAATATCAGCTTCGCCCCGCAGACGGAGGCAAGCCCCCTCCTGCGGTAATCCTCCCTGGTATCGATCTCCACCTCAATGCCGCCAGCATAGCTGGAATAGGAAGAAGCGCCGGAGACTGGCTCCCCGTCCTTAAGGATCACCGCCCCCAGCCCATATCGCTGATAAAAAGCATAGGTGTCATACTGTGCGACCCAGTCCCTGCACCATGAGATTTCCCGGCAGCGGTAAAATAGGGCCTCATCCATCATCGTCAGCTGATATCCATCCGGCAATCCCTCTGCTATGGCCCGGAGCCGCTCCTGGTCAAACCCATCCAGCTCCTTCTTAATGGCATAGCGGACCGCCGGGATCGCTGCGTCTCCATAATAAGCCTTGATCAAATCTGCCCAGCCTGACGTCTGGGGAACCAGGAGCATAAACTCCCGATTGTCAAATATCACATCCTTCCCCAGCATATCCCTGTCCGGCCTGCCAGCGAAAAAGCAGAAATCCCCCAGCCTTGCCATGGCAGAGGATGGCTGCTCCAGTGAATCCACATAAATCCTACCCATAATCCCCTGGAGGCAGGACCATATCATCGTCTCCTGCCAATAGGCAAAAAGAGGGGCTGCTTTTTCCAGGTGCTTGCTTTCAAAAATCATTTTCATACGGCTCACCCTATACTTGTCTTTCTCTTTATTATCTTAATCATTGTTTTCTTAACCTTTGTTATCTCTCTCTTTGTTTTCTTACTGTGTCACTTTTTATGTTAATTTCTATCATCCTGTTAAACAGCTTAAAAAGAGCCATTACCTTTATCATACCCTTTTTTAAAACGGATGTAAATCCGTTTATTTGCCATAGGTAAAAATACCTGCCACAGTATCCCCTTCAACCACCTTTCTACCTTTTGCTCGAAAATAATCTTTCAGCATCCGTAAACCAGCGCACAGTAGTCCTCGACACATCTTATGCACTCATATATCCTGACCTTTTGACCTTGGCATCATGACATTGGTTCACGTGCGTTCACAGCAACTGCAAAAATCCATGAAAATCGCCTACGGCGATGGGATTTTTGCTCGCCAGCCCAGTTTATCATACGGCCAGCGCAGCAAATGCGCAGACCTACCTGAACAGTAACTTTATTGTTATCTGTAAAAATATTACATTTATATTGACATTTTTGAAAAAAGTTGATATACTCACTCAAGAAAGTTTTTTATCCTTCCTTCGCTGTTTTGATGAGACGAGTGACGGTTCTCGTCGGTAATATAAAAATGAGCCAAGCGAAGATAATATGGAAGAGCAAATGTCCTCCCATATTGTGAATCGGTTATTTATCAGCCAATGTCTTTTCAAAAAAGGAATTCACTTTAATACCAACCTGTCAAAATGCTAGGCTGACTGAGCAATTCTTTCATATGCATCCCAATCCCCCCATATAGCGAAATTTTACCAAAGAAAGAGCGGCCATATTATTGTTTGATGATTCAAATGCACGGTGAGCAGTTTCCATGCCTCCCATACCGCACAGAAATTGTAAAAGAATACGTTAACCACTGTTTGAATATCCAGCGCATACATCCAGCAGAATTTAGAAGAAGACATTTTTACTCTACACTCCCATATTTTCACACAGAACTTGGGATATCGGAAATGGTCTGATTTCAATCGATATCATAGAGCTCGCTGAGCCCTGGATCCACAACGGATGTTACTGTTCACGCCCAATGTCAGTTAGTTAAGAACTTTGAAAATCCAATAAACGGTCTGAACATAGGAATAAAGCGCCATTCGAGAATGAATCCTGGAACAAACGGCATAGA
>CATOJE010000136.1 GCA_951800145.1 uncultured Lachnospiraceae bacterium | reverse complement strand
CGCTTTCGGCGGAGCGAGAGCGCGGTGACGTTGGGACCCGGCCTGACGCGGGCGTAGCCTCCTGGCGAATATGCGCCTGCACCTTTTATCGCTGCCTACGCCCCCTAACGGGCTGCAATACCTCCCGGCCATTTTTCGTTACAATAGTTAGGTATTTTATCAAGGACTTGACATCGCCAGTTTTTTTCTGTATGCTGACAAGGGTGATTCATTATGGAAAAAATCGTTCGTCAGGGATTATTATACGACTTTTACGGGGAGCTTCTGACCGCCCACCAGCGCCGGATCTACGAGGAGGTTGTGGTCAATGATCTGTCTCTGAGCGAGATCGCCCAGGATCAGGGCATTACCCGCCAGGGCGTCCACGACCTGGTGCGGCGCTGCGACCGGATTTTAGAAGGATATGAGGAGAAGCTCCATCTGGTGGAGAAGTTTGAGATGACCAAGCAGCTGGCCGGGCAGATAGAGCAGCTTTTGGAGCAATACCGAAGGGCAGGGGATGGCGCCCTGCTGGCGCAGGCAGAAGAGGCGGCCAGGAGGATTACAGAGATTTAAGGAGCTATTGACCAATTCCGGCAAGGGCTGAGATGATTGGATGATATACAAAGGAGTGGATTACGGGAAACCGCCTGGAGGGAGCGATCATGTTTACAAAAGAAGTAATGGAACGGTTTACAGAGCTTGATTTTGCAGTTTATGACTGTATTGTAAAGCATAAAAATCAGGTCAATAAGCTAACAATCAAGGAATTAGCTGCCATGGCTCATGTTTCCACGGCAACGGTCTTGCGCTTCTGTAAAAAATGCGGGGCGGAGGGGTACAGTGAATTTAAAATCCAGTATAAAGAATATCTTGAGGGAAAGCAGGAGGTATTGAAGGACGATAAGGAAACAGAGCTGCAAAGCTTCATTACCCGAATCCGCTCTCAGGATTTTCAGGAAAGCCTTGAAAAGGCGCACGGGTATCTGGTCAAGGCAAAGTGTATCTTATTTATCGGCATAGGCACCTCTGGTATCCTGGGAAAGTATGGCGCGCGGTATTTTTCCAATGTAGGATATTTCAGCCTGTTTATCGACGATCCATGGCTTCCGATCCTTCAGAATCCCTCGGAAGGTACGGTTATGATCGTCCTGTCTGAGTCCGGGATGACCAGACAGACGATTTACATCGCATCCCATCTTCAGCAGAGAGGATGCCCCCTGGTAGCGATTACGAATAATTCCAGCTCCGTTCTCGCAAAAATGGCCGACTGCAATATTTCCTACCATGTCACAGAACGGATGGTCAATGATCGAAATGTAACAACACAGGTTCCAGTGCTGTACATTATTGAAGCGCTGGCAAAAAAACTATACAATCATGAGGCCTGACCTTCTGCCGCAATGAAAATGGAGGGATCCTATGCCCGTTTTCTCATATGAACAGCTCAGGAAAATGAATCCTGGTGAATTCAGGGTTTACAATTTTATTGCATCTCATTTAGATACAGTTCCGGAAATGAATATCCGGCAGATTGCAGAAAGGGCGGGGGTATCTACCACAACCATTCTCCGCTTCTGTGAAAAAGCCGGTTGCTCCGGCTATACGGAGCTGAAATTCCGAATCCGGCAGGAGCTTGATCGGCCTGACCGAAGGGGAAGCTTTGATTTTGATCCGGCGATACAGTATATGAAAACATCTGTAAAGGACGATGTATTTGCAGAGAACATGGCGCAGGCCGCAAAAATTTGCGCCGATGCAGGTCAAATCATTCTTTCAGGAAGCAGTGAGAGCAAGTCTATGATCCGCTATGGCGCATATTTACTATCCAGCATCGGGAAGGCGGCTTTCATTGCGGAGGATGGATGGGGAACCGTCTGCCCGGAGGGAGACAGGAAGCGTGCAGCCCTCATCCTGTCCCTTCGGGGAAGCGGTGAGGAGATTATTTCCTGGATCAATGGATATAAAAAAGCAGGGGCAGCTCTGATCAGCGTGACGAATACGGAGCATTGTCCGGCTGCGCAGATGTCGGATGTGAATTTCTCCTATTATATGCCGGAAATTTCCAGGATTTTCAGACAGGGACGCACAGAGCTGGTTTCACAGATTCCTGTGGTATACCTGTTGGAGACATTGACCGATGAAATTCAAAAAATCCAGAAACAATAAGAAGCACATAAAAGCAGATGGGATTCCTGTCTGTTTTTTTTATGTAACAAATGATATTTTCTTTACTGCGTGTCAAAAGCACGGAAACCCATTGAAATACAAAAGCGATATGATATGATGGGTATAACATATGAGCGCTCATGTGGAATCGAATAAACAATAAAAGGAGATTAGGAGGTATGGAAAGAAGAAGGGTTCCACATGATTTTCTGTGGGGCGGTGCAGTTGCGGCACATCAGCTTGAGGGCGGCTATGACAAAGGCAAAAAAGGAATTTCCATAGCCGATGTGATGACGGCTGGAGCGAATGGAAGGGACCGCGATATCACAAAGGGAATACTGCCAAACCACTATTATCCAAATCATGAAGCCATTGATTTTTACACAAGATACAAAGAGGATATCCGGCTATTTGCTGAGATGGGGTTTAGGTGCTTCCGTACATCCATCGCGTGGACGCGGATCTTCCCCCATGGCGATGAAGAAAAGCCAAATGAAGAGGGGCTTCAGTTTTATGACGATCTGTTTGATGAGCTGCTGAAATACCATATCGAACCGGTTATCACATTAAGTCATTTTGAAATGCCGTTTTACCTGGTGGAAAAATATGGGGGATGGAGAAATCGAAAGCTGATTGACTTTTTCGTCAGATTTGCTGAAGCGGTTATGGTCCGCTATAAGGACAAAGTAAAATATTGGATGACATTTAACGAAGTGAATAATCAGGCCAGCGTTCAAAACCCATGGACTGGCTGGACAAACTCAGGGATCCTTTACCAACCCGGGGAAGATGTGCAGACGGTTCTTCAGCAGGCCGTACATTATCAAATGACTGCAAGTGCCATGGCCGTAAGGCTTGGCCGCGGGATCAATCCGGAATTCCAATTTGGATGCATGCTTGCGATGATTCCCTTCTATCCCAGAACCTGTTCTCCCCAGGATGAACTGGCAGCACAAATCGCCATGGGGCACCGCCTGTATTATTATGGGGACCTCCATGTCTTTGGAGAGTATCCGGCCTATATGGAGGCGTTTCGCAGGGAGCACGGGATCAGCCTGGATATAACAGAGCTGGATAAAAAGTACCTGAAAGAGGGATGCGTGGATTATATCGGCATCAGCTATTATATGAGCGGCACAGTCAGCAGCGTGGAGACAGAGGACAGTACCCGGGTGGCAGACGGGATCTACCTGGCGCGCAACCCCTATGTGGAAAAAAATGACTGGGGGTGGCAGATCGATCCCCAGGGCCTGCGCTATTCCCTGAATCTGCTCCATCAGAGGTATCACAAACCTATATTTATTGTTGAAAACGGTTTAGGGGCGTATGATAAGCTGGAAGACGGAACTGTTCATGACAGCTATCGCATCGACTACTTAAGAAAGCACATCCTGGAAATGAAGAAAGCGATGTTTTTAGACGGAGTTCCGGTTATGGGCTATACGCCGTGGGGATGTATCGACCTGGTAAGTGCAGGCAGCGGCGAGATGGAAAAGCGATATGGCTTTATCTATGTGGATAAGGATAATCAGGGAAACGGAACGCTGGAGAGACGGAAAAAGGATTCGTTTGCCTGGTACAAGAAGGTCATTGAGAGCGACGGGGAAATTTAAATACCAGGAAAGGGGATAAATATGTTAAAAATCAGACTATTTTGTGCAAATGGAATGTCAACCAGCCTGCTTGTGAAAAAGATGGAAGAGGCGGCAAAGGAAAAGGGAAAGGATGTGGAAATCAAGGCTTATCCGATCCTTGAGATGGAAAGGCTGATTGGGGAGGCCGATGTGGCTCTTTTAGGACCGCAGGTAGGATATCAGCTTTCCAAGGCAAAAGAAATCTGCGATGCACAAGGCGTTCCTGTGGATGTGATTCCCATGGCCGATTACGGGATGTGTAATGGGATGAGTGTTCTGCGGTTTGCTTTTAAACTGGCTGCGGGCAAGCAGGGATGAGTGTGAGAAAGGAAATGAGAGATGAAGCAATTAATGAATGATAAAATAATCCCCAGGGTTATGGCGTTTGTTAATACAAAAGGGATACAGGCAATTAAGGATGGTATGGTTTATTCGATGCCGCTTCTGATCGTAGGCTCTGTATTCCTGATCATTACCAACTTCCCGATTCCGGCAGTGGTAGATTTGCTTGAGCAAACAGGCATAAAAGCCGTGCTGGAACAGGCAAACGGTGCAACATTTAATATCAGTGCGATGA
>CATOJE010000135.1 GCA_951800145.1 uncultured Lachnospiraceae bacterium | reverse complement strand
CGGGGCATCTTCTTGCCCGTCTGCGCCGGACAAAAGCTGGGATGTCCATCCGATGTGGAATTCAAGATGAATTTTGGCTTACAAGCAAGCTTGACGCCCTAAATTCATCTCGAATTCCTCGCCGTCTGAACTGTTACGGGGAACTGTATTTTGGAAAGATACACAGACAGCAAGGAGGTATGGATTATATGTGGGAGAGGCAGGAGCTGAAGGAGCGGGCCAGGCAGGGGCTGAGCCAGTACTATGGAGTATCGATCCTGGCGGTGATTATCACCGGATTGCTGGGAGGGGGGATATCCACCAGCGGAGGTGTAAGGTTTTCCATTACAAAGCGCTATAACATATCCCTGGACGGAAGCGGATTCTTTGGGCACGTTCCCTTTCGGCTGGAGCAGATTTTCTTCTTCTTCATGGTAGCCATGATTACTCTTGTGCTGAGCCTGGCCTTCTCCGTGTTTTTATCCAATGTGGTGGAGGCGGGGAAATGCAGGTACTTTACCATGAGCACCTTAGAGGGAGCGGATGCGGGCCTTGGGGAGCTTTTCGGCTGCTTCCGGTCCGGAAGGTATCTCAACACGGTAAAGGTACAGTTCCTGCGAAAGCTCTATGAAGCCCTGTGGACCATGCTGCTGATCCTTCCCGGGATCATCAAGCATTACGAGTACTATATGGTTCCCTACCTGATCGCAGAGTATCCGGATATGGACAGCCGGGAGATATTCCGCCTCAGCCGGGAGATGATGGATGGGAATAAGTTCGATACCTTTATCCTGGAGCTGTCCTTCTTAGGATGGCGGTTTTTAGGGCTTTTGGCCTGCGGCGTGGGGATTTTTTTCGAGATTCCCTACGAGGAGGCTACTTATGCAGAGCTGTATCTGAAGCTTCGGGAGCTGCGTCTGGGGATCCCAAGATGGTCCGGGGAGGGCCGGTAAAAGCCACCCCTTTGTAACAGCTCAGATGGGGCAAGGAAGGAGAAGAAAGCTATGTTAATCCAGATTCCTCAAACCGGTGTTATAAAAAAGCAAGCCCTTGATATCAGCAAGGACGTCTTCATTATCTATGGCTACAATAACTGCGGGAAAACCACCATTCTGAAGGCCCTGGACGATGCATTCCACAATCAGCTGATGGAGCGCTTTATCCAGGGCCGGACCGGTGAGCTGGCTATCTATATTCCCACCAACCGGATTATCGTCAGCGAAAATAAGACGGAGGAGCTGCGGTTAAAGGACGATGAGGAGTGGATCCACTATCAGAAGGACAGCTATAAAGACTACAGCCTCCACTTAAAACGGATCCGGGATCAGCTTCTGGCTAATCCGGCGATCCATCATTTTATCTGCCGCGTCATCCGCCAGGTTTTTTCCATGGATATCCAGGAGATCCGGGGCAGGTACAGCGACGGAATCGAAAATATCATCAATATTTATCTGAATGTGATCTGGGCCATGACCTGGGATCAGGAGATTTCCTCCATAACAGAAGAAGAACTTTCTAAGCTGCGTTCGCAAAAGCAAATCTATGTGATGATCGACGAGATCGAGATGTTCCTCCATGTGAATGTCCAGTCAAAATTAATCCGGGCCATGAAGGAAGCCTTTGCCAGCTGCCGCTTCATCCTGACCACTCACTCCCCGCTGCTTCTAACCAGATACCCTGAATGCGTCATCTACAATCTCCAAAACGGCCTTCTGGAGGAAATGAGGCAGGACATGTACTATGAAGACCTGGACCTTACATACGAGCAATTATTCCAGGTAGAAGCCCTTCCGGAGGAGGCAGAAAGGGACATCAATTACCTGGGGAATACCATCCTGAAGAGGAAGAATATCAGCCGGGAAGAGATCTGGAAGGCTGCAGAACAGCTGAGGGAGAATTACCCCAACTTATATCGAAAATACAGTCAGATGATAGCAAAAGCTATCAGCATCGGAGAACAGAATGATAGCCATAAAGAGGACCAGAGCTCCTAAGGAGCTGGCAGAAACCAACCGGAAATTCAGGGAAGCAACTGCCGGCATGGATCGGAAAAGGGCCTATGACTTTTATAAAGAGCATGAAAGGAAATACCAGTACAATACCCCTGAGACCAAGGAAGCCTTTCGAAAAATGACTAGGGAGCGATGCTCCTTTTGCACCGGACTTATCTCCAGCTTCAGCGATGCCATGACCATAGAGCACATCCGGACGAAACGAGATTATCCGCGAAAAATATTCCAGTGGAGCAACCTGCTGTGCGCCTGCAGTACATGCAACAACAAAAGAGGAACAAAGGCTTATATTCCCGGAAAGTATCTGGATCCTACGAAGCTCCCAGATGTGGAGAAATACTTCTGCTATGAGCCCGACGGCCGGATCACTGTGAACGAAGACCTGGATGAGGCGGAAAAGGAAAGAGCGGCCTACATGATAAAGCTGTACCGCCTGGACCGGGAGGAGCTGAACGGACAGAGGCGGGAGTTTCTCAGGGACTTAATGACAGACGACCATTACTACGAAATTCTGAAAAATCTGGAAGCTTTATACGGTACAAGCCAGAATATCATATTTTTGTCCGTATTTGCGTACTATAGGAGGTGTAAAGAAGCATATGGAGAGTAAGGTGTTCACATTGGATCAGACTACCATTAAAAAGCTGTTAACCATATTTAAGCTTGTTATACCAGATTTTCAGAGAAACTTCGTATGGAAAAAAACAAAAAAGGAGCAGCTTTTAGCCTCCCTGTTCCGCGGCTTTCCCATCGGAGCCATAACACTGTACGAGAATCAAAACGCCTATTACATCATCGACGGACTCCAGCGGATCAACACGCTGAATCAGTACCTTTCCCGCCCGGAATCCATCATTTCCTTTGAACAATTTTATAAGAAGGCGGAGCCGGATATCCTCATTTTTTTAGAGGAAAAGCAGCTGGAGGATCGGTCAGTATCCCTTAAAAAGCAGATAAAGGAATGGTATGGAAGGCTTAGCGGCCTTTATGAATTTGAGAAGGTAAGCATCCTCTACGCAGTGCTGAAAAAAGGAGATGGACAGACAGAAAAAGCCTTTGAAAGCCTGGAGCTGGTGGAGGAGCTGCTGGAGATCTTAAAGGCCAAAATCCAGATCTCCTACGATGATATCGCCCTGATTATCTACCGGGGAAGCAAGGAAGACCTGCCGGAATTATTTAAAAATATCAACACAGGCAGCGTGGCCCTGTCCCAGTATGAGATCCTCCAGTCTGTGTGGAATGACTACCGGCTGGAAAAAAGCATACTCACCGATACCTGTGAAGCCTTTGAGAGAGAGCTGGAATTAATCCAAAATGACTACGAGATCAGCGCCATAAAGGAGGCTGGATCCTTTGATATTTTTAAAAATATCGTAGGGGTAAATCACCTCATCTGCTGCAAAGAGGAATGTGACAGTATCTTCAAATTCGCCGGATTTAAACGCCTTGCGGAGCCAAAAACCTTTGAAAACGGCTTCACAAAATACTATGAAAATGACAGTATCGCCTTCGAACTATACTCCGCGCTTCTGTGCAATGCACCGAACAAAATCGTGAAGGCCATAGACCAGATTTACCAGGAAAGCTATCAGGAGCAGGGACCAGGAGAGGCCGGAGTGAGAGGGGCTGGAGCGGGAGAGGCCGGAGAGAGAAAGCCTGGAGAGAGAGAGGCCAGAGTGAGAGGGGCTGGAGCAGGAGAGGCCGGAGTGAGAAAGGCCGGAGTGAGAGACCTTGGGGAGGGAGATCCCCAGACGAAAATCGAGGAGATCAGCTACTTTATCCAGAAGCTGAATCATATCATCCTCGAGGCCGTAGACACTGCCATAAAAGAGGTGAAAAGCCGGAAAGCAGAGCTGTTGGAAAGCAAGTACCATGCACTCTATCTTCTGGCCGGCATTATCTTCTCAAGATATGATATCGATGTAAAGCATCTCACCATCAATAAGACCGATCCAAACAGAAAAATATATGAAGCCTGTATGGATATAGAACGCCATAAAAAGGAAAAATGGTTTGTCGATGAAAACCGGCAGGTAGGATTCTTTAACATCAAAATCGAGGAGCTTTTAGGGCTGAAGAAGGGCAGCATACCTGCGGACAACCAGTCAGGAATATTAAAAATACGGATCAGGGACTCCGTCATCAGCGCCAATACAGTAAAGGAATTTTACTATAAAATATTTGATTACCTGAATAAAAATTTCGATATTCGAAGCAGCATTCCCTATGCCACCGGCAGGAAGCGCTACCTGATTAATTGGACAAACCATCACATCAATGGAGACTTCTTCTTCACTCCCATTCAGGTGGGCGACTACTATGTAGAGACCCATAAAAGCAGAAGCGGCGCAATGCGGGATGTGTATAATTATATCAAAAGCATGGGGATCGATGTGGGGTATGTGGAGTGATATGTTACTGTTCACAGGTAGTATCCCGCGAGGCGTTCACTGTGAGTGAAAGTCACAGTGAACCCGAGGAATTCGGCGCCAAAATGGACAGAATGTCCAT
>CATOJE010000134.1 GCA_951800145.1 uncultured Lachnospiraceae bacterium | reverse complement strand
CAGCAACAAAATGCACACAAAATGGCCATTCTGTCCATTTTGGCGCCGAAACCCTCGGGTTCACTGTGACTTTCACTCACAGTGAACGCCTCGCGGGATGCTACCTGTGAACAGTAACATTTTCTTCCCTGTGAAAGCTCCTCTAAGAGCTCTAAAAGAATCCATCCCGCCAGACCTTCCTGCTTTGCAGTTTTGCCCGCTGCCGGGGGTATGAGGATTTTACCTTCCAGAATATTCCATCATAAATAGATACGAAATAAAATTATAGCCGCTATGGGCCACGATACAGCAAAAAACCGAATTCGTCCTTAGATAAAGCAGGCCTAGCAGGAAGCCGCACACTGCTGCCGATAAGGTCTGCACCGTATTAAAATGCAAAAGCGCAAACAGCACGGAAGAAATCACCAGCGCCACACCCTTGCCACAGGTAGTCTTTAATCCTCCCAGAACAAAATCCCGGACAAGTACCTCTTCGATCACCGGCGCGATGATACATACCCGCAGAAGGCCTGTGGCCGGCGACTGGAGAAGTTCCTCCACAGCCTCCTGATACTGCCGCTCACTCTGAGGAAACATCTGCTCAAACACAGGATCCAGTCCCAGATCTAGCAGCAGATAAAACAGAGCCCCGCAGCCAAGAGCCAGGAGGAGCCCTTCAGGCGTAATATTCGCCCATAGCCGGAACTGGTATCCCCTCTTTTTCAGTAAGGTGATAAAGCCGGAAGCACAAAGGATAATCGCAATTGTATTGAGCCAGTCTGAAAGCCCGGGAAGCAGCCTTCTCCACACTGCGATATCCAAGAATGTATAAAAAATCATCACTCCAAAATATGCGGCTGTCCATAAAATCGCATCCCAAATTCCCAAAGGTTTCCTCACCACATCTTACCACTTCCCTAATTCCACTCCTAATATTTACATGCAGTATACGCCAAAAATAGAAAAATAGCAATAAAAAGAAGCATACCACAGCCAAATGCCTGCTGATATGCTTCTGTTTCGATTCTGCTGTCTTTAACACTCGTCGATGGCCTTCCCGATATCATGGCGCATATATTTATTATCGAAGGAAACCCACTCCGCCGCCGCGTAAGCATTAGCTCTGGCTGCCTTCAAATCCCTTCCCAGGGCAGTTACCCCCAGCACCCTTCCCCCATTCGTCAGGAAGGCGGCTCCATCCTCCGAAAGCTTTGTACCTGCATGGAACACATAATATCCGTCCTTATCTTTAAAGGCCTCTAATCCCTGGATCGGCAGCCCCTTCTCGTAATGCAGAGGATACCCCTCAGAGGCCAGCACTACGCACACTGCCGCATTGTCCTCAAACTGCAGATCCACTTGATCCAGTCTTTTGTCCACACAGGCCTCAAACACCTCCACTATATCATTCTTCATCCTGGGAAGCACAACCTGAGTTTCCGGGTCTCCAAAGCGGGCATTGTACTCTAATACCCTGGGGCCCTTATCGGTCAGCATCAGGCCAAAGAAAATAATCCCTTTAAATTCCCGCCCTTCCTTCGCCATGGCGTCCACGGTTGCCTGGTAAATGTGCTCTCTGCAGAATCGGTCGATCTCCTCTGTGTAGAAAGGGCTGGGGGAAAAGGTTCCCATTCCGCCGGTGTTAAGACCTGTATCACCGTCTCCAGCCCGTTTGTGATCCTGCGCTGAGGTCATAATTTTAATGGTCTTTCCATCTACAAAGGAAAGGACGGAAACCTCTCTGCCGGTCATAAATTCCTCTACTACAATGCGGTCTCCTGCAGAGCCGAACTTTTTATCCTCCATCAGCTCCTTCACCCCTGCCCGGGCCTCCTCCAGGCTCTGGCAGATAAGCACGCCCTTACCCAGGGCCAGGCCGTCTGCCTTCAGTACAACCGGCATGTCCGCCGTTTCCAGATAAGCCAGGGCCGCCTCTGCATCATCAAAGGTCTCATAGGCGGCTGTGGGAATTCCATACTTTTTCATCAAATCCTTGGAAAATGCCTTGGATCCCTCTAAGATAGCCGCATTTTTCCTGGGGCCGAACACACGAAGGCCCTCTGCTTCAAATACATCCACGATCCCGCCCACCAGCGGATCATCCATACCGATAACCGTGAGATCAATTTTCTTCTCCTTGGCAAATGCCGCCAGCTTCTCAAATTCCATCGCTCCGATGGGAACACACTCTGCAAACTCACCAATGCCTGCATTCCCCGGCGCGCAGTATATCTTCGTAACCTTAGGGCTTTTCGCCACCTTCCAGGCGATGGCATGCTCACGCCCGCCGCTTCCTACAATCAGAACCTTCATCTTATCATCCTCCGTAGCTTCCCTCATGTTGTCCATTATCCCAGCAAAATCTCCCCATTGGCAATCATATCAATGGCCTTAGGGAGAATCACCCACTCCGCTTCCTCCATCACCCGCTGCTGCAAAAGCTTCGGCGTATCCCCCGGCTTTACCTCTACTGCCTTTTGCAGCAAAATGGGACCAGAGTCCACCCCCTCATCCACAAAATGCACCGTAGCCCCGGTTACCTTCACACCGCGTCTTAAGGCACCCTCATGAACCTTCAGCCCATAATAGCCTACCCCGCAAAAGGAGGGGAGCAGGGATGGATGAATGTTAATAATCCGATTAGGATACCTGCGGATCATTTCTGCCGGAATGGTCACCAGAAAGCCTGCCAGCACGATCAAATCCAATTTATATTCGTCAAGCCTTGCTAGCAACGCCTGGTGAAATAAATCCCGGCTCTCATACTCCTTTGGAGAAATACAAAGCGCATCTACCCCATGGGCCTTTGCCCGCTCCAGGGCATAGGCCCCCGCATTATTGCTGATTACCACTTCCACCCGGGCGCCGCGGATCACTCCATTATCAATTCCGTCAAAAATCGCCTGCAGATTGGTTCCCCCTCCGGAAACCAGCACCCCTACTCTCAGCATAAGATAACACCCTTCTCTCCTGCTTCAATGGAGCCAATCACAAAGGGCTTTTCCCCCGCCTTCTGGATCGCTTCCATCGCCCTTTCTTCATCAGCCGGATCCACAGCCACGATCATGCCGATTCCCATGTTATAGGTATTGTACATCATCTTTTCTTCGATCTTCCCCTGCTTCGCCAGCAGCTGAAAGATAGGAGGCACAGGATAGCTGTCCTTACGGATCCTCGCCTGCACTCCATCCTTTAACATACGCGGCACATTCTCATAAAAACCGCCGCCGGTAATATGGCTGCAGGCCTTTACCTTCACCCCGGCCTGCTTTATCTCCTTTAACGCCTTCACATAGATCTTCGTGGGCGCGATCAGCGCTTCTCCCAATGTGGTTCCCAGCTCCTCATAGTAGGTATCCAGCCCTTCCCTTGTCAGTTCCTTCTCAAACACCTTGCGCACCAGGGAGAAGCCATTAGAATGGACTCCCGAAGAAGCCATGCCGATGAGAACATCCTCTGCCTTCAGCTCAGATCCGGTAATCATATCCTTCTCATCTGCAATTCCCACAGCAAAGCCTGCCAGATCATACTCATCCTCCGGGTAAAAGCCCGGCATCTCTGCCGTCTCGCCGCCGATCAAAGCAGCGCCGCACTGCTTGCAGCCCTCCGCCACCCCGCTTACAATCTCCGCGATCTTCTCCGGATAATTTTTTCCACAGGCAATATAATCCAGGAAAAACAAGGGCTCCCCGCCGGCACAGGCCACATCATTCACACACATGGCCACACAGTCGATCCCAACTGTATTATGCTTATCCATAATAAAGGCCAGCTTCAGCTTCGTCCCCACTCCATCCGTTCCCGAGAGCAGAACCGGCTTTTCCATCCCCTGAAAGGAGCTCAGGGAAAAACCGCCGGAAAATCCGCCGATGCCTCCCAAAACCTCCGGCCGCATCGTCTCTTTTATATGTTTTTTCATCAGCTCCACTGACTTATATCCCGCTTCGATATCTACTCCAGCATTTTTATAATCCATCATATCCTCCATCCAAAGCCATCAGCCCTGCGCGCATTAGAAAATTCATCCTGCCGTATCTTCTCTACTTCATTCTTATCTACTTCATAGAAGCCAGATATTCCTTGTACCCTATCTCCCCAAGCCTCTCTGCCTTCTTTACCACATCGCCCTTCAGCTTCTCCGAATACGCCTTCAGTCTCTCCAAAAGCGCCCCATCCGAAGTCGCCAAAATCTTCGCCGCTAAAATCCCTGCATTCGCGCCTCCATTGATCGCCACCGTGGCAACTGGAATGCCGGAGGGCATCTGAACAATGGAATAAAGAGAATCCACGCCGCCCAGATCCGACGTTTTCATCGGGATTCCGATCACCGGCATGGGGAAAATCGCCGCGCACATACCTGGCAGATGCGCTGCCTTCCCAGCTCCTGCGATTATTACCTTAAATCCTTTTGCCTCCGCCGCCTTCGCCCAGTCAAAAAAGATATCCGGTTCCCGATGCGCTGAAATAATCGTCATCTCATAATCAATCCCCAGCTCATCCAAAATCTCTGCTGCCTTCGCCATAACAGGCATATCCGAGTCGCTGCCCATCACTATTCCAACCCTTGCCATGCCATATCTCCTTTCTCACAATCACCGGATTTATCAGTCCGTCCGGTGTAATTCATAAGTTATATTAATAAATATTGGTTTCAAGGCTAGTTTTTCTTATCAATATCATATCGTCTTTTTTGTAAGCCGTCAATCTCTTTTTCATTCTTTCTCCATGCAGGGAATTGCTATTTAAGTGAGTCGCGGATGCTTAGGAGATCTCTGGCCAAGTGTATTTCCAAGCCCGCTAGGAGTCTAAGGCAGCGGGGAAAGGTGCAGGCGCATATTCGCCAAGAGACTACGCCCGCGTCAGGCCGGGTCCCATAAGGAACCCCTCCGAAACCGTCGGTGTTTAGGCCCTGTCTTTTAGGGCCTTACGCACCGTTACGCTTTCGGCGGAG
>CATOJE010000133.1 GCA_951800145.1 uncultured Lachnospiraceae bacterium | reverse complement strand
AGGAATTGAAGAAGATGGAAAGATTAGTAGGATGAGAAGAATGGAATATTGTAAAAAAAGTTCACTTTTAACTTGTACTTTTTCTTGACATAGTACCATCTGCGGAATATGCGTGCTGCTGTTTATCCTGTTTTACTTCAAATCAAAGGGACGGTACGACCAGTACATCGAGTATGTGGATAAGGAAGAGTACGGATTAAAGGATTTTATCCCTATCGGCCTGGCGATGAAGGAGCTTTCGTCTCCGGAACGGCTTCTCCCCATGGCCCTGCGGACCGCCCTGGCCCGATATCATAATCAGGTATATCAGAAGGTTTTGGAATTAAGAGGGCCGAGAGATGTGGAGTTTTACCACTATATCCATCAGGGCTACCGGTTGACTGTGGGACTTCTGACCGCAGTGGAAGGCTCGCTGATGGGGACGATTATGGTGTTCCAGGGAAGTATGGACGGCTTGGGGCTGACTGCCTTGGCTGCAGTATCTCTGGTGGCTGTGCCATTTTTGGTGGATGCCAGCCTGGAAGAACAGATTAAGGAGCGCCGGCTGTTGATTCAGATGGAGTTTCCGGAATTTGTAAACAAACTGACGCTGTTGGTAAATGCCGGGATGACCATATCCAAGGCCTGGGAAAAGATTATCCATGAAAATAAAAAGGATCACATCTTATACCAGGAGATGCAGTATGCCCTGGCGGAGGTGAAGGCGGGGAAGCCGGAACCGATCGCTTACGAGGAATTTGCCAGAAGGTGCCATGTGAAGGAGGTGACCAAGTTTGTGTCGGTCATCGTGATGAACCTGAAACGGGGCGGTTCTGAGGTGGTGCCGGTTTTAAGAGAGCAGGGGCGGGAGTGCTGGGAAATGAGGAAGAATGCGGCAAGAGAGATGGGGGAGCAGGCAGGAACAAAAATTTTGATTCCCATGATGATTATGTTCCTGGGGATCGTTCTCATCGTGGCGACGCCGGCAGTGCTGAGCATGACCTCCGGGATGTAGGAGAAAACAAAGGATAAAACTGCCGTCTATGCGGCATTTTTATAAAAATATGATTAGGGAGAGTGATCAATGTGGATGTGCTGAAGAAATTTTATCAGGAAGAGGATGGAATGGGGACGGTGGAGATCGTCATGATTATCGCGGCGCTGATGTGTATCGCGTTATTGTTCCGCAAGAGGATATTTGAGTTTGCTGGAAAAATTATGGACGCTGTTTTTAAAGAGGGTGCAGTAAAAGGTGCGTCCGAGAGCGGTTGATTTCAGTAGGAGATTGACTTAGAGCTTTCCGAAGGCTGATTACCGTTTCTGGTATAATGGCTCTCGCAGTTTGAGAAAGAGCGGTCTCGGAAACAGAAATGGAGAAGACAGGGAAATGCTGCGTGAAAAATGGAAAAAGAAGGATGGCTATCTGACCATCGAGATGGCGATTATCTTCCCGGCGATTTTCTTCTCACTGATCTTGATTTTATACATGGGAATGGTCCTGTACCAGGAGGTTAAGCTTCAGAGTCTGGCTGTGGAAGCTTCCGAGCGGGGCTCCGTGGTTTACAGCTCCCGAGTATCGGACATGTCAACCGGGATAAAAACCCTGGGAGATTTTCGGATTCGGGATCCTTACCGGAACGTCCCCTTTATGGGAGGCAGGGACAAGGCAGCGTACACCAGCCTGGTCAACACCTATGTGGGAAGCCGGATCGGCAGAGGGAATATCCTCGCCCAGACGGCCAGGAATCAGGGGAATTTTACTCAGGTGGAGGATTACCTGATCGCAAAGCGGGTGAGAGTATCCATCCAGACCGTTTACCGCACCCCGGCAGATGGGATTGCAGATATGTTCGACTTTCAAAGGCCGTTTGAAGTGAATACGGCGGTTACCTCCGCGGTGGCGGACTCGCCGGATTTTGTGCGGAATGTGGATATTGTGGTGGATGTGGCCAGCCAGACAGAGGCTTTTCATACGGTGCAGGAGGGCTACAACAAGATAAGAGAGGCCATTGAAAAGGTGGCGGATTTACTGAAATAGGGTGTGCTTATGAAAATCTTTGAGAATAAAAGGCTTCGGGGGGCTGTCTCCATCTTTTTAGTGATCATCACCATTCCCACCATGCTTTTGTCCGCGGTTTTAATTGACGGGAGCCGGATGGCTGCTGCCAGGGCTATGGCTAAAGAGGCCACGGACCTGGCAGCAGCCAGTGTGTTAGCCTCCTATAATCTTCCTTTGAAGGACCAGTTCGGACTGTTCGCCTTAGAGGAAAAAGATGTAGAGACGCTGGAAGGGATCTTTAAGGAAAGCTTAAACGCCACTCTGCTGGCCTACGGGATGTCGGAGGGCGGCACCTATTCTGAGCGGATGTGGGAGATTATGAAAACAACCCTTACCGGGCAGAAGTCTTATATGGGAGAGTCCTTCTTAAATCTCTATGATTTTCAGGTAGGGGCCTTAAGGGTAGAACCGCTGTATGTACTGGCAAATCAGGACGTATTAGAAAATCAGATGGTGGAATACGCGAAATTTCGCGGTCTCTATGTGATGTCGGACCGCATGGATATTTTCAGCAGCCTGGGCAATGCGGAAAATGAGGCGAAAAAGAACCAGGTTACCGCAGAGGTGATGGAGAACAAGATGGAGGCGGACGAGGCCAATGAGGCGGCAGACCGTGAGCTGGCGGCCCTGCGGGAGGAGCTGGCGTCGCTGAATTCGGCGGTTCAAAAGGTAGGAGAAGCGAAGGATCAGTATGGCACCGCTTTAGCTGGAAAGATGGAGGAAATCCGCATCCAGTATACCAATACAGAGGAAGAGCTGTCTCAGCAGGATCGGACCAGGGCGAGAAAGTATGAAAGCAGCCAAAGAGCCTTGAAGGATCAGGCAAGGGATGCCTGCAAGCAGGCCGGCAGGGTATTATTTCCGGACAGAGGCCAGCGCAGATGGCTTCGGAGGTAGCACCTCTGGGAAAGGAGGTCTGCAGTCCCCCGGTTTCCCAGCTGCTGGCGAAGGCTATGGCCCCTGACCCGGCTATGCGCTACCAATCTGCCGCAGAAATGCTGGAGGCCATTTGGCAGCTTCCCGAAAGAGATATCCGGATGCTTCGGTACAAGCGGAGAATGGTTGTCTCAGCAACGCTTCTGTCTGTGCTGTTTCTTGCCGGCGGAGCCAGTGCGTTCCTGGGGATGAAGCGGTTAGAGCAGACCCAGGAGGCTCTGGCTCTGGCGGAATATTCGTGGAATCAGATGGAAAAAGGAGATGTATCCGGGGCTATCCGGTTGGCATTAGAGGCGATTCCGGAAAAAGACAGCATTTTGGAGGCTCCGGTCACTGCCCAGGCCCAAAAAGCCCTGACCGATGCCTTAGGAGTCTATGACTTATCCGATGAATTTCGGGCACATCTTCGGATAGAACTGCCCTCGGCGCCATTTACCATAGCGGCGTCTCCGGACGGCGCTTATCTTGCGGCGGTTTATTCTTATGAAGCCGCGGTATTTGACATGGAAAGCGGGGAAAGGCTTTTGGCACTGCCTACTCAGGAATCAGCTCTTTCAGATGTGATTTTTGTGGATGAAGCCCGCCTGGTTTATGCCGGGGCCCAGGGCGTGGCGGCCTATGACCTGAAGGAAGGTCGGACGCTGTGGACCGGAGAGCCGGCGACAACCCTGGCGGTTTCCGGGGACGGGACGGTGGTAGCGGCAGTAAACCGGGATGAAAGCGTCGGAAACCTGTACCGTATGTCCGATGGGGCGAGGACAGGGGAATTCTCCTTTGGAGAACAGCATATGGAGGTGGCGGTAAATGATATATTTGCTAATCCTCATAATCGGATTTTTTCTTTAAATGAGACAGGGGATCTGTTGGCAGTCAGCTTTTCGGGAGGCGGGCTCAGGATACTTGATTTAAAGGATTCGGAGGGGGATTTGATTCTCTACGATGAACTGCCCGATACCAGCTTTCAGGGAGGTTTCTGCGGATCCTATTTCGCCTTTGGGGCGAATCAAAGCGGGCAGTCCATATTCGGGCTGGTGGATATGAAAGCAGGGGCTTATGCAGGGGGACTGGAATCTAGAGAGCCTTTTCTCTTAAAAACAACAGGGGAAAGGATCTATCTGGCCAATGGAAATTTATTGATCGAGCTTGATCCGGAAACTCAAAAGGAAACGGAGCTGGCCTATACCGGGGAACGGGCTGTCGTGAATTTTGCTGCGGAGGACGGGTACGTCCTGATGGCGACAGATGACAAGAGCTTTTCCTTTTATGGTCCGGGGGCTCATTGGATTTCATCGGAAAGCAATGATGAAATCTGTGATTTTTCCGTATTAGCAGGCGGGTACGGAGCGGTGGCTAACCGCAGCGAGCCCTGGATACGGGTTTTAAAGCTGGAAAGCCATGAAGCCGCACTGTTTGCCAGCTATGACGCGGATTACCCCCATGATGAAGCGCGGGTCAGCCAGGATGGGGATACGGTAATGCTGTTTTGCAATGAGGAGTTTCGCATCTATGACAGAGAGGGAGAGATACTCGCTCAGGTGACGCTTCCGGAAGCCGGACAGGTCTATGACCAGCAGTTCCGAAGAAGTGAGGAGGGCTCCTGGCTGGAAACCATCTGGTATGACGGAACCGTCCGATGCTACAGCGGGGAGGATGGCTCGCTTCTTTCTGAGACTCGGGGGGAGCCGCCGGCAAAGGATTTATACGAGGAGTTTTATACAGACCAGTACAGGATAGAATCCCCTCTTCACGGCGCTCCTCAGGTGTATGACCGAAGGTCAGACCGGCTGGTAGCGAAACTGGAGGAGGAGTCCTATCTTACCTATGTCACCCAGGTGGGTGATAATATCATAACGGAGTATATCAGCGCGGCAGGAGAGCGGTATGGGCTTTTGCTAAATGACAAGCTGGAAACCCTGGCGTACCTTCCGGGGCTATGTGATATCTGGGAGGATACGCTGATATTTGACACTGGTTCCGGGAATCTGCGGCAGTGCCGCTTGTATTCCCTCCAGGAGCTGATTGCTCTTGGAGAGACATATTTACAGAAGTAGGGAAAGGAGAAAACGTATAGGATGAAACGAATGAAACGGGGACTGGCCGTGGCTTTAATGCTGCTGCTTATGGTTCCAACCCAGCCGCTGATGGCGATCAGCGCGGCGCCGCTGGAAGCTGCCGCAGAGCAGGAATCCGGCAGGAAGGCGGGAGAAGAAAAGCTCCTGGCTAATGAGGAGAAGAAGGAAGAAAAGACGGCGGGTAAGCAGGAAGAGGCTTCGGAGAAAGAGGAGACGAAGGAAAGGGAAGAAGGGAAAGAAAAAGAGGAGAAAGAAGAAGAAGAGATAAAAGAAAATGTGGATCCGAAGGAAGATGTAGAAACTCCAACAGAGGAAAAGGACAAAGAAGAGACTGAGGATCCGACGGATTCCAAAGAAGAAAAACCGGCAGAGGAAAAGAAGGAGACAGAAGAAAAGCCTGCCGGAGATGAGAAGAAGGAAGATCAGAAGGAGCCGGTTGAGGAAGAGGAGAAGGAAGAGCAAAAAGCTCCGGCTGGGGAAGAGGAGAAGGAAGATCAGAAGGATCCGGCGGGAGAAGAGGAGAAAAAGGACCAAGAGGATCAGACAGACCAGGAG
>CATOJE010000132.1 GCA_951800145.1 uncultured Lachnospiraceae bacterium | reverse complement strand
TGCTAAAATCCTTAAACGTGAAAAAAGCCCACTTGTTTGTTTTGTATATGGCAGGTGGGCTTTTTCTTTGGCATAGAAACGATTATCTTAATGACATTGGCGACGGGGTATGGCGTTTTATTCAGGGACTGGCAAAGAAGGTGCTGTTAGCCAATAGCTTTGCCGGAATAGCGGATCAGATTTATGGGATTACCCTTGCCGGGCATGAATTGCTGAAAGTACCTGTGCTGCTGGCCTGGTTAGGTTCCTTCGCCTATACGCTGCAGATTTGTTTTGATTTTTCCGGTTATTCCGATATGGCGATCGGGCTGGGAAAAATGTTTGGCTTCACCTTTGAAGAGAATTTCAATTTCCCTTATATTTCCCGTTCCATCGGTGAATTCTGGCGGCGGTGGCATATTTCACTGGGCACCTGGTTTCGGGAGTATGTGTATTTTCCGCTGGGAGGCTCCCGGGTTGAAAGCAAAGATCTCATGGTGCGCAACCTGCTTATCGTGTGGGTTTTGACCGGCCTATGGCACGGCGCCTCCTGGACGTTTGTTTTGTGGGGGCTTCTGAATTTTTTGTGCATTTTTCTGGAGCGCCTGTTTTTATTTGAGCGATGGAAGGGGCCGGGCTGGGCGAAACATCTCTATACTATGTTTATGGTAAATTTGGGATGGGTTCTGTTTCGGAGTGAAAGCTTTTATCAATTCTCGGAATACATCGGCAATATGTTTGGCTGGAATGAAAATGGCGTTTACAGCGATATGGTCTGGATGTTCCTGCGGGAATACGCCGTTTTCTGGACCGCGGGGATTCTCTCCTGCATCCCATTCATGGCCTGGCTGAAAAAAAGGCGCTTCATGGAGCGGCTGCAAACGGCCCCAATATTGGATGTTATGGTATATCCGGCAGGTATGCTTTGGATTTTTGCCGTATGTGTCATATATTTGGTAAAAGGCGGATATAATCCCTTCATCTATTTTAATTTTTAACCTGGAGACAGGCCCGGGAAAGGAGACTTAGGCATGACACAGGGGAAAAAGAGAGGGCAGATGCTTTGCGCGGCAGTATTTGTGGCTGTCCTTCTTTCTTATTCTGCAGCGAATTTTTACAATGTGAAGGAGAAGCTTTTTTTGGCGGCGGGCAAGTTTACATGGGCGGAGGCTTCTGATGGAATTAGCAGCCTCGAAACAATCATGAACGAGGGGATTCCCGGGAGATATCCGCTTATTGAAGCCTGCGGCGCGCTGCAGATGCTTCAGGGAAAGCATGAAATCAATACCTTCGATCTTGTCAAGGACCGGGAAGGCTATCTTCACAGCGGGAACTTTTGGTCCGGTTTTGGGGATGATGTACAGGAGCTGGCGCTTAGGGTACGCCGCCTTCAGGATGTGCTGAATGAGAAGAATACACAGCTTGGATTTGTTCTTATGCCCATGAAAACACTGCGTGAAGGCGCAGAATATACGGGGATTCCCTATAATGACTGGTCTGGTCAGGCAGATGATATGCTGCGGTGGCTCCGTTACTACGGCGTGCCGGTTATGGATATGCGGGCTGTGCTGGCAGGCTCCGGGCTCACCTATGAGGAAACGTATTTTCGCACGGACCACCATTGGTCTCCCCGCGCCGCCTTTTATGGGTTCTGCAAAATGACGGAGTGGATGAACCGCCAGTGGGAAGCCGGACTGGACCCTGAAGGCATCTGCCGTGACCTGTCGAACTATGAAACCCGCATGTTCCGGGGCCTGATGCTGGGCTCCCAGGGCCGTGACGCGGGATATGTCTATTCCGGCGGGCTGGAGGACTATGAGGTGATTTTCCCCGGGAGGAGGGGAGTTATTTTCGGGTCTATGCACATAAGGATGAAGAATTATGGGAGAAAAAGGGGAGCTTCACGGAGACGCTGCTGGATTTGGAAAGCCGGGGAGACATTTACTCGGGGGCGGCCGGCAGGATGTATCTGGGTGAAATTTCCTCTTATGAGCATATTGAAAATCTGGACAAGCCTGATGGTCCCCGTATTTTGATGCTGCGGGATTCTTTTTCCTCCCCGGTGGGCGCTTTTTTGATTCAGGCCTGCAGCCAGCTTGATATGCTCTGGACGCAAGCGTATGAGAGCGGAGAGATAGAATCATTTCTGCGGGAAAACCAATATGATTATGTGATCGTGGCAATCTATCCGGAGAATCTGTCTTTTTTCAATTTTCCATATTATGAAAGCGAGGAGACAAAATGAGACTCGGAGTTCTTTCCTTTTTGGCTGGTATCCTCTGCCTGGCGGCAGGATGTGAAAAGCAGGAGGCGGCGGGCAGCGGATTCTCTGCACATGGCAGGCTGAAGGTAGAGGGGACGGCCCTTGTAGACGAGCACGGCGATCCCACGGTATTGCGCGGGATGAGCAGCCACGGCGTTTGCTGGTATCCCCGGTATCTTAATGGCGGCGCCATGAAAAACCTGGCGGAACATGGCGCCAATCTCTTTCGGATCGCGGTTTATACCGAGCCCGCCGGGGCTTATCTGGAGGATCCGGAACGGTCGCTGGACTATCTGTATATGGGAATGGAGAGCGCGCTTTCAGCAGATCTGTATGTTATCGTAGACTGGCACATATTAAAGGACGAAACGCCCCTTCTTTATGCGGATGAGGCAGAGGGCTTTTTTGATACCGTCAGCGCCCGATATGGGGATATGCCGGGGGTGATCTACGAGATATGCAATGAGCCAAACGGCGATACGACCTGGGAAGATATCCGCGCCTATGCGGAGCGCATCATTCCAGTAATCCGGCTCAATGCCCCCAATGCCCTGATTTTAGTAGGAACCCCGGATTACTGCACGGATTTCACCGGACCGCTGGAGGATCCTTTGGAGTTTACCAATATCATGTATTCTATGCACCGCTATGTTGACATTTCCTCTGAAAAGCCCTGCGGCCCCTCTCAGCTGACGAAGCTTATTGCCGCCGGCCTGCCGGTGTTCGTTACCGAGTGGGGCGTCTCCCTGGAGGAGCAGGCCGCTTTTTCCGAGGAAGATTTTTCTGCCCAAATCCCTGCCTTTCCAGAAGCAGCGCAGCCCTTTATCGACGAAATGAATGAATATGGGATCAGCTGGGCGGGATGGTCCTTGAGTAATAAGGAGGAATGTCACAGCGCAATTTTGCCGGAATGTCAAAAGCTTAGCAGCTGGACAGAAGATGATCTGTCAATTTCAGGGAAACTGATGTTTTCCAACTTCGCGCCGTAGGAGGTGGTAAGGATGCAGCGATTATACGGATGGGCGGCAGCACTTTTACGCATTGCAGGGATTCTTGCTTTGTGCGCCGCGCTTTTCTGGCTTATTCGATCCATCGGTCAGGTTAAGCCCGCTCAGGCAGCGGAAATACTTTTTGCCGGTACAAAGGATGACGCGGACTGCGCGATTTTTCTGAGCAGAGGCGCCTGCGTTGTCATAGATACCGGCGAAGCGCAGGATGGGGAACATATTCTGTCTCTGCTGGAAGAAAAGGATGTGGAAACGATCGACTGCCTGATTTTAACCCATCCTGATAAGGACCATATCGGAGGGGCCGCTCAAATTTTCGAGAAGGTTCCGGTAAAGCAGGTGGTGGCGCCTTATTATACAAAGAATAACACCCGGTATGAAGATTTGCAATTTCAAATGGCGAATTTATCCATTCCAAGTATCACCCTGATTCGCGGCAAGGAGCTTGTGTTTGGAGAACTGGCTTTCTATATCTGGCCGCCTGAGAAGCTTGATTACGAAGGAGATAACGACTACTCTTTGGCGGTTCTGGCGTGCCATGGGTCGGTGAGGATGTTTTTCGGAGGGGATGCCCAGAAGCAGCGCATCAAGGAATATATGCGCTATAAGATTGGGAAGGTGGATTTATACAAGGTGGGTTATCATGGAAGGGACATAGCTGCGCAAACCCTGCTAATCCAGGAGTTAGCCCCGGATTATGCAATTGTAACCGCGAAAGAAGCGGGGGAGATGACGAAACAGGCCTTGGAAGGGGTATCTGCCCAAATATTTTTTACCAGGGAACAGGACATATGTTTTCAAAGTGACGGTGAGAAGCTTATTCTTTTGGAGACATCTTTTCCGGAGCACTGACAAGGATGAAATGCTGGAGGTGAGCAGGGAGTCTTTCCTCTGCGAGTATGGAGCAATGGAGAGGTTGTTCAAAAAATGCCTCAGAAAACGATAGGAAAAAGCCATACCGCCCCGAATCTTTAAAAAACCGATTCGGGGCGGTATGGCTTATTTCTCTTTTTTCTGCATAGACAAAAGCTTGTCCAGATACACGGATTTAAACTGCTTGCTGGCCAGGGCCTGCTTCATGGGAGGCAGCTTTAAGATGGTGCCGAATACCGCCGCCATGGCCCGGTGGCTGGCGAAGGCCTGATTGTCAAAAATCAGATTCTGCAGCGTCCCCTTCTCGATGGCCTGAAGGACAAAGCGGTGGGTGCTGTTCACCGGCGTGATCACCTGGATGGGCCGGTGATTTAATTCAATGGCCTTTGTGGGGCAGTTTCTGGCGCAGACTCCGCAGCCCAGGCAGATTTCCGTGTCGATTCTCGGCTGCTTCTTTTTCCCAGTATATTCTGAAGGGGGTTCCCCGGCGCCTTCTGGCTCCTCCATAGAGATGGCCAGGATAGGGCAGACCTTGGCGCATTTTCCGCAGCCGACGCATTTCTCAAAGGACACCTCGGGGATATAATTGGTGGTGGCCACCGGCTGCATGGGGCTGAATTTCCGGGCGGCCTGGAGGGCCTCACAGCAGCAGCCGCAGCAGTTGCAGATAAATGCCGGGTGCTCCCGCACATTTTCCCCGATCTGCACCAGGTTGCTGGCATAGGAGCGTTCCAGGGCATCGATTGCCTCCTCCTTAGAAATCAGCCGGGTGTATTCCCCGTGCTCCGCCAGGGAGCGGGCCACATTGTCAAAGGTAAGGCACACATCCCAGGGCGCATCGATCTCGCAGGGGTGGCCGGCGTGGTACATCTTATGGCGGCAGTAGCAGGTGCCCAGTCCGATGTATTTGGCCTCCTCCACGATGTGGGTGGCCCGCTCATAGTCCAGGATGTGGTTCATCTTTTCGCTGGTCAGCACCGGCTCCTGGACAAAAACTCTCCCCAGCCTGGTCTCTGTGACGAAAAACAGATCCTTTACAAAGTCCTCCTCCACATTCATGTATTGATAGTAAAGTTCGCTTAAATACTTCTGGTCGATGTCGCCTCTGGTGCGCATCAGGGCGAACTCGATAAATCCGGCCATGGGAGGTGGCATTACAAACTGCCGCTCCCCGCGGTACTCCGAATCCACCAGCAGGGCCTTCTCACAGAGATGGTCTAAAAGCTTCTCCGCCTTAGCCTCTGTGGTATTCCACACCCTTGCCGCCCGCTTTAAGGTAAAGGGACGAACCGGCAGAAGGGAGACCCATTTGGCCTCCTTTTCCGTGTAGAGCACCTGGAGAATCTTATATAAGGTCTCCGACGGCGGCGCGCCCTGAGTAAACCAGTTAATCCGTTCCTCCAGATTTTTATAGGCATCTCTCGTGGTTAAATGTCCCATAATCCATCTCCTCCAAACCTTTACTTTACATAAGTATTCCTTTTTTTAACGATATCATAACACCAGATGGAATTTATTGCAAGTTTTGTGATTTTTTTCCTGGCGGGAGGATAAGACTATTTGAAAAAATCAATGTTGTGATTTTAGAAATCTTATGATATAATAACGAAAACCAACTGTTTTAGAAAAAATTGGAAGATATATATTGAAAGGGAAAAAAGTCAACAGAATGTATCAGGAAATCGATTTAGATAAAATAGATATGGCCGCAGAGCCGCCGACCGAAGAACCGGCCAGACAATACTATTTCATGGCCAGATGCCGGGAGTGGGTTCGGGAGCTTGAAGGGAAAAACGGCCACAGCCCCACTGCATTTATCCAGACCTTCGGCTGCCAGATGAATGCCAAGGACTCGGAAAAGCTGGAGGGCATTCTCCATCAGATAGGCTTTCAGGCGGCCCCGACAGAGGATGC
>CATOJE010000131.1 GCA_951800145.1 uncultured Lachnospiraceae bacterium | reverse complement strand
TGTGGTCTATGATGTAATTGGCTATGGCCACCGCCCGCTCTTCGATATACTCCTTCAAGGTGTTCCCCCTGAATATGTTTTTTACAGCATATGCAGGGGAGTGGGGGAATATGTTTGGACGAATTTACTTGACAGATATTTCTTTAATATTTAATGGAGATTTCCACCGCCTTCCTCTCGCTTCACATCGATTCCTTTTTAATCAATCCCTGCTTCCCTATTCCCAACGTTCTTGCCATATTGCCTCATCCCTCCTCTTTTTGCGCCTCATCGTTCACCGATTTAGATTTATGTTTCATCCGTAAAATTTCTCTTCAATGCCCGTTCAGTAAAAAAGATAGGAATAATCAGACACACACATTGTATTGTACATAAAATACTACCTACAGAACCTATCTTTTCTTCTGAACTATTATAAAATGGAAAATGTATAATAACCGAAGGCAGAAAAAGAGCCCAACCTATTTTCCACCATAATCTCCCGCAATAATCATGTGCATACTTCCATGTATCTCTATTTTTCATGGAGCGTGTCGTTCGATAGCCTATTATTCCATTTATATTTTTAGGAGGATACTTCCACATCATTTTTCCAGAAATAATCATTAATGCAGGAATAAATAAATCAAAGAAAAACATAAACCACCAAAACCACATAAAAGTACTCTCCTTCTTAAGGTTCATTCTATTGCCCCTTTCGCTCCCTTCCTTGTAATGATAAGTATAACATATTCCTTAAACTAAATATAGCCTGTTTTAGAGTAAACGGTAAATAGTGGGTACCTATACAAAATTGGAGCAAAACTGTATGATAGAAACAGATTTGCTCCAGTCTTATTTCACTTCATCCTTACCGGGCTTCCGGCAGTTCGCAGGGAGGTTCGGCGACCATGGGAGCAGGTCATCCAGAAAGCTGCGATCCGTGTCGTCAAGATGCTTCGGTATCTCAGTAAGAAGGTATTCAAAGTAATCGTATGGCTTTAGACGGTTTGCCTTTGCGGTTTCTGCAATGCTGTAGATGATTGCGCTGGATCTGGCACCGGCGATGGTATCGATCATCACCCAGTTCTTTTTCCCAATACAGAATCCACGGATCGACTGTTCCGCAGCATTATTGTCCATGGGGACCTCGCCATCGTCAAGAAACACCTTGAGGTATCTTTCCTGGTTGAGGGAATAGCTGAAGCCTTCCCAGGTCTTGCTCTTCCGCGGCACTTTCGGGAGGTTCCCGCGTACCCACGTGAAATGGGCCTCCACCAGAGGCCTGACGCTCATCTGGCGGCGGATCCCGCGCTCTTGTGCCGGAAGCTCCTTTAACGGATTCTCCTCCCGGTAGATTGCCTGGATCATTGTCAGTGCAAGATATGCACGGCTTCCTTTCTGTGCTGCCTTTGGCAGCGCCTTCACCGCCTCATCGAAGCGCCGCCTTGCATGGGACCAGCATCCGGCAATCTTCAGGTCTTCCCGCTCCCTTTCGACGGTGTGGTAGACCTGGTACCCGTCCGTGACGCAGATCCCGCTGAAATCCTTCAGGAACTCCCTGGGATGGCTGGCGTTACGCGTCCTCTGGTATTCATACAGGACGATCTGGCGGTCCGCATACATCCGTCCGGTGCGGTAGACCCACATATAGCTTTTGCTCCCGGCAGGGCGGCCGTCCTTATTTACCAGCACAGGGGTCTCGTCTGCCTGCAGCACATGGTAGCCATACATCTTCCTGTGCAGGTAATCATAGAGGACTGCAAGGTAGCGGTCGGCACACTGGATGGTCCAGTTCGCCATGCTCTGCCGGGAGATATGCAGGCCGTAGCGCGCAAACTCCTGTTCCTGGCGGTAGAGCGGCACCGCGTTGACATACTTGGCATTCATCACGGCTGCCTCCAGCGAAGGGGAGACAAGGCTGCCCCTCAACAGTGCCTGCGGATGCGGCGCCCGCACGATCCGCTCCGTCTCCTTTCCGGCATATACCTTCACATGGTGCTCCTCCACTTCGACCTTTGCCGGGGTGAAGCTGTACCTGCGGTACACCTCGTCCGGAAGCTGTTTCCAGCTTTCCTCCCCAAACCAGGATTCCAGCTCCTTCTCCGTCATGGAATGTTCGATCACTGTTACCGGCAGCCCCTCCAGGTCCTCTTCCCGTTTCCCCTGCCTCTTCTTTGGCCTCCGGCGGGGGGCGGCTCCTTCCTCTTCGCCGGCCTCTTCAGCAGCGACGGCCTCTGATTCGTTAAAGAATACGATCTCCCCGTCCACTTCCATGAAAGAGAGCTGTTCATCAGCCTCATGTCTTTCCGATGACCTGCCGAAACGGTGCCTCTTCAGGTCCGCCACCTGCTCCAGCACCAGCTGGAGCGTATGGTCGATATTCTCCAGCTACTCCTGCTGTGACAGGAACAGTTGGATGAGGGTCTCCCTGTCAAGGCTGTTCAATTTCTCCTCTGTATATCTCATGGCCATGCCGCTGCCTCCTGGTATCTGTATGGTCTTATTATACCAGAAATCTGCGAATTATGCGAACCGGGTTTTGTACGGCATTCGTCATAATGCCCATTCTCCTGACGGCAGGTATGGCTTGTGACGGGGGGCCTTTGTGTGGCAGTTCAAAAATGATGGTGATGTGTGGACCGGCCGTCAGGTACGTCCCCTGGCCGTACCTGCAGGGCTGTATCCTCCCAGAACGCGCCGGTTTCCCGGGCGGTCTGGCTGGCCGAAAATTTCTCCGTTCTGCACAAAAGTCATCCCATATATTCCGGCGGCTCCACCGGCCGGACGGACTTTTTCGGGGCGATCGTCAGCCCCTCCATCAGCCACCGGAACTGCTGCGGCGTCAGGGAGCGCACCTCATCAGGGGTACGCGGCCACTGGAACCTGCTTTCTGACAGCCTCTTGTACAGCAGGAGCCATCCGTCCCCTTCCCATACAAGGCCTTTGATCCGGTCTGTACGACGTCCGCAGAAGAGATAGAGCGTGTCGGGGACATATGGGCGGTTCCCGGTCTGGGTCTCAATGAGCGCTGCCAGACGGTCCATACCTGAGCGCAGATCCGTGTAGCCACAGACGATATAGACCGCTTTGAAACAGGCAGCATCATTCAGCATCCCGCACCACCTCAAGGACCGATGCAAGGAGGGGAATAGGCGTGGATTCCGTTACATGGATAGAGAACCTCCTTGTGCAGATGTCCAGTCCGGGCTGTACGCTCCCGCCATGCTCTTTTTCCTGCCTCAGGAGCCGGGGCTGGACAGGAACTATCTGTTGTGCAGGAGCTTCCCCTAGGAGGCCTTCAAGGCAGGCTTCCCTTACGCGGCGGAGACGGTAATAATAGTCTGCTTTGGTGATGCCATGACAGGCGCACCAGTCAGCAACTCTCATGCCTACCGGACGATCCTGGCATTCCCTGATCTGCACGGCCCATTCCTGTAAGCGGAAGTTTGTGGCCACCATAGTTGTTTCTGAACTCATAGACTTACCTCCATATAGTAGTATCAAAAGTTAAGTCTCAACTTTTGGTACTCTGATAGAAATATAGTCTATTGTCCCATACTTTGTTTAAACAGTCGAGGTACATACTATCTACCGTTTACGTTTTAGAAGTTCTATTCCTATCTAATCCTCTTTGCTTGCCAACGAAAAAAGGCAGTTCATACCGAACCACCTCATTTTCTGCAGCCTATAGCTCATCGATATATTATTTTACAGTGGTATGTCACGCATCACTGCCCTCTCTGGCTAATTCTCCGGAATTTCCACTATCGGATCCCCCAGCGTTTTCCCCAGAAGCACCGCTATCTGACCTCCCAGCGTTTCCCTCAGAAGTACCGCTATCTGACCTCCCAGCGCTTTCCCCGGAAGTACTGCTATCCGGATTCCCGGCCTTTTCCCCGGAAGTGCTGCTATTCGCCGTTCCCGGGTTATCTCCAGACACACCGCTGCCTGTCGTTCCCACGTTTTCTCCAGAAGCACTGCCATCGTCCTTCCCCGAGGTTTCCCCGGATGCACTGCCTTCATTTTTATCTGGGCTTTCTCCAGACACGCTGCCCTCATTCTTTCCAGGATTTTCTCCGGGAGCACCGCCTTCATTCTTCCCGGCATCCTCACCGGAAGCGCCACCTTCATCCTTTCCCCCGTTGCTTCCACCAGATCCTTCCGCTCCGCTGCTCTCATTACCTCCGGCATTCTCTCCGGGAGCAGTTCCTTCTCCTCCTATGTTTCCCTCCGAAGAACTGCTTCCCTCATTCTTATCCGTGTTATCTCCATCCATGCTTCCTGGTGTTTCCTGAGAGGCCCCGCCGTTCTCTCCTGTTGCTCCGCTGGTTCCCCCGTCCGGCTTCGGCTCTGCCGGATTGCCCTCTGATGGCCCGGCACTTCCTTCCGATCCGCCAGTGGCGCCCGTAGAATTATTATCTGCTCCTGTGCTCTCTGACGGCAGCGTCCCTTCCCCTGCGCCGTCAGAATTTTCCGTGGAATTACTTTCCGTGGTATTATTTCCTGTTGATCCAGCAGCTCCTCCGGTTCCGTCAGAATTTCCTGTCTGTGTGCCGTCTGCTGATGCAGCGCCATTTCCAGATCCGCTCAGTTCCTTCCCTGCTTCCTCCACTTCCTCTTCGTCTAACTCTTCTTCCTCTAAGACGTCCTCTTCTTCCATTCTCACCATCCAGGTGACAGTCACTTCAGGCTCCACATCCGTCACCTGGGCCCAATCGCCATCTTTATTCACGGCGCCGATCAGCCAGAAGGAATATTCATTGGGGTCCTCTCCCTCGGAAATACCGTAGAGCTCCGCTTCAATCACCGCACCGTCTTCGCTACTAATCGGCACCGTGTTTTCCCCGTCTGTCAGGGCAAGGTAAAGGCTGGCATCCTCATAATCCAGAAATTCCGGATCGTCGCTCAGAGTAATCCCGGCGATGGAATCCGGTGCAATTCTGGCCTTCAGGATAACATCCACATCTGTATCCCCTTTATTCAGGATGGTAAGGGCATCGCTGGAACTGCTGTAATCGTGCTCCGCCTCATCATCAGACCTGCGGAAAAACAGGGTAGCCCCAGCCTCAAACTGTCTTCCCCCATAAGCCGCAGCATCGGTTTTCTCGATCAGCTCCTGGGGATCCATAATAAAATCAAATACATTCGCTTCAACCACAGGCATAGTCACCTGGACGATATCTTCCCTGTCCCTGGTTTGCCCAGCGCCTTCTTCTACTGTATTTATCGTATTTACGGTTTGCTTCTCTGCTGTACTTGCTGTCGCTGTTTCCAGAGGGCTCGCCATGGCGGACGGCCCCTGGGCCAGAACTGACAGCGCTAATGCCAGCGTCAAATACCGGACTGCATTTTTCCCCATAAGTTTTCCCTCCTTTGACCTGTGATCACCCTCAAAAACTCCTGTCTATAACAGAATTATCGGCAAAAACAGGCACTGTCATAAGAGTACATGTGAGGAAAACAATTTCATTAAAACTTTAGCTCCCGAATATTTTTCAATGTCTCCCCATAAGGCCTGCCCTTCCCAAAAAGCAGCGTGGTCCCCAGCACAAAGCCTTTCACCCCTTTGGGAGCATATCCTAAAATCTTATCCGCACTGCAGGCGCCATCCCAGTAGATCTCAAAGTCCATATCCTCTTTAATGGAAAGAAGCTTGGTGATCTTTTTCCCTACATAGGGGAGGTACATCTGTCCTGCATTTCCAGGATTTACCGACATTACCAGGACTTTCTTGACGATCCGCAGCATCTCAAGAACCGTTTCCACGGAAGTGCCAGGGTTAATAGCTATACCAGGAATCATCTCTGCGTTAATTACCTTCTGCAGGGTGGTGGACGGGTGGTACTCCGCCTCCGGGTGGATGTAGACCGTATCTCCCTTGCGGAGATTTCGCAGGAATAAATCGATGCAGTTGTTAGGATGCTCGATCATCAGATGCACATCCAGAGGCTTGGAGGTGGCAGATGCTATGTAGTGCATGTCATTTAAGGACATGGCGAAGTTGGGGACGTAGCGGCCGTCCATGATATCGATGTGGAAGGAGTCGATCCCTCCCTCATCCAGTTCCTTTACCTCCTTTTCCAGATGGCCGTAGTTA
>CATOJE010000130.1 GCA_951800145.1 uncultured Lachnospiraceae bacterium | reverse complement strand
GCTTGTAAGCCAAAATTCATCTTGAATTCCACATCGGATGGACATCCCAGCTTTTGTCCGGCGCAGACGGGCAAGAAGATGCCCCGTCTGAACTGTTACAGTTTCCCGGTTATGAGCTGCGGCCGGTAGCCTGCGGGGCCTTCGACCCGGAAGCCATCGCCTGTGCGTCATTACCCCGGTCTGACAAATACTCCCTGGCACAGTCCTTATCTCTGGAGATCTGTTCTTTTAATTCCTCCATCCCGGACATCTTCCGCTCCGGACGGAGGAAATGCAAAAGCCCCACCTCGATCTCCTTCCCATAGAGATCCCCGGAATAGTCGAACACAAAGGTTTCCACTCCCACCGGGCTTTTTCCGTCCTTTGTCTTTATGGTGGGCTTTCTTCCGATGTTGGTCACGCCGCCGTAGGACTCCCCGTCAATGAGGATTCTGGACACATAAACCCCGAAGGGAGGGAGATGTTTTTCCGGGGGAGGCAGAAGGTTGGCTGTGGGAAAGCCCAGCACCGGCTCGCCGATGTGATTGCCGTGAACCACAGTCCCGTGGATATAGTAAGGCTCTCCCAAGAGGGCATTGGCCTTCTCGATCTCTCCTTTATCCAGCTCCTCCCGGATGTAGGTGCTGCTGATATCCCGGTCCTCGTCCTTCTCCTTTTCGATCACCTCTAAATAATAGCCGTACCTGGGGGCCAGCTGGGCCAGAAGCGCCGCATTTCCGGAGCGATGGTAGCCAAAGCCGCAGTCCGGGCCTACCACAATGGCCTTCATCCCCATCCGCTTCACCAGGATTTCCCGGACAAATTCCTCGGCTGTCATGTGGGCAGCCTCCCTGGTAAAAGGGTATTCCACCAGGTAATCCACGCCGATTTTCTTCAGATTATTCCTCCGTTCCAGGTTTGTGGTGATCACAGTGTGCTGCTTCCCGGAGACTAAGTCTGCCGGCGCCACGCTGAAGGTAAAGACAGCTGCTTTATAGCCGTATTTTTCTTTCAGGGAGATCATGGTTCCGATGAGCTTTTGGTGTCCCAGGTGCCTGCCGTCGAATTTCCCGATGGTTACCACTGTAGGCTCTTTGATCTGAAATTCCTTTTTATTCTCAATCGCTATCATCCTTATCTCTCTCCCAGAAACATTTTTTTCGGCTTCCACCAGCGCTTCCCCTGGTCGTATTCATAGATGCCCAGAAAGTCTTTATCGCTGGAGTACACCCGCACCGTCCGGGCAGCTGCCTGCATACGCGGCTGTCCGGCCTCCTCCTGAGTCCCGGCAAAGGGTTCTCCCCCACTCTCCTGGTTCCTGGCAAAAGGCTCTCCTCCCTCCGCCATCTCCCAGGAAAACTCCCGGAACAGCTCCGCCTTCACCGGATTCCCATTCATCACAAGCTTATCCCCCTCCGGGGAAGCCATTACCTTAGGCCCGTCAAACATCTCCTCCACAGGGATCAGGATTTCCTCCAGCCTTCCCGCATCCCGCAGGGCTTCGATCTGGGAAAGGGTATGGCCATCCTCCCAGGAAAACCGCTCCACTCTGGTGCGTTTTAAGTGCTCCATACAGCCGCCGCACCCAAGGAGCCTGCCCAGGTCATGGCACAGGGTCCGGATGTAGGTTCCCTTGGAGCAGGTGACTGTGAGCCCTGCCCGGGGCAAATCCACCCAGTCTACAGAAAGGGACAAGATCTGCACCCGCCTGGCCTGGCGCTCCACCTCCCTGCCTGCCCTGGCCAGCTCATAAAGCTTTTTTCCATCTACCTTCAGGGCAGAGTACATAGGCGGGATCTGGTGGTATTCACCGACAAAAGAGGCGGCCACACGGCGCACCTCTTCCTCTGTCACCTTCACCGGGTACTCCCTCAGCACCTGGCCGGTGGTATCCTGGGTGTCTGTCTCCCTGCCCAGCAGCAGGATTGCCTCATATGTTTTTGTCTTGTCCGTAAGCATGTCCGCCAGCCGGGTGCCCTGGCCCAGGCACACAGGAAGCACGCCCTCCGCCGCCGGGTCCAGGGTGCCGGTGTGGCCGATTTTTTTCTGCCTGAGGATGCCCCGGAGCTTTGCCACCACATCGTGGGAGGTAAAGCCAGGCTCCTTATATACATTGATTACTCCGTGGTACATGAATTTGTAAGCTCCTTAAGCTGCTTCTCGATGTGGGCGGAAAGATTATTCACCACATCGTAAATGGTTCCGGACATGGTGCAGCCCGCCGCCTTTATGTGGCCTCCGCCGCCGAAATACCCGGCGATTTCCGCCACGTTTAAGTCGCCTGTAGCCCGGAGGCTGACCTTAAAGATCTGTGATTCTATCTCGTACAGGAAGATGGCGCACTCCACCCCCTCCGTCAGGCGCAGCTGCTCCACGATACCGTCTAAATCCTTGCTGGTAACGCCGTAAAACTTCATATCCTTCAGCCGGACAACGCTGAAGATGCATTTCCCATCCAGAAATGACACGCTCTCCAGCAGGGCGCGGCCCAGGATTTGATTCTGCAGGTATGTTTTCCGGTAAAAGCTTCCGTCGATAATATCGGTAAAGTCGATCCCGGTCTCCATCAGCCTTCCGGCGATGGCCATGGTTTTGGCTGAGGTACAGGAATACTTGAATACGCCGGTGTCATGGATGATGCCGGTATACAGGCACTCCGCCACCTCTCTGGTAATTCCCTCCTCCTTCATCAGCCCATAGAGGACCTCACAGGTGGAGCTTGCCTCCGGCTCCACTACATTTTCCCCGGCATAGCGGGTATTGGTCACATGGTGGTCTATGCAAATGCTGTGCTTCGCCAGCTGGAGGATGGGCTTTCCATCTCCCAGCCGCTCTTCGTCGCTGCAGTCTAAACAGATGCAAAGGTCAAAGGAGACCTCCTGAGCAAATATGGTATTGATCTGATCAAATCCCTTCAGATACGCAAATCTCGGCGCCGGATCTCCCAGATAAACCTTGGTCTCAACCTGGGGATACACGGCCTTCAGATAATTGAACAGACCAAGACAGGAGCCGATGCAATCGCCGTCCGGGCGGATGTGGCCGATAATCGCCACATTCCCCACACTCTTCTCTTTCAAATCCAGTACTGACATGAATCCCACTTCCCTTCCCAATGGATCAAAACCTGTGCTGCCTCTTCCTGGGCCTGTCTCAGTCCCGGGAAGAGCCTGTCTCCAGTTCCTCTTCTGACTTTTCTTCTAAACCATCCTCTATCTCCCCGGAATCCCTCGGCAGATCCTTTGTCACCTCATCGATGAGGCGGGACATGTGTACGCCGTATTCGATGGACTGATCCAGGATGAAGGTGATCTCCGGCGTGTTCCTCAGATTCACTCTCCTGGCTAATTCCCTGCGGATGTAGCCCACGCCGCTTTTTAAGCCGGTGATGGTATTCCTTGCCGCTTCCTCCTCTCCCAGCACACTGATGTATGCCTTACAGTATTTTAAATCCGGGGTGACCTCCACGGCCACCACCGTTGTCATCGGGTGAATGCGGGGATCCTTGATCTCCCTGCGGATGATCTCGCTTAATTCCCGCTGCACTTCCATATTAATTCTGGTATTCTTTATGCTGTTTTTCTTCATATACTCTCTTTCTGCCTTATCTGGGAACCTCCACCATGGCATAAGCCTCTATCATATCATCCTCCTGGAGGTCGTTAAACTTCTCAAATACCAGGCCGCACTCGTACCCGGCGCGGACCTCCTTCACATCGTCCTTAAACCGCTTCAGGGATGCCACCGCTCCATCGAAGAGCTGTACCCCGTCTCTGGTTATCCTTGCGCTGCAGCCTCTGGTGAACTGTCCGTCCAGCACATAGGAGCCTGCGATGGTTCCCACGCCGGAGGCCTTGAAGGTCTGGCGCACCACTGCATGGCCGATGACCTTCTCCTCGAAGACCGGATCCAGCATGCCCTTCATGGCCGCCTCCACGTCCTCGATGGCCTGATAAATCACCTTGTACAGACGCACATCCACCTTCTCCCGGTCGGCGATGGACTTAGCAGTCACATCCGGGCGGACATTAAATCCGATAATAATCGCATTAGAAGCGGAAGCCAGGTTCACATCGGACTCATTTACCGCACCCACGCCGCCGTGAATTACCTTTACCATTACCTCTTCATTAGACAGCTTCACCAGACTCTGCTTCACTGCCTCCACAGATCCCTGGACATCTGCCTTGATGATAATGGGCAGCTCCTTTACATTACCTGCCTGAATCTGGCTGAAGAGGGCGTCTAAGGACAGCTTCGCCTTGGTATCGTCGATGAGACGGTTCTTCTCCTCTGAGATGAAGGTTTCGGCAAAGGCTCTTGCCTCCTTCTCATTCTCTGTGGCCACAAAGATCTCCCCTGCATTGGGAACATCGTTTAAGCCCAGGATCTCCACAGGCGTGGAGGGTCCTGCCTCCTTCACCCGGCGGCCCTTGTCATCCATCATGGCCCGGACCTTGCCGCTGCAGGCGCCTACTGCCACATTATCCCCTACCCGGAGGATACCCTTCTGCACCAGGATGGTGGCTACCGGGCCTTTTCCCTTATCCAGCTCTGCCTCGATCACCAGGCCTCTGGCCTTCCGGTTTGGATTTGCCTTCAGCTCCTTCACCTCTGCGGTTAAGAGGATCATCTCTAAAAGCTCTGTGATGCCCTCCTGGGTGTGGGCTGACACGGGAACAAAGATGGTGCTGCCGCCCCAGTCCTCAGGAACCAGCTCATACTCGCTCATCTCCTGCTTCACCCGGTCTACATTGGCGCTGGGCTTATCGATCTTATTCACTGCTACAATGATCTCAACCCCTGCCGCCTTGGCGTGATTGATGGCCTCCACGGTCTGGGGCATCACCCCGTCGTCCGCCGCCACCACCAGGATGGCGATATCCGTAGACTGGGCGCCCCGCATGCGCATGGCGGTAAAGGCCTCATGGCCCGGGGTGTCTAAGAAGGTAATCCTCTGTCCATTGATCTCCACCACATAGGCGCCGATGTGCTGGGTAATGCCCCCGGCCTCCTTGGCTGTCACATTGGTCTTGCGGATGGCGTCTAACAGGGAGGTCTTGCCGTGGTCTACATGGCCCATCACGCACACAACCGGCGGTCTGGTAACCATATCTGCCTCATTCTCCTCATCCTCCTTCAGGAGCTCGGCGATCACATCCACCTTCTCCTCCTTCTCACAGAGAATGTCGAATTCCATGGCGATCTCTTCCGCCTGATCGTAATCAATCTCCTGGTTTACCGTCACCATCTGGCCCTTTTCCTTAAACAGCTTGCCGACGATCACCGAAGGCTGCACCTTCATCTTCTCCGCCAGCTCCTTGATGGTGATCACATCCGGGATCGTGATCAGCTTTACCTCTTCCTCTTTCTCCTTCACCGGCTTCTGAGGCATGATAAATGCTCCCTTAGCCGGCTTTCCGCCCTTTAAGCGGCCCTCTTTCTCGTCCAGATTCTTTTTATCGTATTTGTCATTCTTATATGCATTTTTATTCTGACGTCCGCTGGTGGGCTTTGCCTGGATGGGGGTGTCAAAGGAAGACTTCCCGCCGCCTCTGCCATCTCTGCTGCCTCCCGGACGATTATTGTTAAAGCCTCCCGGCCTGGAGCCGTCACGGTTCCCGCCAAAGCCCCCTGGCCTGGAGCCGTCACGATTTCCCTGATAGCCGCCGCTTCTGGCCCCGTCACGGTTCCCCTGGTAGCCGCCGCTTCTGGCCCCGTCACGGTTCCCCTGGTAGCCGCCGCTTCTGGCTCCGTCACGGTTCCCCTGGTAATTACCGCCCTGGCCATCCCGGTTCCCCTGGTAACCGCCGCTTCTGCCGTCACGGTTTCCCTGATAATTGCCGCTTCTGGCTCCGTCACGGTTCCCCTGGTAGCCGCCGCTTCTGGCTCCATCCCGGTTCCCCTGGTAGCCGCCGCCCTGGCCGTCACGGTTCCCCTGGTAGCCGCCGCTTCTGCCGTCACGGTTCCCCTGATAACCACCGCTTCTGGCTCCGTCACGGCTTCCCTGGTAGCCGCCGCTTCTGGCTCCGTCACGGTTCCCCTGGTAACCGCCGCTTCTGGCTCCATCCCGGTTCCCCTGGTAGCCGCGCTGGCTGTCACGGCTTCCCTGGTAACCACCGCTTCTGCCTGTGTCACGGCCAGCCTCGCGGCTTCCTTCTCTTGCGCTGTCCCGTCCGGCGCTTCCTGACTCACGGCCGCCTGCAG
>CATOJE010000129.1 GCA_951800145.1 uncultured Lachnospiraceae bacterium | reverse complement strand
CTCTCACGCGTCCTAGTACCGCTGCGTTTCCACCGATAGCGCAAGCGGCCCCCGTCAGGAAGGTGGGGACAGCGATTCACGGACCGTACAAAGACCAAGGCAGCGACCGAAAGAATAGAACGCAAGCCCGCCCACGAATCAACAGCCCGCGTCAGGCCGGGTCCCATAAGGAACCCCTCCGAAACCGTCGGTGATTGATTATCTGAAGGAGGGACCCAGGCATCGCCTGGGAGGATTCCTTGAGATGTAGGCCCTGTCTTTTAGGGCCTTACGTACCGCTACGCTTTCGGCGGAGCGAGAGCGCGGTGACGTTGGGACCCGGCCTGACGTGGGCGTAGCCTCCCGGCGAACATGCGCCTGCACCCTCCATATTAACTGTCTTCGGAATTAGCACAAGAAACTAGTGGAATTTTCCCTGTAATTGTGGTAAATTAGTACTATCAATTTAATGAGGAGGATGTATAATGTACGCAGAATTTACAGACGATCTGATTACTGGGAATGAAACCATAGACGCTCAGCACAAGGAGTTGATCGGCAAGATTAATGACCTTTTACGCAGCTGCGAGGAGCGCTCTAACAAGGCCGGCGCTGCCAAGATGCTGAACTACCTGGCAGACTATACGGATTTCCATTTCAATGCGGAGGAGGCGCTCCAGGAATCCATCGGCTACCCCGGTATGGCGGAGCATAAGAAAAAACATGCAGAGCTGCGGACCACGGTTAAGGAGCTTTACGATATGCTTACGGAGGAGGAAGGCCCTACCGACGCCTTTGTGGCCATGGTAAATGAAAAGGTAACCGATTGGCTTTACTATCATATCCAGACCTTTGACCGCTCTGTTGCAGAATACAAATATATGCGCAATAACTCCAGTCTCATCTGATCGGTTTCCATTCCTGATCAAAACGCTGCCGGTGCCTCCCTAAAAGACGGGGCACCGGCTTTTTTGATTTTTTAACCTTCTGAATTTTTAATCTTCTGAATTTTTAATTTTCTGAATTTTTAATCTTCTGATATTCTAATTTTCTGATCTTGATGTACTTGATTCCGGTTTGCTTTTGTCAGCGCTTTAGCCGGCTCATGAGCGTAAACATTTTTTTGATGTCCACTGGCTTTGCCAGATGCTCATTCATTCCTGCATCCTTTGCCAATGCCACATCCTCTTCAAATGCATTGGCCGACAGCGCGATTATGGGCACCGTCTTTGCGTCTGGCCGGTCCAGGCTGCGGATCACCCGGGTGGCCTCGTATCCGCTCATAATCGGCATCATCAAATCCATGAGCACACAGTGAAAAGTTCCGGGGGCAGATGCCAAGAAGGCATCCACAGCCGCCTTTCCATCATTGGCGGTCACAACCTCTGCGCCTGCGTCCTTAAGCATAAACTCCACGATCTCACAGTTAATCTCATTATCCTCCACTAGGAGGACACGCATTCCCACAATATTTCCCCGTACATTCCGTTCCTCATCCACAGGCCTTGCACTCCACGCTGTATCGATTTGGATGGGCAGGGTGATCCGGAATACGCTTCCTTTTCCGATCTGGCTGTCCACCTCGACGGTTCCGTTCATCTGCTCCACCAGCTTCTTTGCGATGGACATGCCAAGTCCGGCTCCATTATAGTGGGTTCTTGCCCCCTGATGCTCCTGGGTAAAGGGCTCAAAAATATGCTTTTTAAAATCCTCCCCAATGCCGATCCCTGTATCTTCAACCACAAACCGATAGCTTGCAATCCCGCCCTGGCAGTCAATCTCCTTTACCTGGACAAATACAGAACCATGAGTCCGGTTATATTTAATGGCATTGTCAATGACGTTCATTAAGATTTGCTGCAGGTGCAGCGGATTTCCAATCAGCCTGCTGTGCTGAAGCTCAACCTCCTCCAGCACCAGCCGGATCCCCTTTATCTCCGCCTGGGCGGACAGGATGGCGACGCAATTTTCCAATGTATCATGGAGATCAAAGGGCGCCTCCACCGCCGAGGGCCTCCCGCTCTCCAGCTTGCTCACCTGTAAAACGTCGTTGACCAAGGACAAGAGATGCTCTGTTGACACACGGATTTTCTTCCGGCATTCTCTCTGCCGCTCCGGATCCCCCTGACTTTTCTCTATAATCTCCAGCATTCCCAGAATCCCGTTAATGGGCGTGCGGAGATCGTGAGACATATGGGAAAGAAATTCGCTCTTGGCTGAATTTGCCCGTCTTACCTTCTCAAGGAGCTCCATTATGGCCTGCTCCTGCTTCTTCCTTGTCACCATGGTCTCTGTGATGTCCTGGTGATATCCATTCAGGCAGGCGCCCGGCTTTTTAAATGCTTTATCCGCCACGCCGCCGCAGCGGACATATATTTTCCCAAGAGTTGGATGATTCCAGGGGTAAATCACCTCAGAACGCCCGGTTCCGATGATATCCTGCACCGACTCCTTAACCATCTCCACATAATCCGGCTCAATGTTCTCAAACCATCGTTTATAACACTCCTCCGGCCCGATCCCGTCCGGTACTCCCAGAAGAATCCGCATGGTCCGGTCCGGATACATCCTGGGCTGGCAGCCCTCCTCCAGCTCGATGGTCCAGATACCGGTTCTGGCTCCCTCCAGGATATCCTCCAGGCTCTGTCTTGCCTCCAGCTTATTCTTCTCCTCCTGCTCCACCACAGCGTTTACATCCCGCTGGGCAAAGATGGCACAGTTCCTTTCCTCCGCCTTCCCTGTGGCGGAAAAATGAATCTCCAGATGCCTCAGCCCATAGGGATTATCCATTACCTGATACCGAGCATAAAATTTCTTGTTTTCCTTAAGCTGGGTAAGCACATAGTCCTTTTTCGTCACAGAGCGGAGCCGTTCCTGATCCTTAGGGGAAACATACCCGGAAATATACCGCTCCATGGCTGTCTCATAGCCGTCCTTAAAATTAGCTGCCCAATCCATGCACACCCGTTCACTGTCCCGGTATACTTCACATTCTCCAGTGTCGAAGTTCACCTGGTAAATGCCCAGGTAGTCCACGCTGAGCGCGTGGAGGACATTATAGCTCCGCTTCTGAAGCTGGCGGACCAGGTTTCGCCGTTTCAGGGAGGACACGATAAAGTATGCCGCGGTCTGAAGCATATTGGACGCATATTCCAGGGACTTTACCGGAGGGTTGTCCACGCCGTAAAAGCCGATGGTCTTTCCATTATCATAGAGGGGGACCACCACAAGGGAATGAATATTCTGCCTTTTCAGCGTCTCATACTGAAGAGGGGAATCCTCCCGGATCGCTTCCACATCTTCAATGGCAATATACCTGCCCTCGCTGAAGTTCCGATACCATGCCTCGCATACCTGGGGCGGAACATTCTGAAGGTTTTCCTTCTCCGGCTGCACCCCCTCAGCCACCCACTCGTAGGTATTATCGTCGCTGCCGGACTCATTCCGCTCAAATATGTAGGTCCGCTCCCCGTCAAGGGCCTTTCCCAGATGCTCTAGCAGCACCTCCAGCGACTGATCCGGAGTCTCCTCCAGCAAGGCGACGCGAAGGCCTTCATTAATGATTACCTCCAGATTCTGAACACTCTGCATACCACTGTGCTGCTCACGGCCCAGGGCCTCCGGCGCACCTTCGCCGCTCCCGCCAAAAAGCTCCCTTGAATAATCCATAAACCTGCCCTCCGCAACGAAATACTCTATATACAAGAAAAACCGGAAAGACGCGGCTTTCATTTCGTCTTTCCGATTGCCCCAATCATATCTGAGTAATTAACGATTCTGCTTACATTTTACCGCAAACCGCAATTTCGGTCAACTAATAAATTCTTTTAAGCGCAAACCTTTTAAGCACAAGCCATACGGCAACATTGACATATTGTATAAAAAATGGTACAATTTCCTTGCCAAAATAATTATTTTAGAGAGGTACATTTATGAGAAAAAAAGTACTGGCAGGAGCGCTCCTTGCCATGAGCACAGGGCTTGTGGCATGTGGACAGGGCGGATCCCAGACGGCAGACACAGAAGCTGCCACTACAGTGGCTCCCTCTGAGGAAGCTGCACCGGATGCTGACACGGTAACAGGAGAAGCCGAAGGATACGGCGGCCCCATCACCGCAGAGGTGACTCTGGACGGTGACAAGATCGTAGATCTGAAGCTGACCGGCGAGCAGGAAACCCCCACCATCGGAGGGGCGGCTCTGGAGACCCTTCAGGCCGCCATCATCGAAAAGGGCGGATTAGAGGGCGTGGATGCTGTGGCTGGGGCAACCTGGACCTCCAACGGCGTCTTCGATGCCGTCCGGTCTGCCATGGGTATGGAATCTCCCGCAGAGGAAGATGGCGGACAAAAGGAAGTAGCCGCCACGGGGCTGTCCCACGGCATCGGTTTTGCCTCCAGCGGACGCCTCGGCCCAGGGAAGGATGATCAGGAAATCGGCGTGTACAGCTTAAATGAAGTCATCGCCTATGTGCTGTTTGACGATGACGGCAAAATCCTGGATCTGGAGGTAGACCAGCTGGAAGTAGCCACCCCGAACTATGATGGAGAGCATATGCCTCACCTTACCGGCTTCCCTGGTCAGTCCTATAATGCTGACGCAGACCACGATGAGAAGGTGGATACCGTGCTGGAGCAGACCGATGACACCTTCCTTGCAGAGGTGGAGGGCTGGTCCACCAAGCGGGAACGAGGCGATACTTATAAGCTGAATTCCGGTACATGGACCGACGAGATGGATTTGTTTGAGGAGACCTTCCGTGGTATGACCGTGGAGGAGGTAAATCAGTGGTACGCCGCCTACTGCTCAGATTTAAACGGCAGACCGCTCCACGGAACCTCCGACAAGGATGAGGACGTGAAAAAATACGAAGCCTTAAGCGACGATGAGAAGGCGGCCTTAGATGCCATTTCCGGCGCCACCATGTCCCTAAATGATGGACATGGCAATATCCTGGCGGCGATCCAAAAGGCCTACGATCAGAGACGCCCCGTGGAGACGGACACCGTGGCCAAGATCGGTCTGGGCATCACCAACACCGGCCGTTTAGGCCCTGGCAAGGATGATAAGGAAACCGGCGTGTACAGCTTCAATACCCAGGCTGTAGGCGCGTGCTACGATGGAGACGGCAGGATCATCGCCATGATCACAGATGTGATGGAGGTGGCAACTCCCAACTACGACGGAGAGCATATGCCTCACCTCACAGGCTTCCCAGGCCAGTCCTACAATGCAGATGAGAACCATGACGAGAAGGTTGACACTGTGCTTGAGCAGACCGAGGATACCTTCCTTGCAGAAGTAGAGAGCTGGGCCACCAAGCGGGAGCGTGGCGATACCTACAAGCTGAATTCCGGTACATGGTCCCAGGAGATGGACTTATTTGAAGGATTTTTCGCAGGAAAGACCACAGAGGAAATTACTGCCTGGTTCGAAGTATCCTGCTCTGATTTAAACGGCAGGCCCCTTCACGGCGCTTCCGATAAGGATGAGGATGTAAAGAAGCTGGAGTCTCTCACCGATGAGCAGAAACAGGAGCTGGACAGCATCTCCGGCGCTACCATGAGCCTTCGCGATCCCCACGGGGATATTCTGGGCGCTTTGGAGAAGGCCTGGACTGCCGCCAAGGATACCAGCATTACCATAGGACAGTAGGAGGATGCTTTACATCTTCCCTCCATAGGCAGTGGCGCTTTTCACTGCTATAATTGAGAAAAACCATCTGCACTGCTTTCCGCCAGTATAGAGCGGTCTATAACCGGCGTCTGAGCGTGCAGATGGTTTTTCTCATCCTATCTATATTTTAAATGTCAAGATGTCAGGGGCAAAAGGCATTTTGATAAATACGGACAGCATCCTCCTGATTCAGCTTCTTCGCAGAGCCTGTCCTCGCCCCTGCCGCAATCATACACCGTTTTGCCATATCCTCTATCTGGGCATCCGTCGGGTGTATTCCAAGCTCATTCAGGTTCGTGGGCATTCCGATACTGCGGTAAAAATCCTCCATTGCACAAATGCCGGCCTCCGCAATTTCTTCGTCTGTGCCCTCCAGGGTAACCCCCATAACATTCCTTGCATAGCGGACAAAGCGGTGCAGGCATCCCTTGCAGACATATCTCGCCCAGCTTGACCATATAGCCGCAAGCCCCGCGCCATGTGTCACGTCAAACATACCGCCCAGTTCATGCTCCAGCTTGTGGGTCATAAAATCCCCTCCGTCATTTCCACAGCCGGTAAGGTCATTATGGGCAATGCTCCCTGCCCACATAATTTCTGAATATTTCGTGCTGAGGGAACCATCGATATTCATTTGAGATCCACCAATGCACGCATAGAATCCGCTTACCTTTTGCTATGTGTCAGGATACTCAAA
>CATOJE010000128.1 GCA_951800145.1 uncultured Lachnospiraceae bacterium | reverse complement strand
CATCGCCTGGGAGGATTCCTTGAGATGTAGGTCCGGTCTTCCACGGACCTTATGCGTCCGCTACGCTTTCGGCGGAGCGAGAGCGCGGTGACGTTGGGATCCGGCCTGACGCGGGCGTACCTTCCTGGCGAATATGCGTCTGCACCTTCCCCACCCCTTGCGACTCCTAACGGGCAGCAAAACACTTAGCCAGAGATTCCCAGCCTTCACAAAGCGGATGACACTGAATGAGAGCAAAACGCTTTGAAAGGGAAAATTTACAAATCAGGAGCTTCTGGTAGTGCAATCTCCTCCAAAGTATGTTATACTTAAAAACATATCATTTATCCGCGGCCTGACCGCTGCAGACAAGATATGGGAATCAAACAGGCAGGAAGCAGGCTGGCGGGTTTTGCAGGCTCCTGGGCTGTGGGAGGAAATTACTATGCTGGAAGCAAAAGGGATCAGAAAATTATACCACAGACGGGAAATATTACGAGGTGTGGACTTAAAGGCCGGGCCGTCAAGCTGCGTGGGAATCGTGGGCAGCAATGGCTGTGGCAAAACCACACTTCTTTCTATTTTGGCCGGTGCTCAAAGGGCGGATGGGGGCAGCCTTATGCTAGAGGGTGAGGACTTATTTTCCCATCCAAGGAGATTTTACGATCACATCGCCTATGTACCCCAGGAGAATCCGCTGATTCCGGAGCTTACGGTCCGGGATAATCTGTCCCTGTGGTATCAGGGAGGGAGAAAGAGGCTGGAGGAGGATCTGGATCATGGACCTGCTGCCATGCTTGGGATTAAGCCTATGTGCGGCATGCTTGTAAGCCGCCTTTCCGGCGGTATGAAGAAAAGGCTTAGCTTAGCCTGCGCCTTATCGAATCATGCGCCCTGCCTGATTATGGATGAACCGGGGGCGGCTCTGGACTTAGAGTGTAAGGAGGCGATCCGGCAGTACCTTAAGGTCTACCTGCAGGGAGGGGGGACTGTGATATTGACCTCCCATGAGATGGATGAACTGGCTATCTGCAGTGAGCTTTATGTGCTGAGGGAGGGGAGGCTCCATGGGATTGGAAAGGAACAGACTGCCAGCTCACTGATAGCCCGGTTCCATGCTTCGGGAGAATGAGTTAGCAGGAGAGATTCTGAGACTCCATAGAGGAGTGCTCAGCTTTAATAGTTCAGCTTAAGGAGGAGAAGAGATGAAATGTCCATTTTGCAATGAAGAAATATCCCAGGAGGTAAAGGTATGCCCTCACTGTAATGCGCCGGTGGCTCAGGAGGAGAATCCGGCACCTTCCAGAGAGGGGACATCGGAGGAGACGAATTCATCCCTGGAGGATGTACTGGAAACAAAGGAAAGCGGTGATTTCCAGCAGGTAGCCGAGGCAGCAGGAGACAGCCTTTTGCAGGCTCTGCCAGAGAATAAGAAGGCGGGCAAAGGGAAATGGATCGCTATCGGCGCAGCGGTGGTGGCTGTGTGCGGGATCGGTGCGGCGGCCATGGTTATGATGAATGCCAAGTCGCCTAAGGAGAGGGTGATCGATGCCTTTGAGCAGGCCTTTTCAGAGGAAGGCCAGGTTTCCCCTGGTGAGGAGATCTTTGGCTGGTCCCAGCTGGCTGAGGCAATGAACCAGGAGGATATTGAAGAGGGATTTGAGCTGACCTTATCTGGCAGCTCTATGCCAGAGCTGGATATGTTCCGGGACAGCGGACTGCGGTTTACAGCGGAGAGCAGTCCTTCTACCCAGACCGTTGCCTTTGATGCAGGGGTGATTTACGGCGGGATGGATCTGTTGAACCTTGACGCTTATTATGGAGAGGAGAAGGTGCTCCTTTCCATTCCCCAGCTCTCTTCCCGCGTATTTCTCTTTGATGTGAGCGACGGGCTGGCAGATCGGATGAAGGCTTCTCCGTTCTTAGGGCCGATTATGGAGCAGACAGGCTTTGATATCGATGCTTATGCCGCTCTGATGGAGCGGGCTTCCCAGCAGATTAAGGAGAGCAGTGAAAATGGCGGGAGACAGCCCTTTGATATCCAGGCGCTGATGGACCGCTACCGTGAGGGCTGCCAGGCTAAGGCGAAATTCCAGGAGGCTTTAACTGTGGAAAAGGGGGAAAAGAAGCCATTTACCGTAAATGGCCAGGAGATGGACTGCCAGGGCTATACCACATTTATCAGCAAGGATTCCATGATCCATTTCCTGGAGGAGTCCTCGGATTTCTTCCTCCAGGATGAGACTCTTCGGGACGACTTTGTCCAGCAGCTCCAGATGACTGCGGAGATTAATTCGATTATGGGTCAGAGCTTTGACATGGGCAGCCCGGAGGAGCAGGCGGCAGAGACCTATGCGGATCTGGAAGAGCAGGTGGATGAGCTGATTCAGATTCTGGATGAGTCTATGAGCGATGTGAATATGGAGGTCTATCTGACCAAGAAGGGCGAGCTGGCAGCCGTATCTGGCACTACAACCATCACAGATGATGGAACCGTAGTGGATGTGGCCTTTGAACTGGAGCTGCGGGGCGGCGCCTACCGGCTGCAGAACATGGAGGCAATGGTGGATTTGTCCTCGGAGGGGGAGCATATTACCATGAATATCCTGAGGAATGGAATCTATGATGAGACCACACTGACAGACGATGTTTCCCTGGACTTTGATATGATGGGCGAGACATTCGGAGGAACCTATACCTCCACCTATGAGCTCCAGGACGGCAGCTTCCACATCCAGGTAGATGCCACGGCCAACCGGAAGCGGGCGGCAGCTGTTTCCCTGTCCGGCCAGGTGGATCAACTGGAAAAGGGAAAGGTGTTCCACGCGAATCTGGAAGAGCTTCGGATGGAGGAAGGCTTTACCGGGCAATACATCACCCTGGCAGGGGAGCTTTATTTGAAGCCGCTGGAGGGTGAGATCCAGCCGATTTCCGGGGAAACCTTCGACATGATTTCTGCCAGCCAGATGGAATGGATGGGCGTGGGGACCGAGATCATTGAAAATGGTGAAAAGCTTATAGAGGGTCTGGGATTCTAGTGTGTCAACAGGTCAATACACTAGACAGGCTACAGGGCATGTCTGTCAGGAGAGATCCTGAGGGCGCATGAACAGGAGGAATGACAGGGAAGGAATGACGGCACGACTTAACATTTTGAAAATCGAGTTTAAGCGGGCATGGAAGCGCCTCCCTCAGATGGCGGCAGGGGCAGTGGTGCTGATGGCAATGCTGGGCACCATTGCCTTTGCCGCCAGTAAGGTGCTCTATGGGGAGAGCGCTCTGGGACGGATATCCGTGGGAGTGGTTTTACCGAAGGAGGATGCCATGGCTGAAATGGCTGTGCGTATGCTGGGCTCTCTGGACAGTGTGGGAAGCCTCTGCGATTTTGTTTTTATGGAAAGAGAGGAGGCGCAGAGCGCGTTTCGGGAAGGCAGGGTTATGGGAATCATGGAGGTTCCAGAGGGAATGGTAGAAGGGATCATGAATGGTTCCAACCCGCCGGTTTCCATCCTTCTTTCCGCAGGAGGGCTGGAGAGCGCAGTATTCAGGGAGCTGACCCTGGCGGGAGCAAGAACCCTGGGCTCAGCCCAGGCTGGGATCTACGCGGGGAATCAGCTCCTTGCCGCCGCTGGCCTGGGAGAGAAGATCCCCCAGATGGAGGCGGATTTAAATAAGCTCTACCTGTCTTACTCCCTGCCAAGGGCGAATTACTTCCGGCGGGAGCTGGTTCAGGCCTCCGGCGAGGTAAACAGCCTTCAGTTTTATGGCATCAGCGCACTGGTGCTGTTTCTTTTGCTGGAGGTGATCCCGGTGTCCGGATACCTGACCGGGGAGAGCAGGGAGCTGGAGCAGAAGCTGCGCCTCTTCGGGGCAGGGCCTCTGTGGCACCGCTTTACCAAGAGCCTCTGCCTTGGACTGCTTCTTTTTGCGGCAGGGCTTCTTTTCGGCTGCGGGGCATACTGGATGGGATTTTTGGAAATTTCCTGGGAAATGGCTCCTGCATTGTTCTTTATGTGTTTCCTGGCAGCCTCCATGTCCCTTTTTTTCTATGAATGTACCAGGAGCCTGATGGGACTGGTGATGTTTCTCTCAGCTGCCTCTATGCTCCTTTTATTTCTCTCCGGCGGGATGGTTCCGGCTGTCTTTTTGCCGGAAGGGATTCGCAGGCTCTCCCCATTTCTTCCTACCTCAACCATGATGGAGTGCGGAATCTCTGCAGTACTTGGAAGGGCGGACTGGGCGGCATGGCTGAAAACAGCAGGATATGGGGCTGTATTTTTGGTATTGGCAGCGGGGGTGAGGCGCAGATGAGAAAATTTGTATTGTGGCTGTGTTTATCATGCAAGCGGTATGTAAGCCGGCCGGCCTTTTTACTTCTGCTTCTGTTTCTTCCCCTGGGGGCCTGGTTCTTCAGAAAGGAGGAAACCCGCGAAAATGGGATAAAGATCGCCGTGTTCGCGGAAGAGGAGGATACAGACAGCTTTGACCAAAGGCTGGTGGAAAAGCTGGTCGCTTACCAAAGCGGATCGGAGGGAATGTTTTCCTTTTACCGGGCGGACAGCCTGGAAGGGCTGAAGGAGGATGTGGCGGCCCGCCGGGCAGAGTGCGGGTATGTGATTGATAAAGGGCTGGAAGAGAAGCTGGCAGATAAGAAGCTTCGAAATGTGATCCGCCTCTACGAGGCGCCCTCTACTGTGGCTGGGGAGCTGTCCACAGAGACATTTTTTTCGCTGATGATCGAAGAGTATGACCGGATTTTATTTCTCAACTACCTTAAGGAGGGAGAAGTAGTTCCAGAAGAGCTGAGGGAGGGGAGTAAAGAAGCAGACTGGCTTTCGGAGGCAGAGAGCTGGTATCAGAGGTTCCAGCAGAATGGGAGCACCTTTCACTTTACCTATCGCCAGGAGGAGCCAGGAGGGCGGCTGCCTGACAGCACTGCCGGGCCGGCCGCAGAGAGGACGATCTTTCCGGTGCGGGGCTTTGCCGCTGTCTTCATCTTTATCACCAGCCTTTACGGGGCAGTAACCCTGGGGCAGGATGAGAGAAGGGGATTATTTCTGATGCTGCCTGGAGCACAGCAGTTTTTCTGCCGCCTGGCAAGCCTTTTAGGCCCCATCCTGCTGGCAGCCATTTCCGGCATGGGGGCACTGTGGGCCAGCGGGGAATTAGGCAGCCCCATCAGGGAGCTGTGGCTGCTTCTGGTATATTGCCTTTTCACCGCACTGTTTGCAATGACATTAAAAAAGGTGACGGTAAAGGAAGGGCTGCTTTGCTGCCTGATCCCACTATTCATGGTGGGCAGTCTGATCTTTTGTCCAGTATTTTTGGATGTGGGGCGCTATGTAGAGGGAGCCAGATGGATCGGGAAGCTATTTTTGCCTTACTACTATTTGATGTGGTTCTGAGCAAAGTACAGATATAGGGAAGTGATTTCGATTTGTTACTTTTCACGGCCAGTATCCCGCGAGGCGTTTGCCCCACAGGACCCGATGCATGTGAGTAAAAGCTACTTGTAGTTATAACAGGATAATGACAGAAGGAGGAATATAAGATGAGATTTTTTGTGGACACTGCAAACATTGAAGAAATCAGAAAGGCAAATGACATGGGCGTAATCTGCGGCGTAACCACCAACCCATCCCTGATAGCCAAGGAGGGGCGGGACTTTACCCAGGTGATCCAGGAAATCACCTCCATCGTAGACGGAGCCATCAGCGGGGAGGTGAAGGCGACAACCACAGACGCAGAGGGGATGATCGCGGAGGGCCGCCAGATTGCAGCCTTCCATCCCAACATGGTGGTGAAGATTCCCATGACCATCGAGGGCTTAAAGGCAGTAAAGGCTTTGGCAGCGGAAGGAATTAAGACCAATGTTACCTTAATTTTCACGGCTGCCCAGGCCCTTCTCGCCGCCCGGGCCGGCGCTGCCTATGTATCGCCGTTTTTAGGACGTCTGGATGATATTTCCATGCCAGGGATTGACCTGATTATGGAGATTACAGAAATTTTTCAGGTACACAACATCGAAACCCAGATTATCGCCGCCAGCATCCGAAATCCCATCCATGTGATTGACTGTGCAAAGGCGGGGGCGGATATTGCCACGGTTCCTTATAAGGTGCTGGAGCAGATGACCTTCCATCCTTTGACGACAGCAGGGATTGAGAAATTCCAGGCGGATTATAGGGCGGTGTTTGGGGAGTAGACGGGAAAATTGCTATTTACTTTAGTCTCTGTGATCGTGAAAGTCTAGGGGATCGCTGGCTAAGTGGGTGTCGCAGCCCGGTAGGATTCGCCAGCCGAGAGTGTGTCGTTACCCGTTAAATATTCCAAGTTTTCGGGGTATCAGTGCAGGCGCATATTCGCCGGGAAGCTACGCGCCCCAGCAGCCGTGTCCCAACGTCACCGCGCTCTCGCTCCGCCGAAAGCGTAGCGGACGCATAAGGT
>CATOJE010000127.1 GCA_951800145.1 uncultured Lachnospiraceae bacterium | reverse complement strand
TTTTAGTGTTTTTGTCAACCCCTTTTGGGATATTTTTATAAAATTTAGGTTAGACCCCTATAGCGGAATCTAACCTGGTTCTTAACTAACTGACATTGGCCGTGAGCAGTAACAATTTGATATGAATTTGGACTTACAAGCAAGCTTGAGGTTCAAAATTCATGTCAAATTCCCTGCCGCCTGAACGGTTACCCTTCCAGATAATATTGGGTGAAATGTGCCTTCCCCTCTTCATCCAGTTCCATAATCATATACGAAGGCTCTCTCCCCTTTTGTCTGGGATAGGAGAGGCTTCCGGGATTCAGTATGATAATCCCGTCGCGGTCATCAAAGTATGGCTTATGAGTATGTCCAAACATGGCGATATCAAAGCCCCGGTCCTTTGCATCCATGGCCAGCTGCTCTGGGCCCAGAGAGACATTATAGTAATGTCCGTGGGTGAGGAGAACATGGTAGGATCCGATCTCTATCTCTCTCTCCCGGTCCAGGTTCGAAAAAAAGTCATTATTGCCCCGCACCATCTGCATCTCGCAGTCAGGATTTACCCACTCGGGAAGGAACATCTCGCTCCCCTCTGCATCCCCCAGATGAATCAGCATGTTAACAGGTGTCTCCTTTTCGATTACCCGTTTTAAATTATCATCGATCCGATGGGTATCGCTTACAATCAAAATTTTCATAGTACACTTCATGCTTTTCCTCCGTACAATGCTGCAAGACGCTGCTTCATGGCTTCCAGCGCCTTTCCCCGATGACTGATCTGATTCTTCTGCTCAATGGTCAGCTGTGCACTGGTAACGCCGAACTGGGGAATATAAAGAATCGGATCATAGCCAAAGCCGCCGCTTCCAGCGGGCTTCTCTGCGATCTCTCCCTCCATGGCTTCCTCTGTATGTATAATCTGCCCATCTGGAAGTACTGCCGCGATATTACACACAAACCTGGCTGCCCTCTCCTTTCCTCTGGCCCCCTTAAGCCTTTGGATAATCGCTTGATTTTTAATCTCATAGGAAGTATCCTCTCCCATATACCTGGCAGAATAAACCCCTGGCTCTCCTCCAAGGTAATCTACCACCAGGCCGGAATCATCTGCCAGGACAATCCCCCCTGTCTCCTTCCACACAGCCATTGCCTTAATCTGGGCATTCTCCCCGAAGGAGGCGCCGTCTTCCTGAATATCCGGACTGACCCCCGCCTCCTCCATTGAGCGGATCTCCATCCCAAGATCCGCTAAAATCAAGCGAATTTCCTTCATCTTCCCTTCATTGCCAGTGGCAAACACAATTCTTCTTTCCATAATACTCCTCTCAATCCTCTGTATATGCCTTCAGGCACAGATTACATTCCTGTGTCTCTTCCGCACTCACCCACTGCGTTCCATCTGCACTTAAATACCCCTCCCCGTCAGACAAGTCCACCGTACCATATCCATCCTGCACCTGATACTCGATGGCTACCGGGTGTATGGCCTCCGGAGTCCGGATCCGCACCGCCACCCAGAAGTCCTCCCCTTCCTTCAGGGCGATTTCCTGGGAAAGGCGGACGGTATAATAGCCTGCGTCTTGAAATTTGCCAGATGCCAACACTTTTTCCAGCTTTAAATCCTCTGCATCCCTGACGCCCGCCACTGCATATACCTCATAGCTGGTGTTCGGCATAGTCGCATAAAATCCTGCTGCTGTCAGACGCTCCTCTCTCCTGGCCTGATAATGGTTGGTAAAATAAGCCTCCTCCCCCCCATATCCAATCTGCCCGATCCATCCGCACAGGTCAGACTGATAAATCCCGGTATAGCCGTCTGGATCCTCGATTCCAGAATACAAAACATTAATATCCCCAATATTTGTATCAAAATATGACACATAAAAGCAGCCCTGCTCTCCAAACTCCGGCCCCCAGCTATTCAGGCAAATAAATGCGCCGTCCCCCTCTGGCTGATGATGAAACCGTTCCTTGGGATAATGATCATCCCATCCGATAATTACTACATTGTGATTCGCCTTCTCACTACCCGGATAATAGTAGCTAAGGGTTTCTTTATTATAATAAGGATCGGTACTATCCGAACTTTGCAGCCTGGTATACAGGGAGCTCTGGACTCCGCCGGTCTGGTAAACAGCTTCCTTCACCCGCTGGTAATCCTTCGAGGGAAGCAGCCGGATTTCCTGGACATGCTTGGATGGCGCCAGTCCCTCTGGCGACTGTCCGTCCCCATAGGGATCCTCCTCCTCTGTCACAGGCCCCTGCCAGGCTAAAAGGTAGGCCATAGACATAGCATACTGTCCCCCCTCCTCCTGAGTCATGGAAAAGCTGTTCCGCCTGGACATGTGATCCGGGGAAAAATCCCAGCGCTCCTCTGGCAGCAAGGTGGTCTCCATAGCCATCAAGGAGGAAAATGCCCAGCAGGTTCCATATCCTCCCTGATTGCCCACTGACGGCAGCCGCCCCAGCTCCCGGTAATCATACCGTTCTGGAAGTACCACGGCCTCCTCCTGCACTCCCCCTGCGCCTTCCTCCGAAGCTTCTGAGCTCCTGTCATTTTCCGCCTTTAAAGCCAGATCCCCCTCCTGGCCCTTGAAAGGCGCTCCTGGCAGCTCTCCCTCAGCTTCCTTAAAAGCATCCCTTTTCTCTCCGCTGTCGCCAGCCGCGTCCTCTAAGCCCGCCTTCCCTGAGCTCTCTTCTTCAAACAGCCCCTTCCCCCCACAGCCAGTGAAAAGCCCGGCTGCCCAGATAAGACATGCACCGGTGAGCATCGCTTTTTTTATCCTTTGAAACCAGCTGATTCTTCGGATATCTGACCTCAAATCCCATCCCCTGTCTTTCTCCTGGGCGGTTTCGGCCCCAGGAACTGATAAAAATACGTTTTCATCATTCCATTATAAATCTTCCTGTTTTTATCTGCCTTTCGGCCCATAGCAGCTTCTACCCCTTCGTATGCGGTAATAATGTAAGCAGACCAGGCATCCAGCGCCGCAAATCTCTGCCCCAGCTCCCCATAAAGTACCGGTAAATTTCTCTTCTCCTCCAGCCGTTCCCCATAGGGAGGATTGGTAATCAAAAACCCATACTTTTTCGGATGGCTCAGCTCACTGACCGGGCGCCTCTGGAAGTGAATCATCGAATCCACCCCCGCCCGCTCCGCATTCAGCCGGGCCGCTTTGATAATATCCCCATCTGCATCATATCCCTGAATATCCGCCTGCACATTCCTCTCCACCAGATCATTGGCCTCGTCCATGGCTTCATACCAGCATTTTCTGGGAATCAAATGCCCCCACTCCTCAGACAGAAAGGAGCGATTCATCCCCGGTGCAATACCTGCTGCCATCATCGCCGCTTCGATGGGGAAGGTGCCGCTTCCGCAAAAGGGATCCACCAGAATCCGCTCCCGGTTCCATGGAGTAAGCATAATCAGGGCAGCCGCCAGTGTCTCTGTAATCGGGGCCCGGCTGGATAATGTCCGATAACCCCGCTTATGCAGGGAATCTCCGCTGGTATCGATACCCACAGTCACCCTGTCTTTATATAAAAACACCCGGATCGGATAGCTGCTCCCTGTCTCTGGAAACCAGGCAACCCCATAATGCTCCTTCATCCGCTCTACCATGGCCTTTTTCATAATAGACTGAATATCCGATGGGCTGAACAGCTTACTCTTTATAGAAGAAGCCTTCGTTACCCAAAACTTCCCGTCCTGAGGAAGATATTCCTCCCAGCCGATGGCTTTTGTCCCCTGAAAGAGCTCTTCAAAGGATGTCGCCTGAAAGCTTCCCACCTTTAAAAGCACCCGCTCCGCCGTCCGCAGAAATATATTCGCCCGGCAGATGGCCTCATCATCTCCGATGAAGGTCACCCTTCCATCCTCTACCTGAGAAATCTCATATCCCAAATCAAGAATTTCTCTTTTCAGCACTGCCTCCAGGCCAAAATGGCATGGAGCCAGCAGCTCATACGTTCTCTTCATAAATTTATCCCCAAGCCTCCATGGAAAATAATTACTGACTCGAAAGTTCCAGGCTGGCCGCCTCCTCCCCCTCGAAGGTAAGAATCCGAAATCGGCCTTCCTCCAGCACCCCATAGGTAGAGGGGTTTCCTCCCTTAGGGATCGAGATTGAGCCAGGGTTCAGGAGAGTGATTTCCCCGATCCCATCTGCCTGCTGCTTCTCTGCCTTTAATAAGTGTGTATGTCCATACAACAGAATATCCCCCTCCTGCATGGGCGGAAGATGCTCCGGATTAAATATATGGCCATGGGTCGCATAAAATGTCCTTCCCTCCAGGGAAAGCAGACCATAATCCGCCAGGATAGGAAAATCCAGCACCATCTGATCCACCTCTGTATCACAGTTGCCACGAACCGCATAGATCCGGTTCTTGTATGCATTTAACATAGCAATCACTTCCTTCGGCGCATATTCCCTGGGCAGATCATTTCTGGGGCCATGGTATAAGATATCACCTAAAAGCACCAGGCGTTCCCCGCCCATGGCCAAAAAAGCCTCCAGCATCCTTCTGCAATAATATGCCGATCCATGAATATCTGACGCAAACATAATCTTCATAATCCTAAATTCTCCTTTGTGGTTACGATTCACCCCTTATCTCTTTGGTCAGCCGTACTTCTCCTATTTTATAGCCTTCCCTGCATATCTGTCAATGAAGTTCTAACCGGAAACCAGATATTTCCCTCTGTAATATTGTATTCCGCTGGCCAGACTGGCCACCCTCATCCCGCACCTTGCCAAATCCCTGGCCACTCTCATACTCTTCCCGCCATGCTCACAATACAGCACCATGGGTTGGTTCCGAAAAGATTCAAATTCCGTAATATCCGGTTCGTCATAAGGGATATTAACAGCCCCCATTAAATGGCAGGCCCGATATGCACACTCCGGGCGCAAATCAATTAAAATCAGCCTCTGTCCCCGATCCAGCATCTGTTCCAGCTGATAAATCGATATCACAGCAAACATGAAGAATTCCTGTCCTTCTTCTTTTCTTAGTATAAGCTATGCATGTTCTCTGAATTTGGGACATCACTTCTGAAAACTTATGTAATCCAGCCGGAAGGCTGCAGCGCTGCAGACCTCCGGCCGAAGAAAAATCATTACTGTGACTTTCACTCGCAGCACACACCCTTCAGGCTGCCTTCCAGGATACTGCCTGCGAGCTATAACAGAAAATCACGGCTGGCACACTGCCAGACAGCTGCCCTTCCGATTAGTCGTTCTGATGGCAGTTTCTGGAGCTGTTCTGAGAATTATTCTGAGAGCTGTTCTGGGAACGGTTCTGAGAATTATTCTGAGAATTATTTCTGGAGTTGTTCTGAGAACGATTCTCCATCTCGTTTCTGCTGCTGTTGCGGGAAGAATTGTTGTCCATATCGCTGTAATTCTTTGCCATGATACATACCTCCTGATGAATTCCCGGATTTACCGGTTTTTTATCGCTACAGAAGTAGTATGCTTCATTTTTTCGAATTTCATTCATAATCGGTTGATTTTTCTTTTTCTTTATATTATAATTAATATGCGGAAAAATCGTTTCCCTTAAAATGATTTTTCCTACCCTTATTAATTATTTATACTCCCCTCAAAAAGGCCCAGGCAGCTCCCCTGCCTGGGCCTTTTTCCATATTCTATCTTCCTAATGCATCCTTTTGAAAATCGCCAAACTATATTCTAACCTAAAACATTCACAATTCGAACTGGCGTCCGGTAATTCCAATCGGAAATCTTTATTCCTGTAGCATAGGTGGAAGCGTGAACAATCTTTCCAGAACCGATATACATCGCCACATGATTAATCCTGCCGCCGCCAGAATAAAACAAAAGATCTCCTGGCTGCATCTGCTCCGGGCTGACTGCAACTCCCTGCATCGCCTGGGAACCAGAGGAACGTGTCATGGGAATCCCTGCTGCATTTGTCAGAACAAAACGGGTAAAGCCAGAGCAATCCACCCCCGTCCTGGGATCTGTCCCGCCATACCGATACGGTCCTCCTACAAAGCTCAATGCGTAATCCACCACCTGCTGGCGAAGGCTGGTATTCTCCTGAACCACCTTAGCCTGCTCTGCCTCCTTAGCAACTGCCTGCTCCTCCATCTGCTCCTGAGCTGCAATTCCCTCCTCTGTCCGGTTAATCACCTTAGGAGTGACTGTCTCCACAGCCGAATCTGCCGTATAAGCCGCATCCTCCGTATCATAGCCAGATACCGCCGCACCTTCGATCACCGTTACCTCATCATATGTATCTGCGTAAGCCGTAAAAGCTGACGTACTCATCACTCCGCAGCAAAGAACTCCGATCACCTTTTTCCAATGCTTGTCCATGTACAATCTCCCTTGCTTTTCAAGTTTTACGTTTCTTCTTGATTTGTTTCAAATATGTTACAAATATGTTACTTGTCTACAGGGTTATTGTAACCAATTATTTAATATTTGTCAAGGTTTTGAAAAAAGTTTCCGAAAAAAAGTAATAGGAGCGCTGGCAGAATTGCTGTTTAAGTGAGTCACAGGCCATGTATTTTGCAACCCAATAGGAGCCACAGGCCGTGATAAAAGGTGCAGGCGCATATTCGCCGGGAGGCTACGCCCGCGTCAGGCCGGGTCCCAACGTCACCGCGCTCTCGCTCCGCCGAAAGCGTAGCGGTGCGTAAG
>CATOJE010000126.1 GCA_951800145.1 uncultured Lachnospiraceae bacterium | reverse complement strand
GTCAAGGGTAAACTTTGCGCTACGCGCCCTTGACAGTTTTTCCTGTCTTTGCTGTTGGGCAGTCAAGAGGGCGAAATCAGCAGACTGCTTTCGCCCTCATTTTATTATGGGGTTTGTTACGCAGTAGAGGTAAATTTCCCCTTGATTTATGCGGCTTTGTGGGCGTTGAAATGACGGGGTGAGGGTTTTATGTGTCTGCTCTTAAAAACAGCGTTCTATTGCGTAACATTTGAATAATATTATTCTTTCAGCTTTGCTATTTTCAGCTGTTCCACTTTTATTTCCAATTCTAAGAGTTTCTTCTCTCTTTCAAAATCACTTTCGCGGATAGATTCATAGCGAGTGTTTATTTCATGAAGAGCTAAACTAAATTCATCCATAGTAACACTTTTGATATAATTTTGTTTTTCATCATAAGATAGTTCTCTGGGTTTTTCATCTGATATTCTTTGTATTGTCATTCGTGGGACATTAAAATATCGAACATACTGTAAGATATTAAATAAAATATACTTTAGCGTATCGCTATCATCACATACCATTATATCAATCAATTCTTTAATAATATCTGAATAGTTTTTTATTTCCTGTATAGTTTTTTGATTTAAACCAAGATATGAAGAAGCACGAAAGTTATTCTTATTTTTTATCTCTGATAGTCCAAAAATATATTCAATATCACACTCCAAAATTTTACATAATTTAAGTGCTGTTTGTAAGGTTGGCATTTCTTTATTTAAGGGATTTCTCCATTTTCTAATAGTAGCAGTAGCATTGTTTCTATCTATAGAATTTTTGCAGTCATTTGCCTTACCAGCATCTAATTTTTGCAAAAGTTCAAAATCTTCTCTTGCAGTTTGCTTAGTCTGTTTTTCTTCTTTGTGATTATTTATTGGTGGAAAATGTTCTTTCATTAACTCAGAAAATCTACTCGAAAATATTTCTTTACATTTTAGGTTATTATTCATACTAAATCCTTTCGCTATCAATGTGAAATAGAGTATAAATTAGGGGTTTTTATAAGCTAAAATATATTGTATCATAAATTCAAGAAAATAAAAGAGTTAAGCAGGGAGGAAAATTTATATGGTCACATATGCGGACATGTTTCAATTTGGTATATTCATAGTTGCACTTATTGGATTATGCTACAATATTTTTAAACGTAGAAAGTAAACGAAAAAGGCAAAGAGCAAGATAATATCCTACTCTCTGCCTTTTTTGCACCCTGTTTGTCAGCGTTGATGATAAGTTGTTGTGAATACTTCCTTATCAACGTAAAACTAACCTGTTTGTGGGTTTCCATATCTTTTCTGCATGCAGATAACTGCCTATCTCTTGGAGAACTGCGGTGCGCGGCGGGCAGCCTTTAAGCCGTACTTCTTTCTCTCTTTCATTCTCGGATCTCTGGTTAAATATCCAGCCTTCTTTAAGATCGGACGATAGTCCCCGTCTGCCTGCAGCAGAGCGCGGGAGATGCCATGGCGGATCGCTCCAGCCTGTCCGGAAAAGCCGCCGCCGTGAACATTCACCAGCACATCAAACTTATCGGTGCTCTCAGTTGCAACTAAGGGCTGACGCACAATCACCTTCAAGGTCTCTAATCCTAAATACTCATCGATGTCTCTCTTGTTAATGGTAATCTTACCGGTACCCGGTACTAAATATACTCTGGCGATGGATTTTTTTCTTCTGCCTGTTCCGTAAAATTTATTAGCCATTTTTTCTTCCTCCTTCCAACACACTTAACTAAAATGTAATCACTTCTGGTTTCTGCGCAGCCTGCTTATGTTCCGGGCCAGCATATACATGAAGCTTGCTAAACATGCTTCTTCCCAGAGGTCCCTTTGGAAGCATACCTTTCACAGCTAACTCTATTACCTTCTCAGGCTTCTTTGCCATCATCTGACGCAGGGTGGTCTCTCTCATGCCGCCTACATACTCTGAGTGGTTGTAATAAATCTTCTGGTCTAACTTCTTGCCAGTCACCTTTATGTGCTCAGCATTTACTACGATCACATAGTCACCGCAGTCCATATGGGGGGTGAAGGTAGGCTTGTTCTTACCTCTTAAAATCTTTGCCACCTCTGTAGCTAAACGGCCTAATGTATATCCGGTAGCATCAACTACATACCATTTTCTCTCGATTGTCGCTGGACTAGCCATAAAACTCTTCATGGTTTAACCTCCTGTTGAAAATCCAATTCATCTTTTCTATCGTTTATCAAAAGAGGCTCTCCGGGGCTTTGGTAAGCACACTTTTGCCTAACGTCACAGTTATTAATTATATAATAGCTGGCAAACTGTGTCAACCACTTTTTTCATGTTTTCCTGCATAAACCGCAATCCACGCTATTGTTTATCTCAAATTCCACATCGGATGGACATCCCGGCTTTTATCCAGCTCCACCGCAGACAGCAAGAAGATACCCTGCCTGAACCGCTGCCAATCCACAGGCTTCCTGTAACTTTCACTCACAGGGAACACTTGCGGGATACTACCTGGGAACCGCGGCATAGCAGCCCTCCGCGCAAAAAAAATCCGGCCGCCTTCTCACGGTCTGAAATCCCGCCTGCTCATAAACGTGCTTCGCCTTCTCATTACTGTCTGCCACCATCAGGGACAGCTTCCTCAGCCCTTCTGATGCAGCATAACGCTCTGCCCATTGAAGAACCTGCGTTCCCCATCCTTTATTCTGATATTCCTTTTTTATACTGATTCCGTCGATAGTTAGGCTTCCCTTTTCCCGATTAGATATCAAAATCAAGGTGCCTGTCAAAGCCTCACCTGCGCAAATCCAATAAAATCGCCGTCCTTCGCCAGCCTCCTTCTGAAGCATCCCCGGATCATAGGTGGCGGAGCCCGGAACGTCAAAGAACGCCTCATTATAGAACGAAATCCAGTCCTCTGTTTCCGATTCCTCCAATTTCCTTATGCGGACATCCTTTCCAGCCTTTTTACTGTCATTTGCCTCTACTATTTTTTCCATCTCCAAATAGCAGTGGCTCCTTCGCAGCTGATAATATCCATAGCGCTGACCCTCAGCCAGCCGGCCAGAAGAGGGGCTCCTTCTGCCGCAGCCCCTTTCCTTGCTGGGTCTCCCTTCGCTTCCCCGGTTCTCTGCATTCTCCTGCATCCACCCCTCCATATCCACCACATATATCCACCGGGCCCCGTTCCTGGCTGCCTGGTGAAGCATACGGGTTAATAGCTGAGAAAAGCAGGAATCCATGCAGCGCCGAATAATCAGATACGCCTTTTTCTTTTCCGGAATTTCCCGCTGCACTAGCAAATAGTCCCAGTTCTTATTCTGCACAGTAATTTCTGGCCTCAGCTCCTTTTCATAATCCAGCTTAAGCAGCGTCAGTCCCTTAGCCGGAAGGGTCGGGCCAGCCGCCTGCCGATCCAATGCATCCAGGATTTCCTCCACATGCTCCGGGCTGTAGAGCCCGGTTCCCACCCGCAGAAGAGTTCCTGCTATAATTCGTACCATATTATAGAGGAAGCCGCTTCCGGATATCCGGATTGTCACCACATCCTCCTGGCTCTTCGTCACGGTTAAGTCATAAATTGTCCGAACTGTGTCCTCTGCCTGGGTGCGCACTGTACAAAAGCTTTTAAAATCATGCTCGCCCACAAGATAGGAGGCCGCCCTCTGCATCTTCTCCACATCCATGGGGAAGTAGCAAAAATACGTATAGAGACGAACCGTGGGCATCTCTACCTTCCGGTTTAATATCTTATATTCATACGTTTTCACACAATTCTGCTTTCTGGGATGCCAGTCCCCGGGAACCTCCTGGGAAGACTGAATCCGGATATCCTCCGGCAGCCTCTGATTCAGCGCAAAGGAAATTTTTTCTGCAGGCATCCGGTTTTCCGTGTCAAATACAGCCACATTCCCTAAGGCGTGAACCCCTGAGTCCGTGCGGCTGGCCCCGATAACTGCCACCGGCTCCCTTAAGAGGGAGGATAAGGCTTCGTTCAGTACTGCCTCGATGGACAAGCCATTGGGCTGCAGCTGCCAGCCATGATAATTCGTTCCGTCATATGCCACCACCAGCTTTACCCGTTTCATTCTCTTCCTCCTCCTCCTTTTCCGATCCTTGAGCTCATCCTTTTCCAATCCTTGAGCTCATCCCCCTTCCAATCCTTGCGCTCATCCTCTTTCCAATCCTTAAACACTTCCTTTTTCAATCCTTAAGCAGAGCATTAGCCATCTCCTTTAATCTTCATCCTCATTATAAATATCTAAGGATAATACTCCCAGTCAGGTATACCAGCATCAGTCCATAAGCCTTATAGTCACAGCTTCCGTAGTGAAGAGGCTTCATCTTGGTTCTCCCCTCTCCTCCCCGGTAACATCTGGCTTCCATTGCCATAGCCAGATCCGTTGCCCGCCGGAACGCAGAGATAAAAAGAGGCACCAAAAGAGGAACCATGGCCTTTACCCGCTGGATTAAATTCCCGCTTTCAAAGTCTGCGCCCCTGGCCATCTGGGCCTTCATGATCTTGTCCGTCTCCTCCACTAAAATAGGAATAAACCGCAGAGCGATAGACATCATCATCGATATCTCATGAACCGGCACTCCCACGCGATTCAAGCATCCCAAGCCCTTTTCCAGTCCGTCCGTCAGCGCATTAGGCGTAGTAGTCAGCGTCATAATCGTCGAGCCTAAAATCAAATAGATCAGCCGTACCGCCATAAAGCCGGCCAGCCGTATTCCTTCCCGCGTAATCTTAAAAATCCAAACCTGTATCAGCACTTCCCCGCTTGTGAGAAATAAATTAAAGCTGACGCTGATTAAAAGCAGTATCACCACCGCCTTTAATCCCTTTACCATATACGCAAAGGGCACCCGGCTCATACGGATTACCGCTGCCAGTGCTGCCGTAGCCAGCAGATACCCCCAGATACTTCTTGAAAGGAACAGTGACACAAGGAAAACCAATGTCCCCAGCAGCTTTGTTCTGGGGTCCAGACGGTGAATCAACGAATCCACCGGATAATATTGTCCCAACGTAATCTCTCGTAACATTTTCTATGCTCTCCTATCACTGCCATTGCCCGCTTGTTTTCTTTTCCATGCCTGTAAAATGGCGTCCCTGGCCTCTTCCACTGTGGTCAGATCCTGTGGAATTTCCACCCCCTGCTCCCGCAGCTCATGGACAATATAGGTAACCTGAGGCGCCGCCAGTCCCATTGCCTCCAGCTCCCGGTAATGTCGAAATACCTCTTTCGGCGTACCATCAAATACTTTTTCCCCATGATTCATCACCAGAAGCCGGCCTGCATAGCGTGCCATATCCTCCATACTGTGAGAGACCAAAACAACCGTCATCCCCTTTTTCTGGTGCAAATCAGAAATCTCCTCTAAAATTTCGTCCCGGCCTCTGGGATCCAGCCCTGCGGTCGGCTCATCCAGAATCAGAACCTCCGGGTGCATTGCCAGCACACCAGCTATGGCCACTCTCCGCTTCTGGCCCCCAGACAGCTCAAAAGGAGACTGCCCATAAAATTTCTCATCCAGTCCTACCTGTTCCAGAGCCTCTCTGGCCCTGGCGTCAATTTCCTCCTTCGAAAGCCCAAGATTTCTAGGGCCAAAGCATACATCTGAAAAAACATCTGCCTCAAAAAGCTGGTGCTCTGGGTACTGAAACACCAGCCCCACCTTACCTCTCAATGCCTTCATATCATAGCCATCTTCATAGATGCTTTCTCCGTTATAATAAATCTGTCCGCTGCTGGCCCGAAGCAGCCCATTTAAATGCTGGATCAATGTGGACTTTCCAGAACCAGTATGTCCGATCAACCCCACAAACTCCCCATCCTCTATCGTAAAACTCACATCCCGGAGAGCATACTGTTCAAACGCCGTCCCCGCACCGTAAATATGATCTATGTGCTCTACCTTAATCGCCATAGCTGCCTCCTATTCCAAATTCGCTGCGCCGCCTTCACGAAAGGGGCTCCCTGAGCGGACTCAATCACTCTGGTGTGCTGTACCGTTCATCAGCGGTATCAGATGCTCCATCAGCTGTTCCCTGGTTAAAATTCCTTCTGGGAGATCCATTCCGGCCTTTTTCAGCTCATAAGCCAACTCAGTAACCTGAGGAACATCCAAGCGGTAAGCCTTTAAACGTTCCACCTGGGCGAAGATCTCCTTTGGAGTGCCATCCATAACAATCCTTCCCCCATCCATGACAATCACCCGATCTGCATCCACTACCTCTTCCATATAATGGGTGATCAAAAGAACCGTAATTCCTTCCCTTCTATTTAATTCCCGAACCGTCCGTATTACTTCCTTCCGTCCATTGGGATCCAGCATAGCCGTAGGCTCGTCCAGAACAATGCACTGCGGCTTCATAGCCATTACCCCAGCGATAGCTACACGCTGCTTCTGTCCGCCAGACAGCTTATTAGGGGATTTCATCCGATACGCCGTCATCCCCACTGCCTTCAGGCTCTCATCCACCCGTTTCCAGATTTCCTCCGTAGGCACCCCTATATTCTCCGGGCCAAATCCCACATCCTCCTCCACAATATTCCCAATAATCTGGTTATCCGGATTCTGAAATACCATGCCCGCAGTCTTACGGATATCCCAAATATGATCCACGTCCTTCGTGTCCATATGAGAAATCCACACCGTCCCTTCCGTAGGCAGAAGAATTCCATTCATATGCTTTGCAAAGGTAGACTTACCCGATCCATTATGTCCCAAAACTGCCACAAAATCCCCTGCATGAATCTCCACATCTAACCCGTCAATGGCACGATTCACCTCTTCAATCTGATCTTCTTCATTTCTGCGAATATAGTCAAAAATAAGCTTGCTTGCCTTTATCATTTCCATCTTGATCCTCGCTCATGCAAAAATTAACCTTAGGGCTTCCCTGGGTTAACCATTCAACTCATTTTACCATTGTAGTAGATTCCTTTCGATTAGTCAAGGATTTTCTGCTGGTAGTAATTTTGCTATTTACTTTAGTCTTTGTGATCGCGAAAGTCTAGTGGATCGCTGGCTGAGTGGGTGTCGCAGCCCGGTAAGACTCGCCAGCCGAGTGTGTGTCGTTACCCGTTAGGAAACGCCAGCCCAGTGTGTGCTGTTGCCCGTTAGGGAATCCAAGTTTTCGGGGTATGGGTGCA
>CATOJE010000125.1 GCA_951800145.1 uncultured Lachnospiraceae bacterium | reverse complement strand
CTTTTGAAGAAAGGCGAGGACTTCGACAAGCTGCCGGAAACGTGGGTAATCTTTATCACAGAGAATGACGTAATGGGAAAAGGGCTGCCGCTCTATCCGGTTGAGCGGTGCTTTTTAGGAACCGGGGAAAGATTTGAGGACGGTTCGCACATACTGTATGTAAATGGCGCTTACCGCAGCAAGACGGCAATCGGGAAGTTAATGCATGACTTCTCCTGCACAGATGCAGCGGATATGTACTATGGGACACTGGCGGATAGGGTGAGATTTTTCAAAGAGAGCAAGGAGGGAATCGAGATTATGTGCCGGGCTATGGAAGATATGAGGAATCAGACATTGAAAGAGGGAATGAAAGAGGTTGCGCTCCGTATGTTGGCAGCTGGCAAATATGCTTTAGAGGAAATCGTTAATATTTCAGGACTTTCTCTTGAGGAAGTCAAACAACTTAAAGCTGATAGAAGCGCATAGTCAGAGTTATAGAGCCGGGAATCTAAAAAACAGGTTCCTGGCTCTATTTTTTTTTGCCCTGAAATATAAATTTTTGTAAATATGATTCAAAAAATCCTTTACAAAACGTCTCTGGCAAGACCCTGAAATCCATCCAGATCACGCTGTTGTCCCGGCTGGAAAAGTTCAACCTGGAATCTCTGGCCGGTATGACGCAGACGGACGAGATGGAGCTATGGACAGTCCAGAGGGCGGAACGGCAGCTACTCTACCAACTGGCAATTAGCGGGCCGCGAACTTTCTTATGGGCATATCGATTTGGACCGGTGCAGAAAGCAAAAAAGGTATCTTGACTAAGCAAAGCCAAAATACCTTAAAGCAATCACCCGATCCGCCAGCGTAAACAGCGAACCATAGCTCTCAGCCTGGCAGCCCTGAACCCGAGCCATCACCAAAGCGTCCATTTTTTAGATGCAAGACCCTATCAAGGATCTCTGCGCACTGTAATGTATCTCTCCAGGGCATAATCCCGCTCTCCAGCCTTCCTTCCCTCACGCAGCGGATCACCTCCTGGATTTCATACTCAAACCCATTCTCCACCCGATTCGCATACCGCTCTGCCAGCTGGAACTGGCCGTCATACCGCTCCGCCAGAGGCGCCCGGTGAGTCTGCTCCATCCGGATATATCCCTGGGATCCATAGATCCCGCAGGGAGACGGGATCCGGGAGTGGGCGGTAACCTGGCACACAGCCTGGCAAAATTTTTCTGCGATGCTCCCCGCACCCATGATCCCAAATCGAAACATAGTCACTCCTTTTATTCTCTGGCTGCCTCCAGGATCGCTTCTATAAGCCGGCAGTTCCTTATGGTCTCCTCCAGCCCCAGCGCAGGCCTTCGCCCCTGAAGCACTGCATCAGAGAATTCCTCCACCTCCAGCTGGTAGCAGTCGCTCTCCTCCACCGGAATCTGACAGATCCGTCCATCCCCATAAAATACCTCGATGGGAAGGCTGGAATCGATAAAAGAGCTCCGCACCAGGATACTTCCCTTGGTCCCGTTAATCTCTGTCAGCTTCATGGAATGGCCGTCAAAGCCGCAGCTGATATTCGCCGTCACCCCATTAGGATACTTAAGATTCACCGCCAGGGCATGATCCACCCCCTGAAACACATTCTTTTCCGCGGATATTGCAACCGGGTAATCCTCTAAAATCCAGCCAAGCAGATTTACCGGGTAGCAGCCCACATCCCGCAGGGAACCGCCCCCCAGGGCTGCATTCACCCGGACATTCTGATTATCCCCCAGGTAAAAGCGGTGGGTGGAGTAGATATGGCGCACCTCCCCGATCTCCCCCTGATCCAGCAAGGTTTTTAATGTCTTCATCCCCGGCAGAAACCGGTACATAAAAGCTTCCATAAGATACACACGATTCTTCTGAAAGGCGGCTGCCATCTCCCGGCAGTCCGCCTCTGTCAGGGCTAACGGCTTTTCGCAGAGAACATGCTTCCCCTGCTCTGCCGCCCGGATGGCCCACTCCTTGTGGAGGGCGTTAGGCAGCGGAATATACACCGCGTCAATCTCCGGATCTGCTAATAGCTGTTCGTAGCTCCCATAAACCTTGGGAAAGCCATAGGCGGACACTGCCTCCATTAATTTCTCCTGGCTTCGGCTGGCGATGGCCGTAAGCCTGACATTGCCTGCCTTTACCATAGCCGGCAGTACATGCTTTCTGGCGATTCCCGCATATCCGAGAATCCCCCATCTCACCCTTCGTTCCATATTCATTTCTCCTTTTCTTGCCTATGTACTCCCAGAGTACATGTGATTATCGTCCTTTATATCCTGCCATCCGCAACACATCAGCCTTTGCTTTAAAGGTCCGCCCTGGCAAACGGATTCTCACCCCTTCAGCGCCCCGCCGGTAGCCCCCTTGATAAAGGTATCCTGTATCAGGAAGAACAGGATCAGGATAGGCAGCGTCATCAGCGTGGAGGCTGCCAGAATCGAGGACCAGTCCACCTTAAACTCCGTGGAAAACAGCTTTAGCCCGATGGAAATCGTCCGCGCCCGGCTGCTGGTGGAAAAGGTCATAGCATACATGAACTCCTCCCAGGAGATCATAAAGGCGTACATCGCTGTGGCGAAGATGCCGGAGGAGCACACCGGGACAATAATTTTAAAAATGGACTGAAGCCTGGTGCACCCGTCGATCATCGCCGCCTCCTCCAGAGTTTTCGGGATCGTTTTGATGAAGCCGTTGAGCATAATGATGGAAAAGGGCAGCATGCACAGCAGATGAGTAAAGGCAATCCCCACATAGGAATCAATCAGTCCCAGCCGATCCAGAGCCCGGTACAGAGGCACCAGGGTAGAGGCCTGCGGCACCATATTGCAGAGAAGGATGCCGATCATCACCATATTTTTCCCCCGGTATTCATGGCGGGCGAAGGAGTAGGCTGCCGGAATCGCCACAAAAATGCACAAGATGGTGGCCATCCCTGCAATCATCAGAGAATTAAAGAAATACCGTGGGATCTCCGTCTCAAATAATACATGGGTAAAGCTTTGGATGGTGGGATTAGAGGGCAGCATATCAGGCGGGGAAGTCAAAAGCTCATTGGGCCTGCGGAACGCACAGGAAATCATCCAGAAAAAGGGGAAAATCATCACGATTCCCAAAAAGCTCAGCATGATTGATGCCCCATACTTTTTAATACCTTTCATCGTACGCCTCCTTAACCTGTCATCTCTTTATCCTGCTTCTCTGTCATGGAAATGTACACAAAGGCGATCACCATCACAATCAGCAGGAATACATTGGCTGCTGCTGCGGAATACTGAAAATTATACTGTTCAATTCCCGTTTTGTAAATAAAAATCTGTACAATCTCTGATACTCTGGCCGGCCCTCCCCCAGATATGCTGTATATATAAACAAAGGAATTCAAGGACCAGATCACAGAAACTAAAATGACAGAGCGCATCACCGGAAAAAGCAGAGGAAGGGTGATATATCCTACCTGCTGCAACCAGTTTGCCCCATCCAGACGTGCGCTTTCATAGATATCGGCGGAGATGGACTGAAGGCCGCTTAAGTACATAATCATTACAAAAGGAGAGATCTTCCACACATATACTACAGCAATGCACTGCAGTACCTGCTTTGGATCCGACACCCACAGCTGGTTTTTCTGAATTAACCCTAATGCCTGAAGAATATAATTTAAAATTCCGTAATCCGCATTGTAAATCCACTTCCAAATAATGCATACCACCACTGCGGGGATCACCCAGGGGATAATAAAGATGGTGCGGAAAAACTTTTTCATGCCAATTTTCCCATTTAGCAGAATGGCGATCAGCAATCCCAGAAGCATCTCAAAGGGAACGGTGTAAAATAGCCACTGAAAGGTATTTTTCAGATCCTGCCGGAAATACTTATCAGAAAACAGCTTCTGATAATTGGCCCATGTAGGAAACATTCCCTGCATGGATAAGCTGTTAATCAGATTATTTAACAGAGGATAGGCCACTAAAAGACACAATATCACCAGAGTGGGCAGCAGATAGAAAAACGGATGCTCTTTTCTCTTTTTCTTTTTTATCTTGTTCATTTTTTTCTCCCATATCCGATTATGGTTCCTTAGGAACCTACTGATAGCCAGCAGCATAAGACCGCGCATTTTCAAGAACGCGCGGTCTGTAAGCCTTCGAAAGCTTACTGCAGTATCTGATTCAGCGCCTCATTTGCCTCATTCATAGCTTCCTCCGGCGTGCTCATTCCTGTAAAGCAGGACTGTACCGCATCCAAAATGATCTGCTGGGCTCCTGGAGTATCCGCCAAGGGCTGGAAATTCTGAGTATGGGTGATCTGTTCCGCAAACACCTGGGAAATCGGGTCATCAAACCGATCCGTTTCTCTTGCCTTTAAGTTAGCCGGGAAGGCGATGGGGAAGTATTCCTGCACTTCCTTGGACAGGAAGTACTCGATAAAGGTCCAGGCATCCTCCGGATTCGCCGCATTCTTTGGCGTTGCGATGTAATATCCCCCTAAGCCCGCATTTAATGGCCCGTTCTTTCCTGGCCACAAAGCAACGCCAACATCAATGTCCGGGGCATCCTTCTGGATATTCTTCACCGCGGCCTGGCCATCCACATACATAGCCACATTTTTATTGTTGAACAAGGTGCGCACCTCCGCGGCCCCATTATTTACCGACCCTTCCGGCGCCACATGATGCTCCGTCAGAAGCCCTGCATAGTGGGTCATGGTCTCGATGGCCTCCGGAGAATTTAAGGTGCCGATAGTTAAATCTTCACTTGCCACCTCTCCCCCTGCGCTCCACAGCTCCGGCACAAAGCGGAACCAGGTATTTCCTGTAAGATTTCCCACCAGGCCATAGCCGTACTGATCGATGGTTCCATCTCCGTCCTTATCTATCGTCAGGGCCTTGGCACATTGAATCAGCTCATCCCAGTTGGTTGGAGGAGCCTCTGGATCCAGTCCCGCATCCCGGAACATGTCCTTATTATAAACCAGGCACATCGCTTCCATGCTCCAGGGCAGTCCATAAATCTCCCCCTCCACAGTCCCCAGCTCTAAGGCCACCGGGTCAAAATCATTCTCCAGATCAATGGCATCCGACTGCTCCAGATAGCTGCTGTAGGAGGTCAAAAGCCCCATTTTTGCAAAGCTGTTGGTCCAGGCATAGCTCTGCCACATCACATCCGGTCCTACAGAAGACTGGCAGGCCACCATCTCCTTGGTGGATAAATCACTGTAGGGAACGATTTCAAACTGAAGGTCAATATCCGGATGGAGCGCTTCAAATTCCGGCTCCAGCCGCTTTACCGACTCCTCCTCTGTGCCGTCATACCAGATGGTCACCACCCGCTTCTCCTGGCCGGAGGCTGCCCCTTCATCCTTCTTCGCCTCCCCTTCCTTTTCCTCTTCTCCCTTTGCACCCTCCTCAGCCCGGGCTCCCTCCGCCGTATCTCCTGTCCCAGACTTGCTGCTGTTTCCACATCCGGATGCTGCCAGCATGGCTGCGCAAAGAACTACACTCATCATCTGTCTTTTTTTCATATCCGTAACCTCCTTGTTCCGGGAACACTCAGATTAAAATATTCTGTTCCTCATAATCATCCACTACATATTCCTTAATCTTCTCCTCATCCAGCTCAATCCCCAGCCCCGGCTCCTTATTCAAGAGGAAATATCCATCCTCCCAATGGAAGGGCTTCTTCATAATCCGGTCAAAGCCGCCAAAGCTGCCCATGGTCTCGATGGCCTCCTGAATCAGGAAATTAGGACAGCAGGCATCCAGCTGAAGCTGAGCCGCAAAGTTTACCGGTCCCGCCCAGAAATGTGTGGTTATCTGGGTATGCCAGGCCTGACACATAGCCGCGATTTTCTTTGCCTCCAAAATCCCTCCCACCCCGGACAGATCCAGCTGAAAAATATCACAGCTCTTCTGCTCTAAAAGAGCTGTAAACTCATATTTAGTAGAAAGCCGCTCTCCAGTGGCGATAGGGATCGTTGTCGCCTGAGCCACCTTCTTAAGCACCAGAGGATTCTCCGGCGGCGTAGGCTCTTCAAACCAGAGAGGATCATATTTCTCCAGGCACTTTGCCACACGGATAGCCCCTGCCGCGGTAAACTGTCCATGAGTCCCGATAATAATATCACAGTTTTCCCCTGCCGCCTCCCGGATATTCCTCACCGTCTTTTCCGCCCGCAGCAAGGTTTCCCGGCTGGGCATGTGCACCATATAATCATCCAGGTAAGGCGCCAAGGGATCCAGCTTCACCGCAGTAAAGCCCATATCCACATACTCCGCCGCCCGCCTAGCGCAAGCCTCCGGAAGCTGCCAGAAATCCTCGCAGAAAATCCGGTCCTCCTTTTCATACAGGTAGGTATAGGCGCGGATCCTCTCATTTACCATACCGCCCAGCAGATTATAGATCGGCTGCCCGGTTTCCTTACCTATAATATCCCAGCAGGCAATCTCAAAGCCGCTGATAATCCCCATCGTAGATAAATCCGTGTGCCGCTTACAATGCTTGGCAAAAATCTTCCCAAACACCCTCTCAATGGAAAACGGATCCTCCCCGATTATATAGTTTTCTGCAATATCATACACCATCCGCCCAAGGGTCCCCGGATCATACGCATTCCATATCACCTCCCCCCACCCGCTGACATTAGAATCCGTGGTGAGCTTCAGTAAAAACCAGTACACCCCTCCCTTGGCATTATTACGTACCTTAATCGGATAAAATTTTACATCTCTAATTTTCATATGCTCCGCCCTCTCGGAATTTCAGAAGAGTATTTTTCGTGAAAATACACATATTTTCCCGTATACGTGATTCTTTATCTGTATTTTATGAAGTAATTATAGTAGATTCCTTCCAAAATAGCCATGGAACAAAGGAGCATGTACATGTAATTTTTTGATATCATATTGCGGGTATGCCAAGTGCATTCTTAAAGAAAAGTTCTCCCCGCAAGTAAAAAAATTGCTATTTACTTTAGTCTCTGTGAACGCGAAAGTCTGGGGGATCGCTAGCTGAGTGGGTGTCGCAACCCGGTAGGATTCGTTGGCTGAGTGTGTGTCGCATCCCATTAGGATTCGTCAGCCGAGTATACGTCGTTACCCGTTAAGGCTCCCAAGTTTTCGGGGTATGGGTGCAGGCGCATATTCGCCGGGAAGCTACGCG
>CATOJE010000124.1 GCA_951800145.1 uncultured Lachnospiraceae bacterium | reverse complement strand
TCCGCTACGCTTTCGGCGGAGCGAGAGCGCGGTGACGTTGGGACCCGGCCTGACGCGGGCGTAGCCTTCTGGCGAATATGCGCCTGCATCTTTTGTCGCGGCCTGTGGCTCCTAACGGGCTGCAAAACACTTGGCCAGAGATTCCTGGCGGGTTTAGAAAGACACTTAGCTAGAGATCCCCAGGCTATCCGCGACTCACTTAAATAGCAACATCCCCATTCCTTACCCTAACGCTACGTCCAGCACCATCATGATTAAAAATCCTGCCGCAAACCCCACTGTTCCAATATGGGAATGTGGCTCTCTGGAGGCCTCTGGTATCAGTTCTTCTACTACTACATAAACCATAGCTCCCGCTGCAAAGGCCAGCAGATAAGGAAGCACCGGCGTAATATAGGCTGACAGGAGGAGTGTGAGGGCCGCCCCGATTGGCTCCACTGCTCCGGAGGCAGTTCCCAGGAGGAAGGCCCGCTTTTTTTTCACTCCTTCTCCTTTTAAGGGGAGCGATACGATGGCTCCCTCTGGGAAGTTCTGAATAGCGATCCCTACAGCCAGGGCAAATGCATCCGCTATGGTGATTCCTGCTTTGCCGGACATTACCCCGGCGAAAATCACACCCACAGCCATTCCCTCGGGAATGTTGTGAATGGTAACTGCTAAAATCATCATTGCTGTCTTTGACATGGAACGTCCCACAGGATGGTTATGTTCCTCTTTTACGTAGATCTCCGGCACCAGACGGTCTAAAAGCAGCATCGCTCCGATGCCTGCTAAAAGCCCCACCGCGGCAGGGATAAAGGCAAAATCCTTCATCCACTCTGCCATGTTGATTGCCGGAATTAAAAGGGACCAGACCGAGGCTGCCATCATTACGCCGGAGGCAAAGCCCAGCAGCGCCTTCTGTACATTTGTGCGCATCTGGCCCATCATGAAGAATACACAAGCGGCCCCTGCCGTCGTTCCGATAAAAGGAATCATGATTCCGAAAAATATATTCATATTTCACATCTCTCCAACATACTCAATACTTTAAGGTATGAATATGCCGGAAAAATGTTACCTGGTTATACCTTTCCCCAGTCTTCTTGACATTTCCCCACACATCGTTTTGCAAACATGCCGCAGGCTTGATCCAGTTATTTACTGAGCACTGTACAAGATCCGCAGGCTACGGGTAAGCAGGATCTTCTTCCTTCCAGGCATTTGTCCACACCCGGTTCACGCCCACTGCATGGAATTGCCATCCCTTCACAGAGCGCTTCAGCAGTATCCCGTTTGCTTTTTCGCAAACAGGGAAAATCCCGGCCTTTTCCATAAGGATCGCCTCCGCTTCATGGAGAAGCCGCCATCGTTCTCTGGCTTCTTCACCGTCTGCCCCCTTTTGAGCGATTTCGATAATTCTGTCATATGCTTCATCCGTCCAGCTGCCATAATTGTATGCAGAGTCGGATGTCCACATAGATAAAAAGGCCAGGGGATCGCTGTAATCCGCTCCCCACCGCGCCAGCCCCATCTCATACTCGCCTGCTGCCATCCGCTCCAGGCGGAGCTTCTTTGGAACCGGTTCCAGGCGGATCTCCACTCCCGGAAGGGTTTTCTGTATCTCCTCCTGAAGATATTGCCCTATATTCCTGGCGCTTTCTCCATCCTCTATAAGCAGGGTAAAGGTAAAATGCTCCTGGTTTAGCTCTTTCTTAGCCTGTTCAAAATACTTCCTGGCTAATTCCTTATCTGTCTCCAGATATTTTACCTCCTCCTCACGAAAATCCTCGCCCCCGGGACCATATACCGATTTCGCCGGCACTGCTCCATAAGCCGCCCTGGATCCATCCTTCATCACCTGGGAGCTGGCTGCCTCCTTGTCATAGCATAAGGCGACAGCCTTCCTCAAGGCCTCATTGTCCAGGCCCGGGATTTTCAGATTCGGAGAGATGTACCAAAGTGACCCCAGAGGAATGGATTGGAAATCCTCCCACTCCCGGCAGCGTTCCGCCTGCTCTCCCGAAAGAAGAGCCATGTCCAGCTGCCCCTGCTCATACAGCATCACAGCCATCTGAGACTCCTTTAATACCTGATAAGTGATTTCCTGAAGGTGTACCGATTCCTTCCTCCAGTAATTCTCATTTTTTTTAAGCCTTATTTCCTGGCAGGCCGGCTGATAGCCTTCCAGACAGAAGGCCCCATTTGACAAAACTGTATCCGGCGATGTTCCGTATCTGCCTTCACAGCTTTCATAGAACTCCTGATTCATTGGATAAAATTCCGGAAGGGCAAGCATTGAGATAAAAAAGGGCTGGGGATGGGTAAGCTCTACCTCCAGGGATTTCTCGTCAATGGCCCGGATCCCCAGCTTTTCTGCCTCCAGCTGTCCAGAATAAATCTCCTCTGCATGGGCAATTCCCGCAGTCAGGAATAATGCACTGTTTTCATTTCCATTTTTTGGATCAATCCCCCTGCGCCATCCATACACAAAATCCTCTGCCGTCACCGGCCTCCCGTCTGACCAAGCTGCATCCCGGAGGACAAACTGATACCGTCTGCCATCGGGAGAAACCGTAACCGACTCTGCCATCGCCAGTATGGGCATCTCATTCCCATCTATGGTATAAAGTCCCTCCATCATACAGGCGATTACCTCAAAGGAAGCGCTGTCCACCGCAGCCTGGGGATCCAGGGTCGATACTTCCGCGTCCAGCTGCAGGTTTAATACCTGCGCCTCCTGGTGCGTCGCCTGGCTTTCCTGGGTCGAAGTATCGTTCGCCTGTCCGTCATCCCCGTAACGGTTGCCCCCATTTCCCTCAAAGGCACCGTAGATTACCACTCCTATACAGGCCGACAAAAGGATGATTCCCACAGGAGACAGAGCCTTGTGAAATCGTTTTTTCCATAAAATCATGCTTACAACCAGCAGAAGGGTAACCACCGTGTTCCGAGGGTCCAGCGAAAGCTCCGCCAGAAGGCCTGTCCCAAGGCTGCTTCGAAAGGAAAGGCAGTGGTGAAACACCATGTAAACCCCGGTGGCTAGGATAATTCCGGTGATACAAGGCTTTAATCCCCCAAGCACCGCCTGGACATATTTATTTTTTAATGCTGTCTTTAATGCCATCATAATCAGCAAAATCATACAAAAGGAAGGGAATACCACTGCCAGGGTGGCTGTCAGAGCCCCGGGAAGGCCAGCCTGTCTGCTTCCTATATATGTGGCCAGGTTTACCATAATTGGTCCAGGTGTACTTTCGCTGACTGCTATCAGATACGTGAGGGCTTCATCATCCATCCACCCATAGGACAGCACCACATCCCGGATCAGCGGAATCGCACCGTAGGCTCCGCCAAAGGCAAAGCAGCCCACACGGAGAAATCCAAATAAAAGCTCCAGCAGCACCATATCACTCCCCTGCCTTTCCAAAATAATATTCCTGGAGGAGGAAGAAGGCCAGGCTCACAGCCCCAGCCAGCATCATCAGACTCACCGAAGAAAAATTCCAGGAAAAAATATTAATCAAAAGCATGGCGAAAAAGGAACCCACCATTATGATCATAGGCAGAGCCTTTTTCTTGTTTTTCATTTTCTTTATCATTGTAAACGCTGCCTTACAGATCAGGAGCCCCACCCCTGCCTTGATCCCCTGAAAGGCATTGGCAATTATCCGAATTTCCAGAAACTGGTCAAAAAACATGGATATCAAGAATAGGATAAGAAAGGAAGGCAGCACCACTCCCAGGGTGGCACTTACCGCCCCCGCCAGTCCTGCCTGACGGCAGCCCACAAAGGTAGCACAGTTAATGGCTATGGGGCCTGGGGTCGACTCTGCGATTATGGTCACATTCATCATATCATCGTGGGTAATCCACTGCTTCTTCTCCACGCAAATATCCTCGATCATGGATATCATGGCATAGCCCCCGCCGAATGTAAATGCTCCGATTTTCATAAAAGTAAAGAACAGCTCTTGCAGCTTCGTCTGCTTCATAAGGGATGAATCCGCCTTTCTAAATCAAGTTCTCTCAAATTGACACCCTTCCATTATAGCAAATGCCAGCTTTGCACTCAATGCAAAACTGGCATAAACTCATTAAGCTATTCCACCTTCAGCGCCCGCATGGCATTTAAGATGGCAATGACAGAGACTCCCACATCCGCAAACACAGCCTCCCACATATTTGCCATTCCAAAAGCTCCCAGCAACAGTACCAGGGCCTTGACCCCTAAGGCGAATACGATATTCTGCTTAACAATCCGAAGGGTCTTCCTGGAAATCTGCACTACCGACGCAATCTTTCTCACGTCGTCATCCATCAGCACCACATCCGCCGCCTCGATGGCAGCATCGCTTCCCATGCTGCCCATGGCGATTCCGATATCCGCTCTGGTAAGCACCGGCGCATCATTAATCCCATCTCCCACAAAGGCCAGACGCTGATTTTTCTGCTGCCTTTCCAGCAGCTCCTCCACCCGGTTTACCTTATCCGCCGGTAAAAGCTCTGCGTGAACCTCGTCCAGCCCCAGCTCACTGGCAACCGCCTGGGCTGCCTCCTGCCGATCGCCAGTGAGCATAACGCATTTCCTTACTCCCACCTGCTTCATCCTCCGGATGGCCTCTTGCGCCCCCTCCTTCACTGTGTCAGAAATCACAATGGTTCCAGCAAAGCTTTTGTCCCTGGCCACATACACCACAGTTCCGCCGCTTTGATACTCATCATAGGAAATGCCCTGGCTCTCCATCAGCTTTCCATTCCCCACCAGGATCCGGCTTCCTTCTATCTGGGCACACACACCATGCCCTGGTATTTCCTCCACATCCGTCACCAGGCTCACATCAACCGGCTTTCCATAAGCCGCCCGAATGGAATTCGAAATGGGATGATTGGAGTAGCCTTCTCCAAGCGCGGCAAGGCGCAGCACTTCTTCCTCTCCCATATTCCCTGAGAGTACCTGGGTTACCTTAAACTCCCCCTTCGTCAATGTTCCGGTCTTGTCAAAAACGATGGTGGTCATCTCTGCCACTGCTTCCAGAAAATTGCTCCCTTTTACCAGAACGCCAATCCTTGACGCCGCTCCAATCCCGCCGAAAAATCCTAATGGCACGGAAATCACCAGGGCACAAGGGCAGGAAATTACCAGGAAGATACAGGCCCTCTGGATCCATTCTCCCCATCCTCCCCCAAAAAGCAGCGGCGGAATTACCGCCAGAAATGCAGCCCCGATAGTAACCACTGGTGTGTAATACCGGGCAAAGCGGGTAATAAAATTCTCGACCCTTGCCTTCTTGCTCCCTGCATTCTCCACCAGCTCCAAAATCTTTGCCACGGTAGAATCCTCAAATGCCTTGGTCACCTTCACCTTTAAGGTGCCGCTGCCATTCACACAGCCGCTGATGATCTCATCTCCCGCCGAGGCCCGCCTGGGAACTGACTCTCCAGTAAGGGCCGCCGTATCGATCATCGATTCTCCCTCTATCACACGACCGTCCAATGGAATCCGCTCCCCCGCTTTGATCACAATCACCATCCCTGGCTCCACATCATCCGGATCCACCTGGACAAGCTGGCCATCCTCCTCAATATTCGCATACTCCGGGCAGATATTCATCATCTCTGTAATCGACTGTCGGGAACGGCTGACCGCATAGCTCTGGAACAGTTCCCCCACCTGATAAAACAGCATCACCGCCAGAGCCTCAGAATACTCTCCCACGCCAAAGGCGCCAAAGGTAGCAATCATCATCAGGAAGTTCTCATCAAACACCTGTCCATGGCGAATATTCCTAGCTGCCTTCCAGATAATGTCATATCCAATCAGACAGTAGGGCACGAAATAGGCCAAAAAGCCAGCCGGGAATTCCTCCAGCCAGATAATCCTCCCGCTCTTTTCTCCTGCCAGCAGTCCCATAAACAAAGCAAACGTTACAAGAATGCGGAGCAGCATTTTCTTGTGCTTCTCTGTCATATCCCCTTTCCCTCCTTACACATGATTGAGGACTTATGATTCCTTACATTCCTGGCAGTCGCCACTCTTATCCCGCTATAACAATATCTTGCAGTCCGGCTCCACCTTCGCGCAGCATGCCACCACCTGTTTCATAATTTCGTCAAACTGATCCTCGTCCGCTTCAATGGTCATCTTCTGCATCATAAAGCTGACACTGGCATCATGAACACCAGGGATCTTCTTAATCCCATCCTCCATCTTTGCTGCACAATTTGCACAATCCAAATCCTGTAATTTAAATTTCTTTTTCATAGCTCTGAAACCCTCTCTTTCTATAAAATAATCTCCAAGTTTGTCTTCTCCATCCCAACTATTCTTCAATGTGCTCTCTTCCCTGATCAATAATCGTTCTCACATGATCATCCGCCAAAGAATAAAACACCTGCTTTCCCTCCCTGCGGCTTTTCACCAGCTTAGACTGCTTTAAAATCCTTAGCTGATGCGAAATCGCAGACTGAGTCATCCCCAGAGTCTGGGCAATGTCACACACACACAGCTCCGCCTCAAACAGAACATATAAAATGCGGATCCGTGTGGAGTCTCCAAATACCTTAAAAAGCTCTGCCAGATCATATAATTCCTCTTCCTCCGGCATCTTCTCATTCACCGCCTTCACCAGCTCTTCATGCACCTGGTAGGTATCGCAGCATTCTACATCATGAATCGTCAATTCATCACCTCTGTTTTCCTTTAATTGGTTTTCTTTCTTGCTTTATATCTCATTTATAAACATATGAATAATTGTTCATTTGTTAGGATAACACTTTCCTTGCTGATTGTCAAGGTGTAGTGGGAATTTTTTATAATTTAAATTTACATACAGCACATTGCTCAAATACTCCAGCTGCCTCTGATCCAGGTGTGGTATCATTTGGTTAATCACTTTTTCTATTATTTTTTCGACCATAGTAAATCCTCCTCTCTCCACTATTATAAGACAAAGCTTATAACTACGCACTAAAAAGAGGGCTTGCAGCCCTCTCCCAAATGTGCTATAGTTAAATCAGGGGAAAGCCAGAGAAGCGGCCTACCCTCAAAAGTTTGTGACTAAACTTTACAGCTTAGCCGTCACTACTGCGAATAGTGGCGGCTATTTTCTTCCCCCGAAGATTGTATAACACAACCCAACGAGGGCGATAATGAAGATACCTATCTGGATTAAATCCGAATATGTAACATACATTAGCAAGCCCTCCTTTCTTTCGTCTGGAGGGTTGCCCCTCCGA
>CATOJE010000123.1 GCA_951800145.1 uncultured Lachnospiraceae bacterium | reverse complement strand
ACCCCGAAACCTTGGATTCCCTAACAAGTAACGACACCCACCTGGCCAGCGAATCCTAACGGGCAACGACACCCACTTAGCCAGCGATTCCTACCGGGCTGCGACACCCACTCAGCCAGCGATCCCCCAGACCTTCACGATCACAGAGACTAAAGTAAATAGCAAATTCACGTTTTGCACAATATGGAAAAATCCGCTCTCAAATTAAGTTAATAACATTGCCTGTGAAAAGTAACAATCGTAACCTAAAAAAATAAATTTCCCGCGAAACACTTGACAAATCCCCTATAGTAGCGTAAAATACGCCCATGAAAAGCATTGCGGCCAAGGCTGCAATCATTGATACCAAAGGGAGAATCCGTATGAGCTACCAGACAAGCATGCAGATGGATATGGTTATGATGGACGGCATGATGTGCATGTGCCGTGTTTTCGTATGCTTAAAACATCTAAGATAACTGCATGGATTGTGATAACCCGGATGGAGCTTTTCCCAGTGCATCCGGCTACGTAACGGAGCATCATCGCAAGCCTTGCAGCTTGCGATTTTTTTGATTCTGGCGCAGAAATCTGGCCGGCCAGGCCCCTTGGTCTGTCCGACAGAGGAACTGCCAAGTTCCTAAGCGCCCGATCCTCCATGTAATTTGCAGGATTGCCGCCAATATCACAGGCACACCCGGAAACGCTTCCGGGACCGCCCATCATTAGAAAAGAGGAGCCAAGATGACATCAGAAGAGCCAATCATCCAGCTGCGGAATGTAGGCAAAGAATTTAAAACGGCCAATGGGCCGGTACGGGCACTGGACGATATTAATCTGGACATCCGCCGGGGAGAGATTTTTGGAATCATCGGCCTGTCCGGCGCTGGAAAAAGCACCTTAGTCCGGTGTATCAATATGCTGGAAGTCCCCACTGCCGGGGAGGTAATATTTGAAGGAAAAAATTTAGCTGCCCAGAATGATAAGCAGCAGCGGATGGCCAGACGGGCCATGGGCATGATTTTCCAGCAGTTTAATCTGCTGGCCCAGCGCAATGTATTAAGGAATGTATGCTTTCCCCTGGAGATCGCCGGGGTGGCAAAAAAGGAGGCAAAAAAGCGGGCCATGGAGCTTTTGGAGCTGGTGGGACTGGCTGACCGGTGCAATGCCTACCCGGCCCAGCTTTCCGGCGGCCAGAAGCAGCGGGTGGCCATCGCCCGGGCCCTGGCCACAAATCCCAAGGTGATTTTATGCGACGAGGCCACCAGCGCCTTAGACCCTAATACCACCAAGTCGATTCTGGAGCTTCTCCGGTCCATCAACCAGAGCATGGGCGTGACGGTAATCGTCATCACCCATGAGATGGCGGTAATCGAGGCCATCTGCGACCGGGTAGCCATCATCGATCAGAGCCATATCGCGGAGATTGGGACAGTGGCGGAAATCTTCTCCGAGCCCAAGTCAAAAATCGGGCGGCAGCTGATCCTAGGGGATGCGGTAAACCAGGTGAAATTCAGCAGCAGCCGTCAGATTCGGATTATTTTTGACGGCCGGGAATCCACAGAGCCGGTGATTTCCAACCTGGTGCTGGCCTGCAAGGTTCCGGTGAATATTATGTACGCCGCCACCAAGGATATCCAGGGCACTGCCATGGGGCAGATGATTATCCAGCTGCCGGAGGATGATGCGGATCAGACCCGGGTGTTAAACTATCTGCGAACCGTACAGATACCCTTTGAGGAGGTGAAGGAACATGACATTTAATGGAACAACCATGGTGCTGCTCACAACCTTTGATGCCGCTACCATTGACCTGTTAAAGACAGCGGTGTGGGAAACCTTTTACATGGTAGCCCTCTCCTCTCTTTTTGCTTATGTAATCGGGATGCCTCTCGGCATTATTCTGGTGGTGACCGACGACGGGGGGATTTATCCCATTCCCTGGCTCCAGAAAATCCTGGGACTGGTGATTAATCTGCTCCGCTCCGTCCCCTTTTTAATCCTGCTGTTTATCGTGCTGCCCCTCTCGAAAATCGTCATCGGCACCCGCATCGGCTCACCGGCCATCGTGATTCCCCTGACCATCGCGGCGGCGCCCTATATCGCCAGAGTGGTGGAATCCTCCTTCCGGGAGGTGGATGCCGGAGTCATCGAGGCGGCCCAGTCTATGGGGGCGTCGGTGTGGCAGATTATCTGGAAGGTGCTTCTGCCGGAATCCAAGCCCTCCCTGCTCTTAGGGGCGGCTCTGGCAGTGACCACCATCTTAAGCTACTCCGCCATGGCCGGCTTTACCGGAGGCGGCGGGCTGGGAGCGGTAGCCATCAACTACGGCTACTACCGGTATGAGCCAGGGCTGATGTGGATCGCCGTCATCCTGCTGGTGGTGATGGTGCAGATTATCCAGGAAATCGGGACATGGCTCTCGAAAAAAGGCGACAAGCGGATCCGGTGATGGGAGCTGGCAGCCTCGGTTACGGTTCCGGCAGGTCCGGGCAGGCTCTGCCCCGGCAGAGCAAGGACAGCTGCTGTAAAGGCAAGAGTAGCCTGCTGTAAAAGCAAATGCAGCTGCTGTAAAAACAAGTGAACGGCAGACAGCCGCCCTCTGCCCGGCCCGGAAACAAATAAGGATTTAGCAGCCAGAAGGAAAAACCGATTCAAAGGGGCCGGAAGAAAAAACGGTTCAAAGGAGCCGGTTCGAACCCAAAGGCTGTTGGCAAAATGCCATATAAATCAATCCATAAAATGAGGAGGAATCATTATGAAAAAATCAATTTACGTTCTGGCGGCAGCATTTACCGCCTTATCCCTGTCTGCCTGCGGAGGCGGCAGCGCAGAGACCACCGCAGCTGCAGAAACCACTGCGGCAGCTGGCCAGGAAGCACAGGCAGAGGATAAGGCGGATGCCTCGGAGGAAGGCGGGAAGGAGGAAAGCGCTCCTGAAGCCAAGGCCCCAAAGGAGCTTACCAAGATCGTGGTAGGCGCCAGCCCCTCCCCCCATGCGGAGATCTTAAAGGCCGCCGCAGATGTATTAGCACAGAAGGGCTATGAGCTGGATGTGAAGGAATATGTAGACTATATTCAGCCAAACCTGGCCTTAGAGTCCGGGGATCTGGATGCCAACTACTTCCAGCATCTGCCCTACCTGGAGTCCTTTAATGTAGAAAATAATACCAAGCTGGTATCGGCGGCGGCTATCCATTATGAGCCATTCGGCATTTACGCAGGAAAGACCACTTCCCTGGATGACTTAGCCGACGGCGCCCGGGTGGCGGTTCCGAATGACACCAGCAATGAGGCCAGAGCGCTGCTTCTTCTGGAGGCCCAGGGCTTAATTAAGCTGAAGGAGGGCGCAGACTTAACGGTTACCAAGAACGACATCGTGGAGAATCCGAAGAATCTGGATCTGTACGAGGTGGAGGCTGCCCAGATTCCCCGGGTAGTGGAGGATGTGGATATCGCGGTCATTAATGGAAACTATGCCATCGAGGCCGGCTTTAAGGTGTCTGAGGCCTTAGCTGTGGAGGATTCTGAGTCCATCGCCGCTACCACCTACGGGAACGTAATCGCAGTCCAGGAAGGCCATGAGAAGGATGAGGCCATCCTGGCCCTGATCGAGGCGCTGACCAGCGATGAGGTGAAGAGCTACATCGAGAGTACCTACGATGGGGCAGTGGTTCCATTGTTCTAATAACGGATCTGCTATCAGCCAAGGAGGCGGCTGCCAGAGGTTTTCTATCTGGCAGCCGCCCTTTTGTCTGATACCTTTTTTGAACTACTCTCTCATCCTATTCATTTAAAATTTCTGTCATGCGTTCCTGGCAGGCAGCCACCACATCTTCTGCAGTAACCGAATTATTCACTGCCAGAGGATCCATCTCCTCATTTAAAATCACATTGATCTGCTGGAAGGGTACAGAGGTTTCATCTGCAGCCATTTTCGGGTCAATGGTTCCTACAATCTCATTTAAAATCCTCATCTCCTCCGGGAATACCTGATACTCCACCCCGCCCTGCAGAAGGCTGGTTCTGACAGGGATAAAGGCACCGGTCTCACAAAAACGCTTCATATTATCATAATTGATAATATAGTCAATCACAATGGCAGCTGCCTTTGGATAAGGAGTATCTGCATAGGCGAATACTGCATTGCCGCCCATATCAGAACCAGTCTTGCCGTCCTTCACAGGCATGTAGGTCATACCCCATTTATCCCCCATATTTTCCTGCATATAAGAGCAGTGCCAGCTTCCGGAGAAAGTAAAAGCAATCTGCTCCGCCACAAACAGGGAATTTGTCGTGGTTGCGCCGGTAAATGCGGTATTGGCGATCAGATCTTCCTTTCTCCAATCCTCATACAGCTTAATCGCCTCCAGAACCTCCGGGGAATCCATGGTAACCATATCCTGAGCCTCGTTAAGCACGGAACCATTGTTCATATAGAGAAATGGCAGGTAACGATATCCATTGTTATCTTCCCAAATCCCGCCGAACGCATAGGGCAGGTTAAATTTCTCCTTCAGGGTTCTTGCAATGTCCGTCAGCTCCTCCCAGGTATATCCATCCTCCACGCTGGTTGGAATACGAATACCGGCTTCCTCAAACATCCGCTTGTTGTAGAACATGGCAATGGTATCTGTATGGTGAGGCATGGCAATCAATTTTCCATCATAGGTACATGCTGACAGGAATGCGGGAGCCACATCATCCAGACTCTCCTGGGATATATAAGGGGTCAGATCCAGCATAACCTCAGCCTGCTTGAATTTTCCAAGTCTTTGGTAGGTGTAGCGCATAACATCTGGCCAATCATTTCCGGCAATCCTTGTATCCAGCATATCTCTGAAATCACTGGACGGATAGGTCTGGGGAATGATCTTAATTTCCGGGTGATCCTTTTGCAGGTTCGAAAGAAGCTCGTCCCACGCCGCCTTATCTGAGGTAGAGCCTTCCCAGTAGGCCACCTCAATCTCAGCGCCTTCTTCTGCAGTCAGGCCCTCTGCCTCTACACCGGCAGCCTCTGCCAGCGTCTCCTCTGCCTTGGTTTCTGACTGAGCTCCATCCACCCCCCGGCTGCGGCTGTGGGCGCGGCTTCGCCTCCTCCGCCGCAGGCCGCGAGACTGGCCGCCATACCTGCCGCTAGCAGGATACTCATTGCTTTTTTCAGATTCTTCTTAAACATAATCGATTCCTCCTTATTTTTTTAACACTCTCGTGTGAAGTGTTCATCACTGTCAGCCCTTAATCCCGCTGGATGCCACACCCTGTACAAATTCCTTCTGGAAGATAAGGAATACAATAACCACAGGCAGGACGGAAATCAGGGAAGCTGCCATCATATCATTCCAGTTCACATACTGGGCGCCGTTTAAGTTGGAAAGTCCCAGCTGTACGGTGTAGAATTTGTCATTGGAAAGCATAATCAAGGGCCACTGGAGGTCATTCCACCTCCACATTACCGTAAAAATTACAAGCACACTGATCAGCGGTTTTACATTTGGTACAATAATTTTTGAAAATATGGTAAATTCCGTTGCACCGTCGATTCTACCTGCCTCCATCAGCTCATTGGGAATGTCGCTGATAAACTGTCTGGACATGAAGAGTCCCAAAGCCTCCGCACAGGGCGGTATGATAACCCCCCAGAGCGTGTTGCGGATACCAAGCTTAGAGGCGATGATAAATACAGGAATCATCGTTACCTGGAGGGGGATCATCAGCGTGCTGAGCACAATGAGAAAGAAAAATTCTTTAAATTTAAACTGATATTTGGCAAAGGCAAAGCCGGCCAAAAGATTAATACTCACCGTGATCCCTGTAGAAATCAGCGTAACGAAAAAGCTGTTCTTAAAATATGTGCCAAAGGGCGCCCTCTGAAGTGCGGTGGTAAAATTAGACCAGATAAACTGGCTCGGCCAAAGCTTTGGCGGAAAGGCCCATATTTCATCCACCGGCTTTACCGCAGTCACAAACATCCAGTAGAAGGGAAACAGCGTTACCGCAGCTGTACCCAGCATGAACACAAAAATAGCTGTCTTCATGAGAACATATTTCCGTTTATCCATCCCCATGCGTCCGGAAATCTCCATACCTAATCCTCCTTCTCAATCTTAAATCGTATGATGGTAAGCACTACCATAAAGACAAACAGCACCACGCCTGCGGCGGCGGCCCTTCCGTAATAATTCTTGTTAAATGCCTGCTCATACACGTACATAACAATGGTCTTTGTCGCATTTAATGGTCCTCCCTGGGTCATAGTGTATACCAGATCAAAGGAGCGGAATGCATTGATCATACAGGTGATCATGACAAACATATGGGTATTTTTCAAAAGGGGAAGGGTCACATACCGGAACCTCTGCCAGGTATTTGCCCCGTCAATGGTCGCTGCCTCCATCAGCTCCCCCGGGATTCCCTGGAGGCCGGCCAGGTAGATGACCATATTGTAGCCTGTCCGCTGCCAAATCGTGGCGATAATCAGCATAATCATGGCAAATTTTGTATCATTTGCCCATTTAATCGCGGTTCCTCCAAGGGATGTGAGAATGTAATTGATCAATCCCAGCTGATCCTGAAAAATCCAATTAAACACCGTTCCGACCACCACCGTAGATACCACTGCCGGCACGTAAATCGCGGATCGGATGATTCCACGAAGAGGGATTTTGCTGTTTAACAGCACTGCAAAGAACAGGGCCAGCACCATCAAAAAGGGGACTGTGGCAACGGTATAATATATCGTATTAAAAATGGACTGCAGGAATACTTTATCCTGAAATATGTAAAGATAGTTCTGGATATGAATAAACTTTGGTTTCCCCATACCATTCCATTTTACTGTGCTGTAATAAAAGGACATGAAAATAGGAATGATCATAAATACGAGAAATAAGATCATATTCGGCATGATATAAAGGTAAGGAATCACCTTGATATTTCTCCAGAACGGTATCTTTTTCTGAGCTGTTTCTTTCATAAAATACCTCTCTCCTTTTCTTTGATTGATAATAGCTATTTACAGCACTCCAAAATATACAGATGAGAAGTGAAGTCTCCCTGGTCTGTTCCGGAATCCGCCTTCGTCACGCTGGCAGATCTGACATAGGTGCCGGTAAACTCCGGATCCATCAAAAGTCCCATATTCATCAGCTCATCACCATAGTAGGTCTCTCCCGCCCGGCTGCACCGGTACAGCATATCTGGGTCAAGCCCTGTAAGGAGAAGCTTTTTCAGCTTGGGGTTCGAGGATGCCAGAACCTTATACCAGCTGACAATCGCCCTCCTTTTATCCTGGGACACCACCATCCAGGCGCTATCTCCCTTATTTTCAAAAGGATTCTTCAGCCGGTAAAAATCTCCGAACTGAATCAGCCTCCGGTATGATTTATAAAACCGGATCTGCTCTTTAATCTCATCCTGCTCTTCCTTTGATAGCTTATTGGGATCCAGCTCATAACCAAAGGCGCCGAAATATGCCACGTGGGCGCGAAAGCTTAAGCTGGTCCAGCGCTTCAGCTGATGATTGGGCACCGCAGAAACATGGGCGCCTATGGAGGAAACCGGGTAAGCCATGGTGGTCCCGTACTGGATTTTAATCCGCTCTGCCCCATCCGTGTCATCACTGGCCCAGCCCTGGGGCGCATAGTACAGCATGCCCGCATCAAACCTGGCGCCGCCGCTGGCACAGGACTCAAACAGAATATCCGGGAATGCCTGATTCAGGCGCTCGTATAGGTCATATACCCCTAAAATATAGCGGTGGAAAAACTCTCCCTGGCTTTCCCCCTCCAGAGCGCTGCTGTAGGCCTCTGTAATATTCCGGTTCATGTCCCATTTCATATAGGAGATCTTAGACTTCTCCAGTATCCCTTTTATCTCCTCATAAATATGGTCCACAACCGCTGCATTAGAAAAATCCAGCACATACTGATTCCTTCCCTGCGACATCGGCCGCCCCGGCGTCTGAATCACCCAGTCCTTATGCGCTTCATAGAGGCGGCTGGCCTTATT
>CATOJE010000122.1 GCA_951800145.1 uncultured Lachnospiraceae bacterium | reverse complement strand
AAGTAAGGGAGGATCTGTTCTGCGAACCACCGGTGCCATTAAGAGAACTGGTGGAGCCTATTCACAATCAGATCTGGATCCCTTGACGTGGAATAATCACCGCTATCTGCACCCGCTAAAATGCAAATTCTTCCCATATCTACACCCGCTAAAATGCAAATCCTTCTCACGCAAGGCAAGCCTACATGTGCCGCTGACGGGCCACGCCGCCAGGGCATGAAAGCGGATTGCTCCGGAGCACAGCCGGGTCAGCGGCCATCTTCCTTTGCGCGAAGTGCACATCCGCGCGAAAGGTTTTGAGTCATGGGATGACTTTCCTGTGATACGATCCCCCGTGCTGCAATACGGTCTCCTGTAATACAAAAACAGCTGCAGACAAGGCCTGCAGCTGTTTTTCTGTCACTTTTTTCGTTTTCTTCCGATCCGCCGGATGCCGGCCAAAAGGGGAAGCATGGATCCCGCCTAATAGTTCTTCAGATTCTCCCCTTCATCAATCAAAATATACGCCGGCATCACTATATTCTCCAGCACCTTCACCATCGACGCCTCTGGAATCGCGATACAGCCTCCCGTGCCAGGGCCGTCGGTGCAGTGAAGGAAGATGGCCGAGCCCTTTCCCGGCCTCTGCTCTTTATTAAATCCCACAGCCATACAGTAGTGGTATGCCTTGCCTCCGTAGGTGCTTAAATGCTCCGAAGCGGCGGTGTCAAACACATTTCCCACATCCCGGATATTTACCATAGTGTTATAATAGGGCGACTGGTTATCCCCCACCCAGTAATGGCCGTCGTCCACCTGGAGGTAAGGCACGGCAAAGGTAGAAAGGCCTGGCTTCGTTCCGAAGGCCTCGTCCAGGGTATAGAGCCCTCTGGGGGTCCGTTCATCCCCCTCCTTTTCCTTCCCGATTCCATTCCGTCCCACATATCCGCCGGAATCCGTAACCTTTTTCCACTGATAAGAAGGCTGGCTCTCCTGCTCCAGGGAAGCAGGAACCTCCTCCTTCACATAAAAGGAGGCCCTGGCCGCTGTCCCATGGCCCTCGATCACCATCAGGCTCTTCGCCTCCGCTGGAATGGAGGTAAATTTAGATACATCGTACAGATCCGGAATCCAGGCTCCTGTGGCGTCCACATAATACCCGTCCGGCGTCACCCCATTGGTTAATATCTGTCCGTTCTCCTGGCAGTACCGGTGGACTCCCGCGTCATCTCTCACCCAGTAAGCTGTGCCCGGGCCAGCCTCCGCCCCCTGGACGCGGCCTGCTCCCAGGCCTGCAAGCAGCGCGGTAAGGACCCCAAGGGCAGCTCCCGCCATCATTCCGCGTTTTAATGTCTTATCCAATACTCTCAATGCTTTTCTCCTTGTGTTTTCTTGTTCTCTGGTTTTCTTCTTAATTTGATTTTCTTTTTAATTTGGTTTTCTTTTTAATTTGGTTTTCTTCTCATTTGGCTGTAAGTCACAGCTCCTTATTACATCTTGGCCAGCTTGCGCCGCAGTCAGCCGCTGTAGCCTTGCACCGCTGTCAGCCGCTATGGCCTTGCACCGTCCGCAGTCTCCGGCACCGCCGCTGCACCATCTCCCATTCCCGTTCCTTCAGCTCCCCGGGCTGTTCCATCGCCATAATTTTGGAAAGGTCTGTCTCCATCATCTGGATTGCCCTGGCCGCCGCCTGATACAAGGTCTCCTCCTCTTCTGAGGTCTGGGATGGGATATCCTCATCCACAGAAAAGGCGTGGTCGTGATCCAGCAGAGGGTGCAGCCCCTTAAGATGGCCGCTTTCGTTATCCATAAAAAAGCCAAAGTTCGCCCCATGGCGATCCTCATTGCCTAAAATGAAGTCAGCTATCTGCATGCCGTAATAATTGTCAGGATCCATCTTCTTTACCAGATCGTATTCATTCTTATCCTGGTAACTGCAATACACCTGAAAATCCTCCCATGGGACCATGGCCGTCTCCTCCGATGAAAGGATCCTGGATTTCACCACCTTCTCTCCGCTCTCATAAACCCGGTCGATGTGAACCCGGTCGGCTATCTGCTCCAGCCTGTCCTCCCCCACCTCAGTATAATGGACATGGGGTATCCCAAGGGCTGCTAAAATCTGGCAGGCAGGCAGCTCCCTTTTTCCTACCTTATACAGGTAAAGTCCGTCCTCCTCCCGGATCCACGCCTTTGCCGACATCCCCTGGAGGGTAAACTCCGGGGTATGGATCCTTTGCTTCAATGATCGGAAGCTTTGATTCACCCCCAGAAGCGCCGTGGCGCTTACCGCCCTCTCTAAGGGATTTGCAAATAAGCTGACCTGCTCCCAGGTTAAATCCTCCCCCTCCTCCTTCATCCAGTAGCAGTCCAAAAGCGATGCGAAATGAAACATTCTGGCGATCCGGTAAGGATTACTCTGACTGATGCGGAAGCCTGCCAACAGCTTTTTCGCATTGGTCCTGCCGATGCTCATGGTCCGGTTCTCTGTCCATCCGTGAAGCACATCATCATAGCTTACATCCGGGTAACGCAGGGAAACCGGAAGCAGCTCCTCTCTCCGTATCCTGCACCGGTATTCCTCTATCTCTAATACCGGGGTGTTCTTCAGCATAAGATACATTTTTGTCATCGCCGCCATCCTCTCTATCACTGGGGCAGGAACTGTCCCAAAGCTTTCGGTTATGGTTATCCATATTATAAGTAGTACCTTCCATCTGTGTCAAGAAACAAAAGCTTACGATTCTATTGCTATGAAGGGACAGGTTACTGTTCATGGCCCGTATCCCGCGAGGCATTGCCAGACGCAGCCCAGCAGGGCGTACGCAGCGGCAAAAAATCCCGGAAGCCAACCAAAGCCCCGGGATTTTCCCATCTGTCATAAATTGCGCAAAAGCCCACAGCCTGACCGGCTGCAAGTCCTCCTTCTTATCCTCCTGCAGGCATTAATGCCGATGCATGGAGAACTGATCCATAGGATATTTCTTCAAATTTTCTAATACCTTCCTATCATCTGCCTCATTGATCAAGGTATCTCTGTCCTTCTTTGCCTCCATCTCCGTCTTATGCTTGCTGGGACCTCCCACACAGCCGCCGGAGCAGACCATTCCCTCGATAAAGTCCTCGGGGAGACGCCCCACCTTCATCAGCAGGAGAGCCTTCTTACATTCTGCGCCGCCGCTGCAGCGGGCTACCTTAGGCTGGATATCCTCTCCCATCTCCTTGAAGCACTGGAGCACTGCATTGGTCACGCCGCCGCCATTTCCGAACCGCTTTCCAAAGACAGAGCCCTCCTGATAGTGATTCTCCTCCGGCTCCAGCTCCACGCCCTTGGCCCGCATCATAGCCCGCACCTCTCCAAAGGTTAAGGCATAATCTGCATTGCCCTGGATATTTAAGTCCAGCGCCTCGCTCTTTTTAGCAATGCATGGGCCGATGAATACGGTGATCACATTGGGATCCTGGGATTTCAGCATTCGGGATACGGCACACATGGGGGATACTGTGGTGGACATATTCCCCTCCAGGGTGGGGAAGTGCTTCTTGATCATATTTACAAAGGCCGGACAGCAGGAGGTGGTCATCTTCTTCCCCTCCTTGTAGGCCTCTGCCCACTCCTCTGCCTCGTAAGCCGCCGTCATATCGCCGCCTAAGCCCACCTCTACCATATCGTCAAAGCCAATCTTCTTAAAGGCGGTCTTCCAGCTCGCCATGGTGATATCCTTGCCGAACTGTCCCTCTGTGGCAGGAGCTACCATAGCCACCACCCGCTGGCCGGCATTGATCAGGCGGATAATATCCACCATAAAGGTCTTGGTTCCCACGGCTCCGAACGGGCAGCTGTGGATGCAGGCGCCGCACTGGATGCACTTGTCTTCATCGATCACGCAGATGCCGTACTCATCATAGGTGATGGCGTCCACAGGGCATACCTTTTTACAGGGGCGCTCCAGATGGGCGATGGCATTATAGGGACATGCCTGGGCGCACTTGCCGCACTCCTTACATTTGTTAGGATCAATGTGGGCGTGAATCTCTCCCATGGTGATGGCGCCGAAATTACAGGAGCGCTGACATGCCTTTCCCATACACTTGCGGCAGTTGTCCGTCACCACGTAGGAAGCGATAGGGCACTCCTCGCAGGCTGCGTTAATAACCTGAACCACATTCATATTCTCCCGTCCGGTAGGGCACTTTCCCTCCGCCAGACGGACTCTCTGCTTAATCAGCTCCCTCTCTTTATAGATACAGCAGCGATACTGAGCCTGAGGCCCAGGAATCATCTCATAGGGGATCTGATCCCTCTCCTCATCCAGGGTGCCTGCCCAGGCCCGCTTTGCCACTTCATACAGCACCTCATGCTTTAACTGTAAGATGGTTGCGTCATTTGTTACCATGATTTTTCCTCCTCTATCTTCCTTTTGTACTTCCAAAGGCCCCTTCCCATAGCCTGAAAGCAGGTTCCTTGGAATCACCCGATTCTTATATTACAGCCCACATTCCCTGCCAGCCTTAATAGTAGGTGACATTCACCTTCTTCCCCATCTCCTCCATGGTATGCTTTAACTGCTCCACCAGATTCTGGCGGATACCCAGGTCAAAGGGGATTCCCGGATTTTGATACGCGCTGTTAATGGCTTTTCCCACATACATATGTACTTCGGTGCTGTCCTCAATAATCATCTTCGCCACCATGGACGCGCCATTTGGCTTATCCAGCTCCAGGAAGAAGTCCTCGGAGATGGTCTCATTTTTCACATACCGTTTTAAAAGCTGAAGCACGCGATTTAAGGTAAGCACCCCTTCTGTCACCAGGTCAATCCCTTCCATGTAAGCGATGGGCGGAATCTCCGGATCCACATAATCTAAGGAAACATCCAGCCGCCGGTTCAGTACTCTGGACACAATGGTGGCGCTGGTACCGCCGCACACCACCGTCTTTGCCGTGGTATCCCGCAGGAAATCCTGAACCATGCGGGTGTCATCCTCCGGATTCTTCGCCGGCCCGGTCATGATATTCACCGGCTTGCTGTCGATGATCCGCATAACCGCGACCGTGGTGTCATCCCCGGGGCGGTAGCCGTAAAGCTCATCACAGGCCTGGCTCACTGCATTGGCCAGACGCACTGCGGAGACGGTCAGGGCATACTGGCGCACCGCATAATCCGCGATATCCTCCCACAGCCATCCAAAGTTCAAAAGATCTCCTACCCCCGCGTGGATGGTCCCGTCGCTCATCAGGATAAAGGCGTCTCCCTTCTTTACCTGGAAGCGGTATTCATTAATCTTTTTCCCCTCTACCTCACGGATATTCTGAGGGATATTCACCAGCTTTCCGTCCCGGATAAAGATACAGCCAGGGTTATCAAACTCAACCAAATACGCGTCTCCATTATTATAAACCTGAAGTATAGAGAAGGTGGAGTAGGCCACCTGGCGAACCTGGCATACAGGAAGGGTCTGGACTATGGTATCCACACACTCCTCCAGAGTGGCGCCATTTAAAAACATAGTTCCCAGAATCTTGGAAGTCAACGTGGCAAGAATGTTAGCCTTTACACCGCTTCCCATGCCGTCCGCCAGGATCATGATATCTGAGTCCTTGGTCTGGAGGATCTCCACCTTATCGCCGCACAGGATTTCCGTAAACTTATTTAAGCTTTTATAAGCAACATCTACCGTAACTCCCATCACTTAACCTCGCTTTCACTTCCGTCCTCCAAAAGGGACTGGCACAGCTTTGTCAGTGTCGTCTTGGTATCTGCAGTGGTCTCGCCTAATAATCCGGCTATCTCCTGGGCCACCATCATCTGCTTATGGATTACCTTCTGGGCTAAATCGATGGTTTCCAGCTTCCTCTCATAATCCTGCCGGACCTGCTGCTCTTCTCTGGTAGTGTCGATAAAGGTTGCCAGAACCACATCCTCCTTCTCCACATAGACGATATTCTGCAGCGTTGCCAAATCATTATAATCGGAATAAATAACCTTCTTCCCGTGGATATTATTCTTCGTCTCAAACACCCACTCAAAATCCGTGGGATCGATAAATTCATACAGGTACATCTGAAGCGCTTCCTGCCTTGTCTTTCCAAAGAACTTCTCGCCCACAGCAGAGTATTCCTTAATCTTCATATCCCGGTCCACAATCAGAACCAGGTTCGGCGAGGTTTCCATCACCAGGTTTGCTAAGGACTCCGCCTTCTCATGCATATAAGGGATACACATCCCCAGCTCCGCCTTCTTCTGGAATACGGCAATCGCCTTCTCCCGGCAGGTGGGATAACCGCAGGCGCCGCAGTTTAACTCATCCTCCGGCTTGGTCTTTCCAATCTCAGCCAGAATATGGCGGATCTCCTCCTCCGTGGGAATGGGATCCTTAGGCGCCCGGTTCTCAAAACGTTTCTTAAAGTCAATCCCCTCCATGGCCTTCGCCAGGCCATCCTCATCCGCTGGCTCCCTGGGAATATTCTCCTCCATATCCAGCTTAATCCGGAATCGGGAGATAAACTTATCATCCTCCACCGTAGGGCCCTTCACACAGCCGCCGGAGCACATATTCGCCTCGATAAAGCAGCCGGAAAGCTCACCCTTTGCCAGGCTTTCACAGAGATCGATACAGTTTTTCGTCCCGTGGACATAAAACTTATGATAATGATCCACCTTCTTCTGGGTGGCAAGGACCGAATTTACCACCCCGTTGGTGATGGGATACAGCCGGTTTACCTTAGGATCCAGCTGCTTAAAGGGCGTATCCTCACAGGCGCAGACATCGATCCCCTCCGCATCCAGCCACTGGCTGATATCATTAAAATTCAGCACCGCGTCAATATAGCCTGGATGGCGCTCATCCGCCGCTTCCTTCTTCTTCGCGATGCAGGGGCCTAAGAATACAATCTTCGCATTCCGCCCATATTCCTTCCTGAGCATCATCCCATGGGCAACCATAGGCGACACCACCGGAGCCATATAAGGAACCAGCTGAGGATAATAAATCTCAATCAGATCATTCACACTGGGACAGCAGGTGGTAATAATATTCTCCATGGTCCCTTCCTTTAACAGCTGGTCATAAGCCGCCGTCACCACAGCCGCCCCCTCAGAAGTCTCCCGCACATCCGTGAAGCCAAGCTTGCGCAGGGCAGTATTAATCTGTCCGATGGTGCGGTGCTTTAACAGCCCCATGTAGGAAGGCGCGATGGAGACAATAACCGTCTCGCCCCGCTTAATCATATATCTCACCATATCCAGATCGCTGACCAGCGTCTTAGCCGACTGCGGACAGACCTGAAGGCAATGTCCGCAGAGAATACAATGATCCGGCATAATCTCCGCCCGCTCATCCTTAATGGTAATGGCCTTCACATCGCAGTTCCGCACGCACTTATAGCAATGCTTGCACTTTGTAGCCTTAAAATCAATAATTTTCTTCATAGACTACAGCCTCCCCATAATCTCCTTCTGGAAGAACTCCTCTGCAGTCTCCGGCGATACGGAAAACAGAGTTCCGTCTACAGTTACGCACACGCCATTTACGCAGTTCTTACTGCAGAATGCACCGCTTAAATCCACCTTATCCCCCAGCTGATTCGCCGCCACCAGGCCTTGAAGCTTCTGGATAATTTCCCTGGAACCCTTTAAATGACATGCACTACCGATACAGATTGTTACCTTCATATGTATTCCCTCCGCGAAATATGATTCTTTTTGCTCTGCCCTTCAGGCACTATTACAAAATATTATTACATATTGTGAACTTTTTATCAACAGAATTTTTGTCACAAATTTCAGGATATTTTTGGTCGATTTGCCACCTGAGATGGGAATTGGGAAAAGGAGGGAGGAAATGCAGAGAAATGCGGATTGCAAAATCAGGGAACTGGGGGTATAATTTGTTTTGCTATTTAAGTGAGTCGCGGATGCTTAGAAGATTTCTGGCTAAGTGTATTTCCAAACCCGTAAGGAATCCCTGATTTAATGTGTTCCCGAGCCTTCTAAGAATTTCTGGCCAAGTATTGTGCAGCCCGTTAGGAGATGCAGGCAGCGGGGAAGGTGCAGGCGCATATTCGCCAGGAAGGTACGCCCGCGTCAGGCCGGGTCCCAACGTCACCGCGCTCTCGCTCCGCCGAAAGCGTAGCGGACGCATAAGGTCCGTGGAAGACCGGACCTAAGCGCCG
>CATOJE010000121.1 GCA_951800145.1 uncultured Lachnospiraceae bacterium | reverse complement strand
GCCACAAATAGCCACAACAAAATCAATAAAATTTGACAAAAAAATGCAGGTTTTATGCGGCCTGCAAGTGTTTTTCTTTCTATTCAACTGTCAAACTTCTGAATATTACCGTGGATGTCAGTGGTTCCATGAGCATGATGTCCTCTTTTGGAAACAGCTTTGAAACTATCATCCAGGGAGCAGACTATGATGAGGTAAAGGAAGTATCTGACCGGATTGTTTCCGAACTGATGGAACGGCCGGAGGTGACAAAGGTACATTCCGATGCGGAGAATTCATCGCCGGTTATAGAGGTTACCGTGGATGGGGCAAAGGCGAAGGCCGCCGGACTTTCCGCTTCCTCCATTGGGAGTACCTTAAACCAGATGGTCAGTGGGGTGGAGGCTGCGGATTTAGACATTGATGGAGAAAGTGTGACGGTTAAGGTGGAATATCCGGAAGACACCTATGAAACCCTGGATCAGATCAAGGGGATTGTCCTGGCCACGGGAAGCGGGAGCTCCGTTCTTTTGACGGATGTGGCCCAGGTGGGATTCCATGACAGCCCGGCAAGCATCCGGCGGGAGGAGAAACAATATAAAGTGACGATTTCGGCGGAATATACGGAACATGCCACGGCGATGTCCCAGATGACTTTGAATCAGGAAATCATAGAGCCAAATCTGACGGATACAGTTACAACAGGGATGAATTCCATGGATCAGTCCATGAATGAGGAGTTTTCTGCCATTTTCAAGGCAATCGCCACCGCCATTTTCCTAATTTTCGTGGTGATGGCCATGCAGTTTGAGTCACTGAAATTTTCTCTGATGGTTATGGTGACCATCCCATTCAGCCTCATCGGTTCTTTTGGAATGCTGTGGCTGGCAGATTCGGCTATCAGCATGATCTCTTTGGTAGGATTTCTGATGTTAGTGGGAACGGTGGTGAATGCTGGTATCCTGTATGTGGATACAGTGAACCAGTACCGTAATACCATGGATCGGGATACGGCATTGATCGAAGCCGGGGCAACCAGGATGCGGCCAATTCTGATGACCACCTTAACCACCATCATCGCCATGATTCCCATGGCATTTGGCTGGGGAAGCTCCGGCGAGATGACAAAGGGGCTGGCCCTGGTAAATATCGGAGGACTGACCGCCTCTACCATATTGAGTCTTTTACTGCTCCCGGTGTTTTACTGTATCATCAGCAGAACCCCGAAAAAGGAGCCCGTAAGGAAAGGGGAAGATAAGGAATGAGAAAAGGGGTAAAACCAATGGTCGTAGCCGGAGCCGCCGCCTTTCTGGCAGCGTCGGCGCCCATGCGTTTGCTGGCGTCTAGTCCGGAGTTTTCTAAAAGTTCCCAGGAATGGGAGCGTTTGAAGGATGATGTGCTGGAGTATGAGGAGATCGCGGAGCTGATTCACGAGTATAATGTAACTGTGCAGAATAATCAGTATGAATACAATGAGTTTATCAAGGATTACGGGAGAACCAAAGAGGATGTGTTTGATGCTTACCGAAAGCTGGCGGATGAACTGGAAGCAAGTATGTCCGGGGAGGATGGAATGGGTATGGTCAGTGATCTTCAGCTGGAGCTGCAGGCAAAGCAGCTGAGGGAACAGGCGGATGATAACTTGGAGGACAGCCGGATCTACTATCTGAACTATGCCCAGGCAGAGGCCAGCCTGGTTCTGTCGGCCCAGTCAAAGTTTTTATCCTATTATAAAAGCCAGCTGGAACTTGCGTCAGCCAGACAGCAGAAAAAGGTGCTGGAAAACAGCTATACCCTGGCACAGACACAGTTACAGGCAGGCACGGCTACGCAGGCAGAGGTGCTGAATGCGCAGGAAGCGGTTCAGGAGCAGGAGAAATTCATAGCAGAGCTGGAGCAGCAGATGGAGAATACCAGGCAATCTCTGATCGTCATGTGCGGCTGGAAGGGAAGCGACCACCCGCAGATCGGGGATGTTCCTGAAATTGACTTGTCCGTAATCCAGGCCATTGACCTGGAAGGGGATCAACAGCTGGCACTGGAAAATAATTATACGCTTCAGGTGAACAAAAGGAAGCTGGAGAACGCAAAGGATGCAGACAATCAGGCAAAGATAAAAAAGACCATTGCCAGCAATGAGCGTCAGATCCAGCTGTCTGTGAGCAATGCATGGCAAAGCCTGCAGACAGCCAGGCGCAGCTATGAGCAGGCGGTTGCCCAAAAGAACCTGGAGGAACAGAATGTAAACCTGTCCGCACAAAAATGGAATGCCGGTATGATCACCCGGTATGAATATGAGTCGGCGCAGATTGCCGCAGAAACCAAAGAGATTGCTGCCCAGACGGCACTGCTGGAACTGAAAGAAGCCCTGGAAACCTACCAGTGGAATGTTAATGGGCTGGCAAGTGCGGAGTGATAGATGAATAAGACGGAGTAACCGTTTAAGGGGTATCTGAACGGTTATAAGACGGAGGGAAGGCGATGGGAAAAAATAAAAAGACCCGATGGAAAACCATAGGGGTTTTGTGGGCAGGCCTGGCTGTTTTACTTGTGATGTCTGTTCCTGCTTTTGGGGCTTCACCAGGTATGTCCGGTGAAGCGGAAACGGAAGGTACAGATGAATCTACATATACAGCAGTGGATGGCAACCGGATTTCTAAGGAAGGGCTGGAAGATGGGATTGTGGAGTATGAGGAACTGGGAAGCCTGATCCACTACGGAAATTTAAGTATTCAGGAGATGACCGACAGTACGGAGCGCACCAGGCAGGAGTACCAGGAAATCCGGGATTATCTTCGGACAAAACGAGCCAGCGCCAGTGCGGAAAAGAAGGAAGCAAAGGAAGAGAATGATATGGAAAGCTACGGGGAATATGCCTCTTTGGAGGCGGTGTATTCTTCAGCAGCCAAAAGTTATAATGAAAGGATTAAAAAGCTGGATCGTTATGCGGCCAACAAAAACAGGCTGTCTATGGAGAAGCAGCTGACCAGCGCAGCCCAAAGCCTGATGATATCCTGGCAGTCCATGAAACTGCAGAGGGAGTACACGGAAAAAACGGCGGAATGGTATCAGGCGGTCTATGAAAATACAAGAACCAGACAGTCCGCAGGTCTGGCCACAGAGAGGGATGTGTGGGCAGCATATCAGGACTGGAAGGATATGGAATTATCCTTGTCAGAAATAGAGGCCAGTGGGGATTCTATCCGTCAGAGCCTGTATCTGCTGCTGGGCGCAGACGATACGGTAAGCTTGGCGGACATACCGCCGGTAGATACCAAACGGCTGTCAGAGATGGATCTGGAAGCAGATATGCAGAAAGCCATGGGCAACAATGGAGATTTGATCGCGGAGCGGGACACAAAATCCGCAGGCACTTCGTCTGTCAATAAAAAGCTGCGGACGCTGGATGAACTGGAGGAACAGGTCAGAATGAAGATGGAACAGCTGTATGAGGAGGTGAACCAGAAAAAGCAGGCATATGACGCAGCCAAAACAGGCCTTGACGGGGCAGAGCTCCAGTGGACCAATACACAGAATCAGTATCGTATGGGCATGTTAAGTAATACGGAATATCTGGAAAAACAGCTTCAGTATATGCAGAAAAAGATGACGTTTGATTCGGCGGATCTGGCGCTTTTACAGGCGCTGGAAAACTATCATTGGGCGGTGGAGGGGGCGTGATTCAGACCCAGTAGAAACCCTCTGGTTCACTGTGGCTTTCACTCACAGTGAACGCTGGCGGGATACTGCCTGTGAGTAACAAAGACTTCCCCGGAGATCGGATTGTTCTTTTGACTGCTTTGTATTATAATGATACCAAAATGCAAAGATATCAGGATTGCGGAAGCACAAAGTGCAGAGCAATCCACAAGTCTGGCAGCTCAGAAAGGAAGTTAATCATGGCATCCGTACATATGACCGAAGGAAGCATTACAAAACATCTTATTTCCTATGCCGTTCCTTTGATTCTTGGAAATTTATTTCAGCTGACTTATAATGCGGTGGATTCCATCGTAGTGGGACGCTTCATAGGGAAGGACGCGCTGGCGGCAGTGGGAACCGCGAATCCGGTCATGAGTATTATTGTTTTGGGCATATCCGGGATCTGCATCGGCGCGTCAGTGATTATGAGTGAATTTTTTGGCGCGGAGGAATACGATGCCTTAAAAAAGGAGATGGCGACCACCACCGTCTTTGGCCTTTATTTTTCTATTGGCGTGATGCTTCTGGGAATTTTGTTTTCCCGCCCGCTGCTGAGGCTTTTACAGGTTCCGGAGGAAATTCTTGGGATTGCTTCCCTGTATCTCTGCATTGTATTTTTAGGAGCGCCCTTTACTTATTTTTATAATGCGATTTCCGCCGCGCTGAAAAGTATAGGAGACTCTAAAACACCATTGAAGTTTTTGGCCTTTGCCTCCGTATTCAATGCCGTTCTTGACCTTATCCTGATCGGGTATTTTCAATTAGGCGTTGTTTATTCTGCTGTTGCTACTGTGATCGCGGAGGCTGCCTCTGCCATCCTCTGCATTCACTATGTGTATCAAAAGATTCCTCTGCTTCAGCTTGGCTGGAAGGAATTTCGGATTGACCGGCCGCTTTTAAAAAGGACCCTGCAGTATGGCAGTATTACTGCCCTGCAGCAGGCCTGCCAGCCAGTGGGAAAGCTGTTGATTCAAGGTGCGGTTAACACCATGGGTATCGATGTGATCGCCAGCTTTAATGCGGTGAACCGGATTGATGATTAAGCCTGCCTGCCGGAGCAGAGTATTTCTCATGGGATTACTACCTTTACAGCTCAGAACCGGGGGGCGAAAAAGCAGCAAAGAATTTTGAAAGGCTTTTATACCGGACTGACGCTGGAATTTTGTTATTGGATGCTGATTTGCTCCGTTACCTGGCTGTTTAAGCGGCCGTTTATGCAGCTGTTTGTCCGTGCCGGAAATGAAGAGGTGGTGGCGTTAGGCTGCGGTTATCTGAGCCTGATGGCAGTTTTTTATATTTTCCCGGGATTTACTAATGGATTTCAGGGATTTTTCCGGGGGATGGGAAATATGAGCATCACCTTGCTTGGAACCTTGACCCAGACCTCGCTGAGAGTGATCTTTGTCTATCTGCTGGTGCCCAGAATAGGAATGAATGGGGTGGCAATCGCCTGTGCCGTAGGATGGAGCGCAATGCTGCTGCTGGAAATTCCCTATTGCGTTCATTTGATTCAAAAGCAGAAGCATGGATGCTGATCGGGCGTGGCCTTGGCATGGATGCTGATCGGGCGTGGCTTTGGTATGGGTGCTGATCGGCCTTGGCCTGGGATAGGCTTCGGGCAGAAGGCCGGAGCCCGGGTTATATTTTCTGATAAAAGGCCGATATAGTACATAGAGCATGATACAATTTGAAGAAGCAGGCAGAAGAGGGGCGGCCTTCACAGGTCACAGGTGCTTCGCAGATATAAGGAACTGTCGCGAAATAACTTGTGCAAGGTGCGCAGGATTTTTCGTGAAAGTTCCTAAGGAGGGGAAAATGAGAATTGACACACAATCTTCCTTCTGGTCTCAGGTGATGGGGCGGCAGAAGGCAGGCGGATTATGGTTAACGGGCTCTATGAGGGCAGCGGATGCCAGGAAGGCAGCCCAGCAGCAGGAGTTTTTGCAGAAGGTTTCCGCCCTGAAGAAGGACGGCCAGGCCGGGAGCGCCGGGAAGAAGGAGGCTGTCCTGGAGGAGGCGGAGATTTCTTCGTTTTCTGAGTTCCTTATTAGCAAGGAGAAGGTTCCGGCGGCGATTGAGAGCGAGCTGGAGCGGTATTACCACGCAGTGGGGAATCTGGTAGATAATCTTACTGGCATGGAAGAGCAGCTAAGCTATATGCAGGCAAAGTATGACCAGGAGATGGCAGAGGGAAGAGAGGACCGGGCAGAGATGATCCGGGATTGGAATGAGAAGCAGTATCAGGATATGTCCTGGATGGCCAGGGCGAACCTGGGGATTTCCCACTTCCATATTGATCATGCCCAGAGGCTGTACGGGGAGGATTTCTGCGAGGAGGCCAAGGAGTGGCTTGGAGATCTTCCGGATCAGGTAAAGGACATCTCCCAGGGGCTGCAGGGCGCGGGAAGCGTTAAAGAGGCGCTGGGACAGATCGCAGCGGCCAAGGAGCAGCTTAAGAAGCTGGCGGAGGATGTGGCGGGCCGTTATCAGGATTACAGCGGGAAAGAGATTGCTCCCTATGTATATCAGACCGCTGAGGATTTTGCAGGGATTTCGTGGGATTCCCACCTGATTTATCCTGGTGGCAATTTACAGCCGGGGGATGCGCTGGCAGGGGAAGCATATTTAAAGAAGCTGGACGTAAGCCAGTATCTTCAGGCTGGGAAGCTGCTGGATAAGCAGGGGTAGGCAGAGAGAAAGAGGATATGAAAAGGACGAGAGCTCCCATACGCAGAGGGATTTGCGTATGGGAGCAAGTTTTTTACCCATTATTTATGATTCGCTACAGATTCGCTCCATTCTCCGCCATATAGTATTACCGTTCCATGGGGATCTCTGGCCAAGTGTTTTGCAGTGTGAGTGAAAGTCACAGAGAACCCGAGGGTTTGGTGAACCCGAGGAAGGATAGGAAAAATCTCTATTGACTTCACCCTGACAAAATGCTATGATGAACTTGTAATTGAAGAAAGGCGGCGATGTAGCTGCCGCCCTTTGGTGATTAATGATTGCTTTGGCAATCATCTCTCGACCCATCAGATGCCGCCAAGCTCGCTGATGGGTCTTTTTCTGTCTGTTCCCTGCGCCGATTTATGTAAGATTTATACTTCTCGGTCAAAGTGGTAATGCCTACAAGGCTTCCCACAATGCCTGCAAAGATACTCACAACACGGCTTATGATGTCTAAAATACCCACAAACCCGATCCTCCTTTCTCTGGTGTTTACACACCTGCGGCACGGGTTTAAGTTGAATTAAACCAGTCACGAAGGTGTGTATCCTCCAAATAGGGAGTGCTGCCCCGCTTTCTCTGATGTAAAACTATTATAAGCGATTTAGGGCAAGAAGATGCCCCGTCTGAACTGTTACCATTATCGCGCAAAAACCTTCTTTGTGGTGATATCTTTATTGCATTTTTTCCAAAATTTTTGTATACTCTTGATAATGGGCAATTTTCGGATTGCCATCAAGAGATACAGGAGGCTAAAGATTCGTGGCACAAGGAAGTAAAAGTAAAACAACAGCAACTGGGAAAAGCAGGAAGGGCAGTACAGGCCGCTCCGGAACATCCGCAAAGAAGCAGGAGACCTACGAGGAGGAAGGGCTTCCGGCATTTTTAGGTCCGGAGGTGATGATCATCCTGTCCTTTATGGCGGCTGTGCTTCTTTTTTTAAGTAATTTTCATCTCTGCGGCGTGGTGGGGGATTTTCTTCGCAGGCTGCAGCTGGGGCTGTTTGGGGTGGTGGGGTATATCCTTCCCTTTTTCCTGTTTATCGGCACCAGCTTTTATATGGCTAACCGGGGGAACCGGAAGGCGGTGATCAAGCTGGCGGCGGTGACTGGCGGCCTTTTGGCCATCTGCGGCCTGGCCCAGATGATCTTTGGGGCAGCCTTAGAGCCAGGGGGCTCTCTTCTTAGCTTTTACCAGCTTTCCAGCGAGGGAAAGGGGGGCGGGCTGATCGGCGGCGGGCTTTCCTTTGGGCTCCAGTCTGTGGTGGGCTCCATCGGCGCCTACCTGATACTTTTGGCGGTGTTGATTATCTGCGGTGTGTGCATCACCGAAAAGTCGGTGGTAAATGTGGTGAAGACAGGAAGCGGACGCGCCTATCAGTATGCGAAGGAGGATGCCATCCGGAGGAAGGAGGAGCGGGAAGAACGGCTGGAGGAGCGGCGAAGGCTCAGAGAGGACAATGTGGTCCGGGGGGTAGACTTTGGCTCCATTACCTTCCAGGATCCTAATGTGCCTTCCGCCCCTGGAGGTGGAACGGGTATGCCTCAGGGGCAGGAGCCGGGTAATTCAGCCTCCGGGGAGCGTCCAGCCTCGCGCAAGCGCTCCCGGATAAAGGAATCGCCCAGGGAGCCGGCATATTCCTCTGCCGATGTATTTACCGGCAGGATTGATATCCCGCCGGAGTATGAGGAGCCGGTTCCCTTCGCAGAGGATATGCCGGGACAGGGCGCCTGGAATGGACAAGGCGGTATGCCCGGCGCAGAAGGCTGGAATGGACAGGGCGGTATGTCCGGCGCAGAAGGCTGGAATGG
>CATOJE010000120.1 GCA_951800145.1 uncultured Lachnospiraceae bacterium | reverse complement strand
CGCCACTTCACGCCAGCTACGCTTCCTCCTGGCCACCTCTTCACGCCAGCAGCGCCGCCTCCTTGGTATCAAAGCAAGGCACCAGGCGGGATAGGCCGCCTACATGAAGGATGCGGTGCACCTGGGTTCCGGCCCCATAGATGGCTACGCTCCCCCCGCTTCCCGCCATCTGCTTATATCGGTTTAAAAGGATGCCGATGCCGGAGGAATCCATAAATTCCGTGTGGCTGAAGTCAAAGATAATCCGGCTCACATAATTTTCCGCCAGTAGCAAATCCGTTTCATATTTTAAATTCCTGCAGTTATGATGATCCAGCTCTCTCGGCAGGTGGATCACCAGCACTGAGCCCTTCGCCTCATAGGAAAATGTCTTTTGATTCATGTTCGTCTCCTTTCTGCTGCAGATAATTGGCATTCTTAACTACCTATCATGATGCCGGGATCAAAAGGTTTTTTGACCCCTTTAATACCAGATTGCTCCGCGCTTTGCAGATTGCTCCGCACTTTGCGTCTACGCTCTGCTTCGGTCCGTGCTAAACGTGTGCCACTGGCACACAGCACCGTCGATCAACGATGCCACCGCATCGCCCCCTCCTCCGCCTTGCCGATGAAAAATTATTCGGCGGAGTTTTGCCAGATATAATCCAGTCAAGGCACTGGTGCCCGGCAGCACGCAATCCTCAAAAACATTTAAAATCCGCCCTAATCAGACTACCTTTTCATGTTTTTGGCGGGTCTCAAGTTCAAAAATCCTCTTGCAGGCAAGTTTGCACCGGATTTTAGATCTTTTAAACCGACATCAATTATCTGCAAAAATAAAAAGAAGGACCTGCAAAAAGCTCTTCTTTCGTAGTGTCCTTCTTTCAATTATGCTGCATTCCATAACAGAATTCTTGCCCGTCATGCTCTTATTCACACATCAGAATTCTTCCATATCGTACTGCTATTCACACATCGGAATTCTTCCACATCCTACTGCTATTCACATACTGGAATTCTTACCCCCTATGCTACTGCTCACATCATAAAATTCCCATAGGTCACGATTCACCCATCGCTGACCTGGCCTGGCCAGCCTGACGGGAATCCGGGTACTCCTGCAAAAGCTTCCCGAACCAGAGATTGGCCTGCTCTGCATTCCCTGACTGCTGGTAGGCCCTGCCTAAGAGGTACATGGCTCCCGGATTATCCGGCTTCACCTCCAGGCTCTTCTCATAGTAGGCGATGGCCTGGGCCACATTTCCACCATTCCACGCACTGGTGCCCAGCTCCTCCAGAGTCTGGTATCCATTGGTTGTCATATCCTGGGTGATGGCATTGACGATGTCCAGCACGCTTTGCTCCGAAATCAGGGAGACATCCAGCGTGGTATAAAGCTGGGCCACTGCCATTAAGTCCTCCCCCCGGTATGCCTGGAGAAGCTGAATCACCGTCTGGTACTGCTGCAGCTCAGCTGTATGAGTTGCATCTATGGTGGAAAGCTCCTCGGTCATCTGATCAGACTGGATCTTTAGATTATCAAACTCCTCGGTCCTTGTGGTCAGCTGCTGATTTAAATCATTGATCTTCTGGCTGTACTGAATCAGCTCCTGATTATGAGCTGTATTCAGCGCCTTGGTATTGGCCGGCATCACCAGGAAATAGATCACCAGCATACCGATGATAAATCCGGCAATAATATTTAATATACTTCCCCAGCCGGTATTCTCCTTATACTCCGGCGGGACGATGATATCGTCATCCTCCATCTGGCGGTGGGAAAAGGCATTTTTCAGCTTTTTCTTCTCCACCTCCTCCCGGCCGGTATTCTGCTTGACAATGGACATATACCGCTGGGCCCTGGGGTTATTTTTATCTACCTGAAGAACCCGGTATAAGTACTTTCCCGCCTTCACATAGTCCTCATTGGACATGTAAATCAGAGCCAGGAGGATGTGGGCCTTTATAAAGCGGGGATTAGCGTCCACCACCTTAGTCAGCTGGAAAACCGCCAGATCCTCATTATCATTTTGGATCTGCCACAGAGCCTGATTATAGGTCTTCAGCATCTGGCTCTCCTGCTCCAGCTGCCCGGGCTTTCTCTGGATTTCCTCCAGATAGCTGTCCGCCAGATTATCCTCCGGCTTCAGATTCATGCTGATGACCCACTGGGTCAGGGCATGGGCTGTCTCTCCCATCTCGTAAAATACCAGTCCAAGGAGATTTCTGGCATCCATCTGATATTTGTCAAAACGCAGACTTTTCTTTAAGCAGCTTATGGCCCCGGTCAAGTCACGGAGCTTTGCTTTCTCTAATCCCAGATTGTATAAGCTATTGGCAATCTGGTGGTTTCGTTTCATATAATCCATTGATTTTATTCTTCCTTCAGCCCCTTCATCATCTCTATGATGATGTCGGTCATATCTGTTAAATCTGCTTTTACAATGGCATCCTCGATCTCCTCCACTTCCAGGCTTGGCTGAAAGCGTGCGATCTCCTCATCAAAATCGATCATTGCCTCTCCTTTCCGGTATTTCATCCCGGTTCACCAGCCACCCACAGAGCGCTGGCGGCAAACAGGAACCGTTTCTCCTTTTGTTGCTCCTTATCTAGCTATCATCTCCGCCTTGATCTCCCCGATTAAGTAAAGAGAGCCTGCGCAGAACATGAGATCCTCCTCCCTCTTCTGGGAAAGGAGGAAATGGAATCCTTCCGCAGCTGTCTCAAATGGAATTACTGGGCCAAAAAGCTCCTCGGGCAGCAGGGCTGCCAGCTTCTGAGGGGAGAGCCCCCTCTCGCTGCTAAGCCCGGCTGTCACTGTAAGATCTGGCTGAATCCAGTGGGAAAGGCAGCGGATCATCTCCTGAATGTCCTTCTCCGCCACTGCGGAAAAAAGCAGGAGCACCCGGCCCTTTCCTGTCTCCTTCCATCTCCTGGCCGCAAGCTCTGATGCCGCCCTTCCGAAGGCCTCCATTCCTCCCGGATTATGGGCTCCGTCTAAGAATACGCCGGGCAGCGCCTCCTCCATCCGTCCAGGCCACCTTGCCTTTCCAAGTCCCGTGAGGAGAAGCGCCTTCCTTTCCTTTTCAATCACACCGCCCTCTATCAGCACATTCAAGGCCCCCAGGGCCAGAGCTCCATTCTTCGCCTGATACGGGGCTGGAAATGGGAGGAGGAACCGCTCTCCCCCTTCCTTCATCCGGACCATAGCATGTCCCGCCTCATCCGGCTCTATGAGGAAATCCTCACAGAAAACAGGAACCGATAAGGCATGCTTTTTCTGCGCCTGAGCTAAAATCACCTCTGCCGCCTGGCTCTCCTGACTGTCAAAGACCACTGGGATCCCTTCTTTTATGATCCCGGCCTTCTCCCTGGCGATTGCTTCGATAGTATCCCCCAAATACTGGGTATGCTCCAAACTAATGGAAGTAATGATGGTAAGCAAAGGCTGCCGGATCCCATTGGTGGCATCCAGCCTGCCTCCCAGGCCCGTCTCCATCACGAGAAAATCCACCTTTTCCTGGGCAAAATAGTATCCTGCCATATAAAAAAGGAATTCAAAAAAGGTAGGATGCTTCCCTCCTGCCTGGATCCGGGCATCCGTCCTTGCCTTTACCTGGTCAAAGACACGCTGAAACCCTTCCTCCGAAATCATCTGGCCATCCAGCAAAAAACGCTCCCGGATATCCACCAGATGGGGGGAAACAAAGGTTCCCACATGGTATCCTGCCTGAAGAAGGGCCGCGGTCAGATAGGCGCAGACCGACCCTTTTCCATTGCTCCCTGCCACATGGATAATGGGGATTTCCTTATCCGGGCTCCCTAAATCATCCAGATACTGCCGGATCTCCTCCAGAGAATTCTTCTCCCTGGTCCACATGGGAATGGCGTTTATATATTCCTCTGCTCGCATTTTCCATTCCTTACCATCCCCCTATTTCATTATAAAGCTTCCTGAGGGATTTTCAACTAAAATTATTCGAAAAAAATCGACAGTTTGTAGGGAACGCCTCGCGGGGCGCTGCCCATGAACAGTAATCAGAAGGCTGCCATAAACCAGGATTATCAGGAGCCTGTACTGCAGACCTGTGCCAGCAGAATGGCCCCAAACATAACCGCGCATCCTATCAGCTGGCGCCCGCTCAGCCTCTGCCCCAGAATCACCCATCCTGCCAGGACGGAAATGCTGGACTCCAGGCTTAAGATCAGGGAGGCAATGGTGGGATTCACCCCCTTCTGGCCTACGATCTGGAGGGTATAGGCCACTCCGCAGCTCATGATGCCTGCATAGAGGATGGGCCCCCAGCCTGCCAGAATATCCCCCAGCCTTGGCTCCTCGAAGATCACCATCAAAACCAGGGACAAAAGGCCGCAGACGAAAAACTGGATACAGGAAAGCTTTACCCCGTCCGTCATAGGGGAATAGTAGTCAATCACCAAAATGTGGATGGAAAACAGCACGGCGCAGATGAATACCAGACTGTCTCCCTTTGAGATGGAAAATCCCTCCCCCTCGATGCAGAGCAGATACAGCCCTGCCGCCGACATGGCCACTGCGCCCCAGATGGCAGGGGCGCACTTCTTTTTTAAAAACAGGCCCAGGATGGGCACCAGGATAATATAGCAGGCTGTGATAAAACCCGCCTTTCCCACTGTGGTGTACCGGACTCCGAACTGCTGGAAATTCGACGCAGCGCACAGCATAAGGCCGCAGGCAATCCCTCCTGTGATTAATGCTTTCCTCTCCTTTTTCCTCTGCTCCGGGGATATGGCCGCCCCCTTCTTCCCGAAGAGGGCGATCACCGGGAGCAGCACCAAGCCGCCGATGATGCTTCGGATTCCATTAAAGGTAAATGGCTCCACATAGGCCATCCCCACACTCTGGGCTACAAAGGCCACACCCCAGATGGTGGCGGTCAGAAGCAGCAGCAATCCATTTTTTAGCTTCATGTAAATTCTCCAATATTACTTTAAAAGTCCGCCGCCGAATAAGCGGCATCAATGTAACAGTTCAGACGGGGCATCTTCTTGCCCGTCTGCGCCGGACAAAAGCTGGGATGTCCAATGCACCCGTCAGACTTTCCTGTGTGCGGTGCGTCCATTGCCGAGCGCATGAAATCCTATTTTTCTAAATGTGCCAGCTGTTTCTTTACCTGCTGGAACATCTGGGTATATTTTTCCAGCTTGGCCTTCTCCTCCTGGATCTTTGACTCCGGGGCCCTGCTTATAAACTTCTCATTACTCAGCATGCCGTTCACACGGGCCAGCTCCCCGTTTAACCGCTTCTCCTCTGCCTTTAACCGGGCGATCTCCTTCTCGATGTCCACCAGCTCCGCAAAAGGCATGTAGATAGAGGCCTGGGGAATCACCGCGGAAACCGCGTCCTCTTCGATCCCTTCCTTATCCTTCTGGAGCACCACTTCACTGGCATAGCCCAGGGAGGCGAAGAAGGCTTTGCTGTGCCGGAAGATATCTAACAGCTCCTGATTCTCCGAAACCACGAATACCTTCGCCTTCTTGCTGGGTGGCACATTCATGGAGGTGCGCACATTCCGGATGGCCCGCACCCCCTCCTTAATCAGGCTTACTGCCTTCTCCTCCTGGGCAAAATCCCACTCCTTCTTCCACTCCGGCCAGGAAGAAATCATGATGGACTCTTCCTCCTCCTGGAGATTGCAGAAGATTTCCTCGGTGATAAAGGGCATAAAGGGATGAAGAAGCTTTAATGCCTGGATCAGCACCGTCTTTAAAGTCCAGATGGCCGCCTCTTTGGTGGTGTCTTCATCGCTGTAAAGACGTGGCTTCACCATCTCGATATACCAGTCGCAGAACTCCTCCCAGATAAAGTCGTACACCTTCTGAAGGCCGATGCCCAGCTCATACTTATCCAGATTTTCCGTCACATCCTTTGCCAGGGCGTTTACCTTGGAGAGGATCCATTTGTCCGCCATGGTCAGATCCTCTAAGGATGCCGCCGAACCGGGTGCCTTCTCCATATTCATCATGATGAAACGGGAGGCATTCCACACCTTATTGGCAAAGTTCCGGCTGTTTTCCACCCGCTCCCAGTAAAAACGCATATCATTGCCAGGAGCATTGCCCGTAATCAGGGTCATGCGGAGGGCGTCAGCCCCGTACTTCTCGATTACCTCCAGGGGGTCGATGCCGTTCCCCAGGGACTTGCTCATCTTCCGGCCCTGGGAATCCCGGATAAGGCCGTGGATCAGCACCGTGTGGAAGGGACACTTTCCGGTCTGCTCAATGCCGGAGAATACCATGCGGATCACCCAGAAGAAGATAATATCATAGCCGGTTACCAGCACATCGGTGGGATAGAAATACTCCAGCTCCTCCGTCTTCTTCGGCCAGCCCAAGGTAGAGAAGGGCCACAGAGCAGAGGAAAACCAGGTATCCAGGGTGTCCTCATCCTGTTTCAAATGGCTGCCGCCGCACTTGGGGCACACGTAAGGCGCTTTCTTTGCCACCACAATCTCCCCGCAGTCCTGACAGTAATAGGCGGGAATCCGGTGTCCCCACCACAGCTGTCTGGAAATACACCAGTCTCTTATCCCCTCCAGCCAGTGAAGATAGGTCTTCCCAAAGCTCTCCGGAACAAATTTCAGCTCCCCATCCTTTAAGGCCTGGATGGCCGGCTTTGCCATCTCCTCCATCTTCACAAACCACTGCTGCTTCACCATAGGCTCCACGGTCGTCTTACACCGGTCATGGGTGCCTACATTGTGGGAGTGGGGAACCACCTTCACCAGAAGCCCCTGGCGCTTTAGCTCCTCCACCATGGCCTTCCTGGCTTCATACCGGTCCATGCCAAAATAGGGGCCCGGCACATTCACCGTGGCATCGTCATTTAAGATAACAATCTCCTCCAGGTTATGGCGCTTGCCCACCTCGAAATCATTGGGGTCGTGGGCCGGGGTGATCTTCACGCAGCCGGTACCGAATTCCTTGTCCACATATTCATCGGCAATCACCGGGATCTCCCGATCCGTTAAGGGAAGCTTTAACATCTTTCCGATGATGTCCTGATACCGCTCATCCTCCGGATTTACCGCAACCGCCGTGTCCCCTAAAAGGGTCTCCGGCCGGGTGGTGGCGATCTCCACAAACCGCCCCTCCTCACCGACTACCGGGTAATTAATGTGCCAGAAAAAGCCCTCCTGCTCCACATGCTCTACCTCCGCGTCGGAGATGGAGGTCTGGCACACCGGACACCAGTTGATAATACGGGATCCCTTATAAATATAGCCCTTCTCATACAGCTTGCAGAATACCTCCAGCACCGCGTCAGAGCAGCCCTCGTCCATGGTAAACCGCTCCCGGTCCCAGTCCGCGGAGGAGCCCAGCTTGTGGAGCTGGTTGATAATCCGGGAGCCGTAATCCTTCCTCCAGTCCCAGCATTTCTCCAGGAACCCATCCCGGCCCAGATCCTGCTTGTCAATGCCCTCGCTCCTCAGCTTGTCGATGACCTTCACCTCGGTGGCGATAGCCGCGTGGTCCGTGCCCGGCTGCCACAGTGCCTCATAGCCCTGCATCCGCTTAAAACGGGTGAGGATATCCTGCATGGTATTGTCCAGGGCATGGCCCATGTGAAGCTGGCCGGTGATATTAGGCGGAGGCATCACGATGGTAAAGGGCTTCTTCTCCCGGTTTACCCTGGCGTGAAAATACTTGTTATCCAGCCACTTCTGATACAGGCGCTCCTCAATGGCTGAGGGATTATATGTCTTCTCTAATTCTTTCATTTCCTTTTCTCCATTCCTTTCTGAAATATATATCGAAAATATATATCGAACGCGGAAATAAATTTGCCGTTCGCTGCAGCCCCTTAAGGGGATGCCAATGATTTTTCCTATAACCGTTTAAAATCCCCGGATGGAATCCTGGCTGTCATCCTCTGTTTTTATAATCCTTTTTACAATCACATCATAGCCGGCCCTCTCATTCACCTGGACATGGACCCGGTCTCCCTCCTTGTGGCCTTTAATCGCCTTCCCCAAAGGCGACTCGATGCTGATCAATCCCTTCATGGAATTCCCCCGGATAGAGGTCACCAGACGGTAGGTTTCCACCTCGTCATCCTCCTCAAAGTAAAGCTCCACCGTATTGTTAATGCCGATCTCATCCTCCCTGGACTGGTCGGTGACAATGGTGGCTGTCCGCAGCATCTTTTCCAGATAGCGAATCCGGCTCTCATTTTGATTTTTGTACTTCTTGGCCGCGTAATATTCAAAATTTTCACTTAAATCTCCCTGGGCCCTGGCTTCCTTTACCGCCTCGATGGCCTCCTTGCGGACGACTAATTTGCGGTGTGTGATCTCCTCTTCAATCTTCTTCACATCGCTTTTCGTCAGCTGTTCCCGCATACTCTCACCTCCCTGTTCAAAAAGAATGTTACTGCTCACGGCCCTGCCGTTCACAGCAACAAAATGCACACAAAATGGCCATTCTGTCCATTTTGGCGCCGAAACCCTCGGGTTCACTGTGACTTT
>CATOJE010000119.1 GCA_951800145.1 uncultured Lachnospiraceae bacterium | reverse complement strand
AGGGTTTCGGCGCCAAAATGGACAGAATGGCCATTTTGTGTGCATTTTGTTGCTGTGAACGGCCGTGAACAGTAACAAGAAAATATGGGAGGAAAGAAGATATTATGAGTAAAAGGACATTGATATGGATAGCCGGGCTCTGTGTTGCGGCTATACTGGGGGGATGTGAATCGAAATCGGCCGCAGATTCGGCTGCAGCTGTGACAACAGAGGATATCCTGTACATTTCCTCAGATGAGACATCCGCCAGCAAGGATCTGCCTCAGGAAGCACCAGCTTCCCAGGAGGAGAAGCAGGGAGCAATAGCATCTGGTGAGAAGGCCGGGGAGGCATCTGGTCAGGTAATGCTCCAGGACGCAGAGAAGCAAACAGAGTCAACTGGAAATGCAGATGCCTCTGGGGAAGTCCAGGGACAGGATATGGATGGAGAGCTTGAACAGGTTGAGGAGCAGGCAAGGGCGCAGATGGAAAAGCTGCAGAAGGCTGTGACGCAGCTGGAAATGAATGAGGCCTCCGATGCACTGTACCAGCTGTGGGATCAGGAGTTAAATACACTCTGGTCCAGGCTGAAGAAGTCCTTAAGCGAAGAGGAAATGTCAGAGCTGACAGCGAGACAGCGGGAATGGATTGCATTTAAGGAGGAGGCAGGAAGAGCTGCCGGCTCGGGGTGTGAAGGGGGGAGTATCCATGGGATGATCGTCCGCCAGAAGGAGGCGGAGCTGACCAGAGAGCGGGTTTACGAATTAGCAGATATGTACTTTGGCAGTCAGATGAGTCCGGATGCTTCGGGTGGTCAAACCGGCCAGACAGACCAATTTATTTCAGATGGAGACGCCCAGAAGGCAGATGAGGGGGAAGAGCCCTTTGCCGGCTCTTATGCGGACACCCAGGGAACGGAAGATGTTTACAGCGAATTGATTGTAACCAGGCAGGGAGACGGGATATATGAAGTGGAGATAGGCCTTTACCGCTTGACCACCCTGGAAGGGACGGCGAAGGCAGAGGGAGAAATCCTCTCCTTTGAGGATGATGAGATGCAGGTGAAGGGGCGGATCGAGCTTCAGGATGGAGGGGCAGTATTTACGGTTACAGAATCCGGGTTTGTGTATCTTTATCCAGGGGATGTATTCCGATTTCCAACAAAGCAATAGAACCATGTGAAGACACTAGAAAAGACCTTTTGACCCCAACATTATGCGAATAAGATTTATAGGAGGAAGGGCAGATGGAGAGAAAATATTATGATATTGGTCTGAACCTGTTTTGCAGACAATTTCCGGATCCAGAGCGGATCCTGGCAGATGGGGCCCGGGCAGGGGTGGTTTGCATCCTGACCGGGACAGATCGGAAGGAGAATCAGGCCATTGACCGGTTTGTGCGAACCCATGAGGCATATGGGACAGCCGGGATCCATCCCCATAATGCGGACGCAGCAAAGCAGGCGGATTTTGAACAGATCGAGGCCATAATTACTGGTAATCCTAAAATAGTAGCAGTGGGGGAGTGCGGCCTGGACTTTGACCGGATGTTTTCTACAAAGGAAAATCAGATCCGCTGTCTGGAAAAACACATTATCCTGGCGGAAAAGCTGAAAAAGCCCCTCTTCCTTCACGAAAGGTCTGCAGCAGATGAATTGATCCGCAGATTTAAGCGCCATCCGGAGATCTGCAAAGGGTCAGTGATTCACTGCTTTACAGGGGACCGGAGCACCTTAGAGCGGTATCTGGAGATGGGATTTTCCATAGGTATTACCGGATGGATCTGCGATGACCGGCGGGCTGGCCAGCTGAGGGAGGCAGTAAAGAAGCTGCCTCTTGACCGGGTTTTGATTGAAACAGACGCGCCGTACCTGACTCCCCGCAATGTCCCCGGCCTGGGAAGAACCAATGTGCCCCAGAATATTACCTATGTAGTCAGGGAATTAGCCCGTCATATGAATGTGGAGGAGGATGTGCTGGCAGATCAGGCGCGCCGGAACACAGAGAAGCTGTTTCACATCAATTAACTGCCGGATTACGAAAGCTGGTCGAGCCTTTGGCACCACCAGATCAGGTACAGGCCGCAGGACATGGCAACGATGATCAGGCAGATAATAACCAGGAGGAGGGCATACTGAAGGAAGGCTTCCCCCTCCTTTGCATAGGCCTGATTGAGAAAGGGAAGTCCCAGGACGATCAAAAAGTACCAGAATACCGGTCCTGCCCAGCGCAGCAGCGCCCTTTTTAATGGATGACAGATGCTGCGCCCGGAGGGAGGAGGGACGGCTTCTGCTATGTGCCGGTTTCCTGTCCGGAGGACGGCTCGTTCAGTCTGGAGATAGGGATTTCCCTGCGCCTTCTGCGACAGCCATAGAGACAGGCTGTCAGCCAGCTGGTAGAGGAAAAACAGGGCGGTAAAATATACTGTGATTCCGATGATACTGTGCAGTTGCCTGGAAGTCAGCCCTTCCGAAATCCATCCTGCCCGCCCGAGCAGAGGCGGGAGATAGATGGAGAGGATGATCCGGAATCCATTGACAAGGATTGTAAACAGATAGGAGGTGCAGATGCTGGATAGGATCCACAGCCTGCACCTTTTTTCGTCCTTCATCCGAATGAGAAAGGAGAAGGTGAGGGCGGCGATGGAAAGGATCAGAAACTGTACTCCCGAGCAGGAGGGAGCGATAATAAAGCGGAGCGGGTGATTTACATATCCTGCAGCAGGCTGGTATTCAAAGGAAATCCCAGAGAGGACTCTGACCCACCAGGCAGTGGGGGCCAGAATCCACAGGAGATGATCACTGTCAGCTAAGTGATAATAATACTTCAGGCCGGCTGTCAGCGCCAGGCAGAAAAGATAGTAGATTCCCTTTTTTTGGATGGTCATGATATACATCTCCTATGGATTTTTCATATTATCTTTGGAGGAAGCGGCCTTTTTTCTGACGGAAAAATCCAGCTAGTATCAGGACGGCTGCCCCTAAAAGCAGGAAAATGGTTCCTGGCTCAGAGCCTGAGGTATATCCTACTGCCAGATTTGATACCTGCGAGGGAAGGGGGAGGGGCTGATTCACGTCCGTGCTTTCTCCTGTCTGATTTCGGATGGTATCTGTTACAGCGATAAAAGAGGTATAAGGTGTCAGCATACTGTAGGTCAGGCCGAGCTGGGTAACCTCCCTCTTCACTTCATCGGTCAGCTCCTCATAGGAGCCGTAATCCGTCAGCTGCTCTACCCGGGTTCTGGCCCAGAGATAGCGGATGGCATGGTTGGCATCGGAAGGTGTGAATTGATCCACCGGGATTTCCATGGAATAGTCCTGACTCCCGGACTTCCCGGTAATGGTGATGGTGCCGGAGGGCTGTCCGTTCCATTTGCCGAAAAGGACAACAGGCTTTTGGGCATACAGGGTGGAGACTAAGGCAGGCTCAACATCGTATACCTCAAATCCATCATAGCTTACCTGCAGGTCGGTGAGGATGGGGGCCTGGATATACTTCCGGAACAGCTCAGCTGTTTCTAACGCTTCCTTCGAATCCGTAGCCACAAATGCTTCTCCGCCGCCGGTTTTTGCCATGCCCTCGATGAGATAGCGGTTTACCGAGGTGCCGATTCCAAAGGAAAAGAAATTAGCCTCCTGTAAATGATCTTCAATCATGGCAAAGATCTCCCGCTCTCCTGTGAGATAGCCGTCCGTCAGGGTAACAATGCTTCTGGTTTTGTGTTCCGGATTAGGCATATCCATGGCAAGCTGCAGGGCCGGGGCCAGCTCAGTTCCGCCGCCGCCCTCCAGCTGGTCGATAAAGCTTAAGGCCTGATTTACATTTGCCTGTGTGGCAGCTATGGGAGCGTCCGACATGGGGGTTGCCTCATTGGAGAACAGAACCAGGTTAAAGCTGTCGCTGCTGTCTAAATTGGAAACCAGCGTTTGAATCAGGGTCTTGGCTGTCTCCAGGGGATATCCGCTCATAGAACCGGAGACATCGATGACAAACACATAATCCCTGGGAAGAATATCCTCCGGCTCATACCGCTTGGGAGGCTGCACCATCAGCATGAAGAAATTTTCATCACCAGCCTCATTCCCCTCACTCAGTGCCAGTCCGCAGTCGATGGCATCCCCTGTCAGCTGATAATTCAGAATGAAATCCCGGTCTCCGGCGAAATCCTCCGGGTCAGATAAAGTAACCTTCACAGCAGAATTCCCAGACGGAGTTACCTGAATGGAATGGGAATTACTTTCAATTTGGGAGATGGGAACTCCGGCAGAGACATTGACTTCAATTTCGTAAGTGCCGGGAGGCGTATGGCCCTCTACCAGATAGGGGGTTGCCACCCACTGATTATTCCCGGTGTTTTTCTCAGAGGGGCTGGGATAGCGGGGGCCGGTCACTGTGGGAAAGACAAACTGGTAGGTTCCCTCAGTGGAGGTGATCAGCTCTGTGTAGTGCAGCTCAATCTGGATGCTGTCGCCAGGCATTACATTGGCAACATCCATGGTAAATACATTGGCTCTCTGCTCCTCCAGGAGAGAGGCGCTTTTCCCCTCCTCCTTTGCTTCCTCAAATTCCTCCTTTGCCTCTTCTTTTTCCTTGATTTTCGCAGTAATGACCTGGTCGCCGATCTGCATTTTCATTCCATGAACGGAAACCCTGGTGGAGGCGGGGAAGACGTAGCTTGCGTTCAGTGGGCGCTGGCCTTCATTGGTATAGGTCTGAGTCACGTAGGTTTCCGCGATGCTTCCATTAATGGTTGTGGAAACGCTGGTATCCTTTAAGGGGAAGCTGTCTGTGGCAGGATCTCCGTCCTCTATAAAAAAGTATGGGGCCAGGGTCTTATCCTCCTCCTCATCGGATGCCCCAAAGGCAGCGGAAGGGGTAAGCATAAGAAGCAGGGCTGCAAGCAGCAGGGGGAGTGGATTTTTCTTCTTTCTCATAGGAATGATACACCTCACTTTTTAAAGTTTGTTTGAAGGTAACAGTTCAGACGGGGTATCTTCTTGCCCGTCTGCGCCGGACAAGAAGCATCGGATGTCCATCCGATGTGGAATTCAAGATGAATTTGGGCTTACAAGCAAGCTTGACGCCCCAAATTCATCTCGAATTCCTCGCCGTCTGAACTGTTACGTTTGAAGTCTTTTCGTTAGGTATCAGATTACCATTCCCAGGCATCAAAAAGGCATCAGAAATGCATCAAAATTGCATCACGGGAAAATTTTAAGAAAATTGCAGGTAACTGTAAGCAAAGCTTAAAGAACTGTGATATGAGATATGATAGAGTAAAAGAAAACAGTAGCAAAAGAGCACAAGGCACATGGGGCCAGAACCGGCTTAAGAAGGAGGCAGGAAGAGATGATTGGTACAGAGAGGACAGGAAAAAGCAGGGCTGCAGTCTGTCGGGGGATGTTATGTGTGATGCTCAGCCTTTTTTTAATTAGCTGTCAGAATTCGGGAGGCGCGCGCCTGGATGAAACAGAGGAGATAGAAGCAGAAGAGATAGAAACAGAGGAGGTAAAAGCAGCCCTTACAGCAGCCCCTCCCCTCTGGCTCCGGGACACCTTAGCTTCCACCCTGGAGGAATACGAAGTAGCTTCTGGAAATTATAGCTGGAATTATAAGGAGGAGGATCAGATGGCATCAGTGATCGCCTGCGGTGTACATCCTTTAGAGGAGGGGAAGGTAAAGACGCCCATCACTCTTCCTAAGTATAACCAGATGGATTCTGTGCCCTGCCAGGTTTCCTGTATCTGGAGGCCCGCCCGAATCCGTGTAGACGAGTATTCCTCCGATGACCTGGGAAGAACCCAGGCAGAGATGCTTTCCAGTGAGCTCTATGAGGAGTCATTAATCCTTCCCCTAAAACCAGATCGGGTGTATGAACTGACAGCAGAATGGGATCCGGCAGATTTAGAGAAGAATGGATGCTATGGAAGCGCCAGTTATGTGATTGTGACAGAGTAGGAGGCGATGAAATGCTTTGGAGGAAGAAGGAAAAGCCTGTCAGCTATGATAAAACAGGAAAGATTCCAGTGCTCCATGTCAGTATTTGCACTGGTGAAAAGGTAGCCGGATTTAAGGATACCGCTAGCGGACGTTTTGAAGATCGGATGCTGATAAAGAATGAAAAGGATCTGCAGGAATTCCTGCGGCTATATGAGGTGAAGGAGGAAGAGCTTCGGAAAGAGTGGTAAAGGTTTAAAAAACGTGAGAGTCCGGAAAGCCGGGCTCTTTTTACGCGCCTCCTTTGCAGACGGGCATAAGACTCCTGCTTATAGTAACATCATAAAGGCCTGAAAGAAAAAAGTGTGTTGACTTTTCTTTTTTTTATGCTAAAATAGTTCAAAATAGAACAATATACCAAGCAATACCGCTGAAAAAGAAAGGAGGCTCCATGATACCGATCAACCTTTGGGAGCACCAGAATGTCATTAAGACCTTGTATTCCCGCTGTGTGGAGCAGGTTTGCGAGAAGCACAAAATCACCCGTATGGATTTAGACATCCTCTTGTTCCTTGCCAATAATCCCGCCTTTGACACTGCCACAGATATCATCGAAGTTCGCTATCTGTCCAAGTCTCAGGTATCGTCCTCCATTAAGCTTCTGGAACAGAAAGGGTACTTGAAAAAGGAGTACCGGGAGGGAAACCGGAAGACAGCTCACCTTAAGATTCAGGAAGGCGCTGAAATAATTATCTCAGACGGGCGCAGGGCGCAAGCAGATTTTTTTCGGATTATGTTCTGGGGGCTGGGAACCGAGGAGCTGGAGCAGATGAAGCAGTGCCATCTGCATATTTTAGAGAATATTCATCGATATATGAAGGAGGGCAAGGATGATGTATAAATTTATAATTTGTTTTATTGCAGGAATCGGGGCAGGGCTGGGAACCGGATTTGCTGGAATGAGTGCAGCAGCGGTGATCAGTCCGATGCTCATTACCTTTTTAGGAACGCCAGCTTATGAGGCGGTGGGGATAGCCTTAGCTAGTGACGTGCTGGCCAGCGCGGTGAGCGCCTATACCTATGGAAGGAATAAGAATATTGACATTAAAAACGGTCTGGTGATGATGGTAATGGTTTTGCTTATGACCCTTTTCGGGAGCTGGATCGCCAGCATGGTGCCCAATACAACCATGGGCAGCTTTTCCGTCTTTATGACCTTGTTTCTAGGCATAAAATTTATCGTAAAGCCAGTTATGACCACGAAAGAAAGCATGGGGGCAGTGAGCAAAAGGAAACGGCTGCTCCAGTCGATTATCTGCGGAACGGCCATCGGATTTATCTGCGGCTTTATCGGGGCCGGGGGCGGCATGATGATGCTGCTGATTTTAACAAGCATTCTGGGCTACGAGCTGAAGACGGCCGTAGGCACAAGTGTATTTATCATGGCCTTTACAGCATTTACTGGGGCGGTAAGCCATTTTGCCATCGGGGGGATGCCAGATGTGTGGAGCCTGGCTTTCTGCATAGTGTCCACACTTTTGTGGGCCAGGATTGCTGCAAAGTTTGCCAATAAAGCCAGTGCAATTACCTTAAACCGGGCCACCGGAGTAGTGCTGGCCGTGCTGGGAACCGCGATTCTTGCAGTCAATTACTTATAAGGATGAGGTGCTATGATAAAAATAACCAATGAGAATTTTTCCCTGTCACAAATCTGCAGATCCGGACAATGCTTTCGAATGGAAGCATTATCAGACAAGGGATACCAGCTTATTGCAGGCGGACATTATCTGGAGGCAGAGCAGCATGGAAGAGAGGTCAGACTTTTCTGTACAGAGGAGGAATTCCAGAATATTTGGAGGGAATACTTTGACTTAGACCGTGATTATGGGGCGGTAATCGCTCAGGTGGATCCGGCGGATACGTATCTTAGGAAGGCGGCAGCCTTCGGCAGCGGAATCCGGATCCTAAAGCAGGATACCTGGGAGATGATAATCAGTTTTATCATTTCACAGCAAAACCACATACCCAGAATCCGAAGGTGCATCCGCCTGCTTTGCGAGAAGTATGGGGAGGAAAGGAAAAACGGGGAAGGGGTTCTATACCGGGCTTTTCCAACCCCGGAGAGCCTGGCGGGCGCTTCCATAGAGGATTTATCCAGATGCAATCTGGGATACCGCAGCCGGTATATAAAAGAGACGGCAGAAAGCATTGCTGCAGGCAGGATCCAGCTGGAGAAAATAAAGGGGAGCGATTATGAGGAGGCCAGGAAGGAGCTGCTAAAGCTATGCGGTGTGGGGGGAAAGGTGGCGGACTGCATCTGTCTGTTTGCCCTGCATCATATGGACGCTTTCCCAAAGGATACCCACATTAATCAGGCGCTGGCAAGCCGGTATCCAGCAGGATTTCCCTTTTCCAGATATACTGGAATCGGGGGGATACTGCAGCAATATATCTTTTATTATGAGCTTCATGGGGATGAGAGCCCTTAGGGGGGAGGGACAGGTTCACAGGGAAATTGCTATTTAACTGAGTCGCAGATAGCCTGGGGTTCTCTAGCTAAGTATACTACCAAACCTTTTAGGAATCTCTGGCCAAGTGTTTTGCAGCCCGTTAGGAGACACAGGCAGCGACAAAA
>CATOJE010000118.1 GCA_951800145.1 uncultured Lachnospiraceae bacterium | reverse complement strand
GAAGAGGATGAAGAAGAGAAAAGGATGAGGAAGGGAGGAGGAAAAGGATGAGACGGGAAGAGGGCGGAAAAGGAAGAGAGTACAGGCAGGGGAGAGCTTCGGGCAGACGGCGGATCCGGGCAGGGGCGGCGGTGCTGGCCTGTGTATGTATGCTTATTCTGGGGGCAGCTTTGCTGGCTGGATTGGGGGGAGGGGAAAGGGCTGTAGTGGAAACCACAGAGGAGACCACCCGGGAGCCAGAGACAACCATGATCCAGATTATCCAGCCGGAGGAGACAGAGCCGGAGACCGAGGCCTATGTGTCGCCCATAGACTTTGAAGCGCTGTGGGAGGTGAATCCGGAGGTGGTGGGATGGCTGACTGTGCCTGGAACAAGGATTGATTATCCCATCCTCCACACCACAGATAATGAGACCTACCTCCACCGGAGTCTGGAGGGGGAAGAAACCGTAGCCGGCTCTATCTTTCTGGACTGTGAGGATGAGGGGGATTTTTCCAGCCTCCACAATGTGATTTACGGCCATCACATGAAGGACGGGAGCATGTTTAAGGATGTGGTAAGGTTTAAGGAGCAGGAGTATTTCAATCAGCACAGGGACATTATAATTTATACTCCGGACCGGGAGATCCACCTGAGAACCCTGGCAGCGCTCTATGTGAAGGCAGAGCCCATCCGCAGGAAGACATCCTTCCGGTCTGAGGAAGGATTTGCCGCATATGTGGAGGAGATGATCCAGGGGGCCAGTGTACAGGCCCCGCCGGAGGGGGAGATTAAAAAGCTCTATTCCCTGATTACCTGCAGCTATGAGTTCCCAGACGCCAGAACCATTCTTTACGCGTATGAAGAATAATGGACATCCGAAGCTTCTTGTCCGGCGCAGACGGGCAAGAAGATGGCCGTCTGAACGGTTACGAATAATGGCCGCCGGGCACAAGAACGAATAATTGTCATAGCTGCGCATAAGAAGGCCCATTCCTGAATAAGCTAAAAAGACGAGAATCCGGGCGGTGTATGGATGGGCGAAGGAAAAGGGATCCGGGCAGTTTTGATAGTAGTTTGTATGATTTGGCTGTGCTCTGAGAGCCTGGGGGCGGCAGCTACTCCCATACGTTATAGGGAGGTAAGGGAGGAGGCCGGATGGGAGGCTGCTTCCCAGAAGCTGCAGCCCGGGGAAGCCTTCGATCCTCCGGAGCAGGAGGAGCTGGGGCTCCATTCCCAGTCCGCGGTTTTGATGGACGCAAAAAGCGGCCGGGTGCTGTGGGAGAAGAATGGGGACCAGATCCGGCCTATGGCCAGCACAACGAAGGTTATGACCTGCATTCTGGCCCTGGAGGCAGGGCTTGGGCAGGAGGGGAGGGATACCAAGGTTTCCCAGTATGCGGCCTCCCAGCCTCAGGTGCATCTGGGGATGCGCACAGGCCAGCGCTTTTTCACCAGAGATCTTTTATACTCCCTGATGCTGGAGTCTCATAATGATTCGGCAGTTGCCGTGGCGGAGGCTACGGCAGGGAGCGTGCCGGCTTTTGCCGCGCAGATGAATCAGAAGGCCAGAGAGCTGGGATGTATGGACACCTGGTTTATCACCCCCAATGGGCTGGACGGAAAGGAGAAGGACAAAGAGGGGGTGGAGCATATCCATTCCACCACTGCAAAGGATCTGGCCAGGATCTTGAATTACTGCATTCTGGAGTCCCCCAAGTCTCAGGAGTTTTTATCCATTACCAGAACCATGGATTATCACTTTCAGGACGCAGAGGGAAAGGGAAATTATCAATGCCGCAATCACAATAATCTCTTCTCCATGATGGATGGGGTTATCTCTGGAAAAACCGGGTTTACCGGCGGTGCGGGATACTGCTATACCGGCGCGGTGGAGGATGAAGGCCGCATATTCACCATAGCCCTTCTGGGGTGCGGGTGGCCGCCTCATAAGACGGATAAGTGGTCCGATGCGAAAAAGCTTCTGGCCTATGGAAAGGAGCATTATCAGTACCGGAACCTTTACCGGGAGGTGGAGCTGGAGCCTGTCCAGGTGGTGAACGGGGTGAAGCCATGTGGCGCCGGCGGGCAGAAGGAAGGCCGGGACAGTGTCAGCCTGGAGGGTGCCAAAGGAGGAGAGGAGGGCCGGGGGAGTGTCAGCCTGGAGGGTGCCGAAAGAGGAGAGGAGGGCCGGAGGAGCGCCAGCCTGGAGGGTGCCGAAGGCAGAGGGGAAAGCCGGGACAGCGCCACATGGAAGGAAGGCTGGCAGACGGATAATGTCCAGGTCAGCTTGGTGATGGAAAACCAGGATAAGGAGCTGAAGGTTCTGACCGGGGAGCTGGATCGGGTAAGGATCGTGAAGAACCTGCCAAAGGCCTTAGAGGCGCCGGTGGCAGAGGGTGATCCGGTGGGGACCGTGGATTACTATCTGAATGGCCAGCCCATCGCCTCCTACCCGGTCCTTGCCGGGGAATCGGCAGAGCGATTTTCATTTTCCTGGTCCATGAAACAGGTAAAATCCATGTTTTTTATGCAATATGACTTTTGAAAAAATTTTTTCATTAAGATATTGTGAATTTTATGTCGAAATGACTTGAAATTTTTTCATCAGGGGTATAAAATTAAAATGCAGAATTTTTGATTTACCGGGTCTTTGTCTGCTTTTTAACAGGCAGATGCCTGACCAAATATTAAAAAATGGAGGACTGCGAAATGAGTAATTCAGCACAAACTTCAGCAAGTAAAAGGATTGAAGCTTTACTTGATGAAAACAGTTTTGTAGAAGTCGGCGGACGGATCTTTGCCAGGGCCACAGACTTCAACATGACTGAACAGGACACACCGGCTGACGGTGTAGTGACAGGCTACGGCACCATCGAAGGCAGCCTTGTGTATGTGTACAGCCAGGATGCTTCCGTATTAGGCGGTTCTGTGGGCGAGATGCATGCAAAGAAGATCTGCGCCATCTACGACATGGCTATGAAGATGGGCGCCCCGGTTATCGGCCTGGTAGACTGTGCCGGCCTGCGCCTTCAGGAGGCTACCGATGCATTAAATGGCTTTGGACAGATCTATCTCTCCCAGACCATGGCTTCCGGCGTGATTCCTCAGATCACTGCGGTATTTGGATCCTGCGGCGGCGGGATGGCAGTGTCCGCTGCCATTGCTGACTTCACCTTTATGGAGGAGAAGAAGGCCAGATTATTTGTGAATTCTCCCAATGCCCTGGATAAGAACTACACCTCCAAGTGCGATACCGCTTCTGCTAAGTTCCAGAGCGAGGACGCAGGGATGGTAGACTATGTAGGCGGAGAGGACTCGGTTCTGGAGGAGATCCGCAGGCTGATTTCCATCCTCCCGGCGAATAATGAAGATGACTTATCCTACGATGAGTGCACCGATGATCTGAACCGGGTATGCGCTGATTTGGCAGGCTGCGCAGGAGATGCCAGCCTTGCCCTTACCCTGATTTCCGATGATAACTTCTTCATGGAATTAAAGAAAATGTACGCCCCTGAGATGGTAACCGGCTTTATCCGCTTAAACGGTACGACGGTGGGCTGTGTGGCCAACCGAAGCGAGGTTTACACAGACGGGGAGAAGACAGACTCCTTTGAACCGGTGCTCACAGCAAAGGGATGCGACAAGGCAGCGGATTTCGTGAGGTTCTGCGACGCCTTTAATATCCCCGTGCTCACCCTGGTGAATGTAACCGGCTATAAAGCAGACAAGCACTCCGAGAGAAGGATTGCCAAGGCTGCCGGCCGTCTGACCTACGCTTTTGCAAATGCCACCACTCCCAAGGTAACTGTGGTAGTGGGACAGGCCTACGGCACCGCTTACCTGACCATGGCCAGCAAGGCTTTAGGGACTGATGTGGTTTACGCCTGGCCGGATGCTTCCATCGGTATGATGGACGCCTCCGCAGCAGCAAAGATTATGTATGCCAAGGAGATCGAGGCTTCGGATAATGCCGCTGCCCTCATCGCAGAGAAGGCCGCTTCCTACAGCGAGAAGCAGTCCAGCGCCTTAGCTGCTGCCAGAAGGGGCTATGTGGATGACATTATTGAAGCTGCCGATACCAGAAAGAGAGTGATCGCAGCATTTGAGATGCTGTTCACGAAGAGAGAGGGCCGTCCGGATAAGAAACACGGTACCATTTAAGAACGAGGTGACGCAGAATGAAAATAAAAAGAAAGCTTTTTGCTACCATAGCCATGGTACTGTTGGCAGGGGCTTTTACCGGGTGCGCAAAGAAAGAGGCAGCGGAGACGCTGGAGCCTGAATTAAGCGCATCCATTGCTGAGGGCTCTGAGGATATCCTGGAAAGCCTGGCCGGCTATGACGAGGAATATGTCAACGTCATGATCGAGCAGTACGAGGACGATGGGAACACAAACATGGTAAACAGCCTGGATACCTGGCTGAATACCCGGGATGAGGTAGGCACCTTTGTCCAGATTGACGGGAATCAGCCCACCTCAGTTGAGCTTAAGGATAAGCAGTATCTGGTTACGGTAAACGCCATATTTGAAAAGCGCCCCATGGAGGTGACCATCATCTACGATAAGAAGGGTATGATCTCCAACCTGGAGTTTGCCCCGGTATACACCTTAGGGGAGAACATGGGCCGCGCGGCAGTTCACACCCTCATCGGTATGGGGACCGTATTTATTGTACTGATCTTTATCAGCCTGATCATCGGCTGCTTTAAGTATATTAATCAATGGGAAAAGAGCCGCAGCGCCAAGGCAGCGCCGGAAGCGTCTAAGGCAGCGTCGGCTCCGGCACCAGCACCGGCGCCAGCAGCCGTTGCCCCCATGGAGGAGGAAGAGCTTGTAGACGATCTGGAGCTGGTGGCAGTAATCACAGCAGCCATCGCCGCATCCATGAACACTTCCACAGACGGTTTAGTAGTGCGTTCCATCCGGCGGAAAGCCAATGCACAGTGGAAGCGGGCTTAATCATCCGCAGATCGAAGCGATATGATTTTGGCACTTTCATCAAAATATTAGGAGGATTTTCATCATGAAAAATTATACAATAACAGTGAATGGCAATGTTTATGAAGTAACCGTAGAAGAAGGCGCAGGAAGCGGTGCAGCTTCCGCTCCAAAGGCCGCTCCTGCAGCGCCCAAGGCAGCACCGAAGGCCGCTCCCGCAGCACCGAAGGCCGCCGCTCCCGCTGGCGCAGCTGGTTCCGTCACCGTAGCGGCTCCCATGCCAGGCAAGATTTTAGCAGTAAAGGCATCCGTGGGACAGGCCGTGAAGAAGGGCGATGTGATTCTGGTTCTGGAGGCTATGAAGATGGAGAATGATATCGTGGCTCCCCAGGATGGCACCATTGCCACTATCAATGCAGCAGCAGGCGACTCTGTTGAGGCCGGCGCCGTGATTGCTACTTTAAATTAAAATGAAGAGATGCATAAGCGTATGCATTCCTGACGGAGGGATTCAATATGGATTTTGCTAGTACATTTAATAACCTTCTTCATCAGATGGCATTCTTCAATTTAACCGTAGGCAACTTTCTTATGATCGGCGTGGCATTCGTGTTCCTTTACCTGGCGATTCGGAAAGGCTTCGAGCCGCTGCTTTTAGTGCCCATTGCCTTTGGTATGCTTCTGGTTAATATCTACCCGGATATTATGGCATCTCCTGAAGAAACTTCTAACGGAGTAGGCGGATTGTTACACTACTTCTTTATCCTGGATGAGTGGAGTATTCTGCCGTCCCTGATTTTCATGGGTGTGGGCGCCATGACAGACTTTGGCCCCCTCATCGCCAATCCTAAGAGCTTCCTTCTGGGAGCGGCGGCTCAGTTCGGTATCTACAGCGCCTATTTCTTTGCGATTTTAATGGACTTTAACGGCAAGGCGGCTGCAGCCATCTCCATTATCGGCGGCGCAGACGGCCCTACCTCCATCTTCCTGGCAGGAAAGCTGGGACAGTCTACCCTGATGGGCCCCATCGCCGTGGCGGCTTACTCCTACATGGCTCTGGTTCCCATTATCCAGCCTCCGATTATGAAGCTTTTGACCACGGAGGAGGAGAGAAAGATTAAGATGGAGCAGCTTCGTCCGGTTTCCAAGCTGGAGAAGATCCTGTTCCCCATCATCGTTACCACCATCGTGTGTCTGATTCTGCCCTCTACCGCGCCTTTGGTAGGTATGCTGATGCTGGGCAACCTGTTTAGGGAGTCTGGTGTGGTGAAGCAGCTGACGGAGACTGCTTCCAACGCATTAATGTATATCGTGGTTATCCTGCTGGGAACCTCCGTAGGCGCTTCCACCAGCGCAGAGGCCTTCTTAAACTGGGATACCTTAAAGATCGTGGCCTTAGGACTGATCGCATTCGGCATCGGTACCGCGGCAGGTGTGCTTTTCGGCAAGGCTATGTGCAAGTTCACTGGCGGCAAGGTGAACCCACTGATCGGATCCGCCGGCGTGTCCGCAGTTCCCATGGCAGCCCGTGTATCCCAGAAGGTTGGATCTGAAGCAGATCCCACCAACTTCCTGCTGATGCATGCCATGGGCCCCAATGTGGCCGGCGTAATCGGCACGGCAGTTGCAGCCGGAGCATTTATGGCTATCTTTGGAGTGTAATGACAGGAAAATAGGGGGGCAAAAACCCTTTTGACCCCAAAACAACATCATTTGAATATTAGGAGGAAAGAATCATGGCAGATACAAAACGGCCAGTAAAGATTGTGGAGACCATTCTCCGGGATGCCCATCAGTCCCTGCTTGCCACCAGAATGCCTACAGAAAAGATGCTGCCCATCATCGAGAAGATGGATAAGGTGGGATATCATTCTGTGGAGTGCTGGGGCGGCGCTACCTTTGATGCGTCTCTGCGCTTCTTAAAGGAGGATCCCTGGGAGAGGCTGAGAAAGCTGAGGGACGGCTTTAAGAATACCAAGCTTCAGATGCTGTTCCGCGGACAGAATATCTTAGGCTACAATCACTATGCAGACGATGTGGTGGAGTACTTCGTACAGAAGTCCATCGCCAATGGTATCGACATCATCCGTATCTTCGACTGCTTAAATGATATCCGCAACCTGCAGACGGCTGTAAAGGCCACCAACAAAGAGAAGGGCCATGCCCAGATCGCACTTTGCTACACATTGGGCGATGCCTACACTCTGGATTACTGGAAGGATATCGCCAAGAGGATCGAGGACATGGGAGCAGATTCCCTGTGTATCAAGGATATGGCAGGCCTTCTTACCCCTTATGCAGCAGATGAGCTGGTACATGCTTTAAAGGAAGGAACCAGCCTTCCCATCGATCTGCACACCCACTATACTTCCGGCGTAGCATCCATGACCTACTTAAAGGCAGTGGAGGCAGGCTGCGACATTATCGACTGCGCTATGTCCCCATTAGCCCTTGGAACCAGCCAGCCGGCTACGGAGGTTATGGTAGAGACCTTCCGGGGAACCCCTTACGATACAGGCTACGATTTAACTCTGTTAGCTGAGATTGCTGAGTACTTCCGTCCCATCCGTGAGGAGGCCCTGGCCAGCGGCCTGCTAAATCCAAAGGTATTAGGCGTGAACATCAAGACTCTTCAGTACCAGGTGCCCGGCGGCATGCTGTCCAATCTGGTAAGCCAGTTAAAGGAAGCCGGACAGGAAGACAAGTACCAGGATGTTCTGGAGGAGATCCCAAGGGTGCGGAAGGACTTCGGCGAGCCGCCCTTAGTTACCCCTTCCTCTCAGATCGTAGGAACCCAGGCAGTGATGAATGTGATCTCAGGCGAGCGGTATAAGCTGGTTCCCAAGGAGTCCAAGAAGATCATGATGGGCGAGTTCGGCCAGACTGTAAAGCCCTTTGATAAAGAGGTGCAGAGAAAGATCATCGGCGATGCAGAGCCTATCACCTGCCGTCCCGCTGATTTAATCGAGCCGGAGCTTCCCAAGTTTGAGAAGGAATGTGCACAGTGGAAGCAGCAGGATGAGGATGTATTATCCTATGCCCTGTTCCCCGCAGTAGCAAAGGAATTCTTCCAGTATCGCGAGGCTCAGCAGACCAAGATTGACCAGACAGCCGCAGATAAGGAGAGCAAGGCTTATCCTGTATAGAGCGCTGCGAGACATAGTTAGATGTGTGATAGCAAATAGAGAAAACAGGCATACCCCATCCTTGGGCCATATGCCTGTTTTTTCAGTCCGTTCGGCTGTGCAGCGCGCTTATCCCTGTTCTGATAGAAAATCCTCCAGCAATTTCTGCCGGAAGGAGTCATCGGCCAGCGCCTGCTTAAGCTCCTCTATGCGGTTCTGGGAGGATAAATGCTGGTATAACTGATTGATGCGCTGGAGCTTTTCCTCTCCGATTTTAATCCCCCGAGCTTCGCCGGCTTTTTCGCCGATTTTAAAGCCCCGAGCTTCGCCAGCCTTTTCACCGATTTTAAAGCCCCGAGCTTCGCCGGCTTTTTCTCCTATTTTAATCCCCTGATTTTTGCCAATTTCGATGCCTCGTGCCTCCCCATCGGAATAGCCGCACTGGTAAGTGTTTTCTAAATGCAATGCTTCATCATATTCTGTTAAAATCATGATTTTCACCTCCCCCTGATGCCGGGTTAGAAATTCAGTTAAAATCCCTTCCTGCAGGCAGACCGCAATTCCCTCATCGATGGCTCCGCTT
>CATOJE010000117.1 GCA_951800145.1 uncultured Lachnospiraceae bacterium | reverse complement strand
AGGCGTTACCCTATCATTCCACCTCTCGAATTATCAGTTCACAGAACTGGTTAAAAACAGCGCTGTGCGCCGCCTTTTCAGCGGCGAACAAGTCGCACGATTGCCAATGCATCCTCTCTGCCGCTGATTGTGGACGGAGATAATTGCGGCGGAACCCCTATGCAGGTATATCATAACTGTAAAAGGCTGGCCCAGGCTGGGGTAATGGCCATCACGGTAGAGGATTCTGGGGACGGCGGGCTTAACTGCGGCTACCACTATGCCAGTGAGGGGAGCGGGCTTCTTGATGCGGAGCGCTGGGCGGCTAACATCCAGGCGGCGGTTGATGGAGTGAAGGGCACGGAGTGTATGATTATCGCACGTACAGAAAGCAAAGGAGACTGGCGCTTACGCTGAGGAAGGGCTGGGGCTGGAAGAAGCGATCCGCCGCTGTATTATGGGGGTGGAGGCCGGAGCGGAGATTACCATGGTCCAGAATATCTGCCATAAGGATTGCAGGGAGGAATGTCTGGAAATCGTCAGGCGGGTGCCTGGATGGCATTTTTATCCGGATATCCATGCCTCTGGAAATACCTCTGATGTGACCATGGAGGAGCTTCAGGAATGGGGGTTTCAGTTAGTTTCCAATCACGCAGCCATGAAGGGCGCCACAAAGGGTATGATGGAATATATGATGGAAAACTTTAAACGCAAAAACTCTGTATATTCGGAGAATGATGAGTTTTATGGGATGGGCCATATATTTACTCCTTTTTCCTTTGAGGAGTGGATCGACCGGGATCAGAAGTATATACGGTATGAAAAGAAGCTGAGAAATGGGGCAGGAGGAAAGCGATGGGAAATGTGAAACTTGGAGAGCTTTTGCGCCAGGGACAGGTAATCTTGCCCTCGGTGTATGATTGCATTTCTGCCCGGGCAGCCTGGCTTACCGGATATCCGGGCATGTATCTAAGCAGAAGTGTGCTGGCAGCCAGCCTCCATGGTGTGGAAGGGGAAGAATATGTGTCAACAGAGGAGATCCTATGGATGACTGCCCGGATCACAGCCTATTCCACCCTGCCTTTATTGGCGGGAATCGGAAATGGGGGAACTAGAAGTGCAAAAGCAGTCGGTGTGATGGCGGAGCGCATATTTGCCCAGGGGGCGGATGGAATTTTACTGGATGACTGGGAAGGGGAATGGATCGAGGGAGAATCCTTTTTAGAAAAGCTTCAGGCAGTTGTCCAGGCGGCAGGACCATGTCGCCTGGTGGCTGTCCGGACTGCGCTGAAGGATTTGCAAAAGGCGGCTGAGCGGTGCGAAAAAGCACACCGGGCAAGGTGCTGCGCTGGCCGGCCTGAAACCGGAAAGAAGCGCCTGCCAGGCCAAGATGCTGGCGGGAAAATTTGCCGGGGCAAAGCTCTGGTCAGCTTCCTGTCACAGACGGAGGCCGGAACATTATAAAGAACTTTGGAATGACGGATATTCTATGATTCTCGTCCATCCATTCCTTCCTGGGGCAGCCTTTGGTATGGAGGATTTCGCAAGACAGAATGCAGAAAATCAAAATACGGTGTATCACGACAACCATGATTTTGACGGCCTGCTGACGGAGATGGATTATCATTGCCTTTTTGGATTTCATCCATTCTGGGTGGCGTTGGAGCGCGACTTTCAGGATTTGGAGGAGTTGGAGGAAAAGGAGGATGGGAATGAAGCTTAGAGAGATGCTAAAGACCCGGCAGCTGTTTGTACCCGTGTGTATGACTGCTTATCGGCGCAAGCAGCCCGCCAGGCAGGGTATCTGGCAGTGCTGCTGAGTGGCGGTGCTCTGTCCTACAGCATAGCTGGAGTGCCGGATATGGCAATGCTCACATTCGATGAACTGGTTTGTGCTACAGAACGAGTGGCACGGGTTGGCCTGCCAGTAATCGTGGATGGGGACGACGGATATGGAGAAAGCCCGGCAGTGGTGTATCACCGGGTCAGGGGGTTGATTCGGGCTGGGGCGCAGGCGGTTACGATCGATGACACCACTGGAATCCGGGGCTTTGAGCGGTATGTATACAGTAAAGCTTATCCGGAGAAGGATCCCTTTGTGGAGCCGGTGGTTTCCAGGGAAAGCTGGCTTTCTAAGATAAAAGCAGCGGTGTACGCCTGCCAGGATACAGACTGTATGGTGATTGTCAGAACTGAGGCTTATTCTGCCATGGGCTGGGAGGAGGTACTGATCCGGTGCCGTCAGGCCAGAAGGCTTGGGGCGGAGATGACCTTGATCTGCGACGGTTTAGAGACTCTGGAGGATGCCAGGACAGTAAACCAGGCAGACCCTGGATGGAAGATGTGGCCGGATATATATTCGGTAAATGGCGTGCCGAATGTGGAGCTTTCGGATATCCGCCCTCTGGGCTTTTCCCTGGTGTCGTTCCATATCTTTGAGAAGGCGGCCATGTATGGGATGCTGCGCTTTGGCAGAGAGGAAAGCCCAGAGGAAGGGGCTGTGGAGAAAAGAATTGAAATGATAAAAAATAGTATGGGTGAATTATGACAAAACAAGAAAAATCAAAGATTATTGTAGCAATTTTGGCTATGGAGTTTACTTCCCTGGCTATGAGCGCGGTAAGCCCCGCCCTGGCGGATATCGGTGAGGCTTTTCCCGAGATCCCTCAGATGTTTATGTCTATGCTGTCTACTATGCCGGCCCTGATCTGCATGCCTGTGGGCATTTATTCTAATCAGATTGCCGGAAGGAAGGCAGGGTTTTGCACGCTTGCACGTCTGGCGATGTTGTGCATGCTGATCGGGGGCCTGGCCCCTGTTTTTTGTACCAATTTTTACAGTATCCTGGCCTGGCGCATTCTATTTGGCGTAGGCATGGGACTGATTCAGCCATTAGGCGGTACGATTATTTTCATGTTTTTTGAAAAGCGGGAGGCAGAACTGCAGTCCAGCAATGACACGATTTTTAACAATATCGGAGCGATCTTATTCCAGCTGGGCGGTGGCATTTTATGCGCCAGCTTTGGGTGGAGTGCTACCTTCCTGATTTATATCCTGCTGGTTCCCAGCTTTTTGATTATATACTTTTACATGCCGGAACCGGATGCATCAGGGTTTGTGGCGGAGGAGCAAAGGCGAAAGAAGGAGCAGGGGAGAGCTAGATATGGCTGGAGGGTATGGAAATGGTGTATTCTATATTTTGTCTTCTGTGTACTATTTTATCCATTGGTGACAGACAGCTCTGTGATTATTTTGAGTAATGGTTATGGCACAGCAGCGGGGGTATCGGTGATGCTTACCCTATTTACCTTAGGAGGCGTAGTGGGAGGGTATTTATTCCGGTATGGGGATCGGTTGGGAAACCGGATCTTTCCCTTAATTTTTCTGATTTGCGCAGCGGGATTTGGGATAATTCTCAGGGCGAAGGGACTTGTGGGCATGATTGCCGGGGCTGTAGTTTTCGGAATCGGGTACGGACTTTTTATGGCTGGGATTATGATTGCAGCTGGATATGCAGTCCCTCAGGCCATACGGCCGGGGGTGACAGCCAGGCTATTAGCTTCAGCAGGGCTTGGGGAATTTTTATCTTCATTTATTATGGCAGCGGCAGTGAAGCTTTTTGGATGTACATATGAACGATTTCCCTTTTTCATCAGTATGGTCATCTACCTTTTGCTGGCGGCAGGCTTTTTTGCCGCTTACCTTGGGAAAGGAAATGGATCTGCAGACGATGAGATAGCTGCCTAGCATAACGGCAAGCGTCTTCAAATGGCCTTGAAGCAAAGCTTTGTTTTGTGACCAAGGATACCCTGTTTCATTATGATAAAATCGGCCTTCTGAAGCCTGAGGTAGTCAAGCCGAATGGCTATCGGTACTACTCAGCACGCCAGTTCTTTGACATGGAGATGATTTCCACTCTTCAAAAGGCAGGAAGCCCGCTAAAAGAAATACAGAAGTATTTAAGCGATTACACAAAGGAAAATTTTTTAAAGCTATTGAAGAGAAATTACCTTTCACTAGAACAGAAGATTCAGGAGCTAATGCGTCAGAAATCCCTTCTGGAAAATACCATCCATATGACCGAATATGCTGTCACAGAGCCTTTAAATATGCCGAAGATAGTGGAGTATGAAGAGGAATATTTTATTGTTACAAAGACAGATTTAGGGACTATGGAAATAGAGGAAATGCATGTGGCGGAGGTGCCTAACATCCATGACCATGTGGAATACTGTAACTGCCATGGATATGGGGAGGACTATTCCATAGGCTCTATTATCAGCCAGGAATCACTGTTAAAGGGCTATTTTGTGGAGGAATACCTGTACAGCAAGCTCCATGGCTATGTGGAGGATGAGCGTCTGTATGTAAAGCCGGCGGGGAAATATGTGACCATGCTGCACCAGGGACTATATAATGGAAGTGATGAAGCCTATAAGCTTTTGATGGACTATATTGTAAAACATAAATTGGAGATCTGCGGGAATGCCTACGAGTATGAGGTGGCAGGATATCTGAGCTCCGGATCCCCGGAGGAATTTATTATACAATACTCAATTCAGGTTTTTTAACCAGCAGATGCAGCTACGGATTTAAATTTATAATATATTAGTATAAATAATACAAAATATAAATGATATTAATTTTACTTATTTATAACTCCTGTGTTATGATTAAAAAGAAAGGCAGCGATCAATGAGACACATGTTCAGAAAACCACAGGAGGAAAAATATGAGCGTAAAACGGATTTTTGTGGAAAAGAAGCCGGATTTTGCTGTGAAGGCAAAGGAGCTTCGGGAAGAAATCGAAAGCTATTTAGGGATAAAAAGTGTAAGAGCCGTTCGTGTTCTGATTCGTTATGATATTGAAAATTTGTCAGAGGAGACCTATGACCAGGCGAAGGTGACGATTTTTTCGGAGCCGCCGCTGGATGAGGTATATGAGGAGGATTTTCCGAAGGAGGAGACGGACCGGGTGTTTTCCGTGGAGTATCTTCCCGGCCAGTTTGACCAGAGGGCAGATTCGGCGGAGCAGTGTGTAAAGCTGCTTAAGGAGGACGAGGAGCCGGTGATCCGGACAGCCACCACCTATGTAATTTCCGGCGATCTGACCGATGAGCAGCTCCAGGGGGTAAAGTCCTTCTGCATTAACCCGGTGGACTCCAGGGAGGCAGGCTGGGAGAAGCCAAAGACCTTGATAGCAGAGTTTGAGACGCCGGCGGATGTAGCTATATTTGAAGGCTTCTGCCAGATGGGGGAGGAAGCGCTGGAGGCGCTGTATTGCTCTTTAAATCTGGCTATGACCTTTAAGGATTTTAAACATATTCAGAATTACTTTATAGGGGAGGAGAAGCGGGATCCCTCGGTGACTGAGATCCGGGTGCTGGATACGTACTGGTCGGACCACTGCCGTCATACTACCTTCTCCACGGAGCTTACGAATATTACCTTTACAGAGGGAGATTACCGGAAACCCATTGAGGATGCCTATCACCAGTATCTGGATGACCGTCAGGCGCTCTATAAAGGAAAGGATGGAAAATTTGTCTGCCTGATGGATCTGGCCCTTATGGGGATGAAGAAGCTGCGGGCAGAGGGAAAGCTTCCGGATCTGGAGGTTTCCGAGGAGATCAATGCCTGCTCCATCGTGGCTCCGGTGACTATCGACGGGGTGACCGAGGAGTGGTTGGTGAATTTTAAGAATGAGACCCACAATCATCCCACCGAGATCGAGCCCTTCGGCGGCGCTGCCACCTGCCTGGGAGGCGCTATCAGGGATCCACTATCTGGAAGAACCTATGTGTACCAGGCGATGCGGGTAACCGGCGCGGCAGATCCGACCAGGCCCTTAGATGAGACCCTTCACGGCAAGCTTCCCCAGAGAAAGCTGGTGACCGGTGCGGCCCACGGCTACAGCTCCTATGGCAATCAGATCGGTCTGGCTACCGGCTATGTGAAGGAAATCTATCATCCCGGCTATGGGGCAAAGCGGATGGAGATCGGTGCGGTGATGGGAGCCGCTCCCAGGAAGGATGTGATTCGGGAAACCTCGGATTCGGGAGATATTATCATCCTCCTTGGGGGAAGAACTGGTAGGGATGGCATCGGCGGAGCCACCGGATCCTCCAAGGTTCACACAGAGGCCTCCATCCAGGTCTGCGGCGCAGAGGTGCAGAAGGGTAATGCGCCCACAGAGCGGAAGATACAGAGGATGTTCCGCCGCCCGGAGGTATCCAGGCTGATTAAGAAGTGCAATGATTTCGGTGCAGGCGGCGTGTCGGTGGCCATCGGTGAGCTGGCAGCCGGATTAAAGATTGATCTGGACAAGGTGCCGAAGAAATATGCAGGGCTGGACGGCACAGAGATTGCCATCTCCGAGTCCCAGGAGCGGATGGCAGTGGTGGTGGACCCGAAGGATGTGGAGCAGTTCCTGGCCTATGCAGGGGAGGAAAACCTGGAGGCGGTTACCGTGGCTGAGGTGACGGAAAGCCCAAGGCTTTTGATGCGCTGGAGAGGAAAAACCGTGGTGGACTTAAGCCGCGCCTTCCTGGATACCAATGGCGCCCACCAGGAGGCTGAGGTTACCCTTTTAGTGCCTTCCAGGGAAGGAAATCCCTTTGAGAGAAAGGATGTGGGGGATGTCAGGGAGGCCTGGCTTCATCTGCTGGCATCGCTGAATGTGTGCTCCCAGAAGGGGCTGGTGGAGATGTTTGACGGATCCATCGGCGCAGGAAGCGTCCTTATGCCCTACGGAGGGAAATACCAGCTGACCGAGACCCAGGCTATGGTGGCAAAGCTGCCGGTGTTAGAGGGAAGCACGGATACGGTTACTATGATGAGCTACGGATTTGACCCCTATCTGTCCAGCTGGAGTCCATTCCATGGAGCAGTTTACGCGGTGGTTTCCTCGGTTGCAAAGATCGTGGCCGCCGGAGGAGATTACCGGAGGATCCGCTTTACCTTCCAGGAATATTTCCAGCGGATGACAGCAGATCCCACCCGGTGGAGCCAGCCCTTCTCAGCCCTCCTTGGGGCTTATATGGCACAGCTTGGATTCGGCCTGCCCTCCATCGGCGGAAAGGATTCTATGTCAGGAACCTATGATGACCGGACCTATGGGGAGATCAATGTGCCTCCCACCCTGGTTTCCTTTGCCGTGGATGTGGCAAGCCATAGGACGGTGATTACTCCGGAGCTTAAGAGGCCGGGGAGCAAGCTGGTAGTCTTTCGGGTGCAGCGGGATGAATTCGATCTGCCGGATTATAAGCAGATCATGGATGGCTATGGCAAGCTCCATGAGGAGATCAAGGCCGGACGGATTCTCTCTGCCTACGCAGTGGAGGGCCATGGACTGGCGGAGGCGGTAAGCAAGATGGCCTTCGGCAATAAGCTGGGCGTAAAAGTAGAGCACAATGTGGATCCCAGAGATTTCTTCCGGCCAGACTGGGGATCCATCCTGTGTGAGGTTCCCGACGGCAAGGTGGGCGAGCTTTCTATCTCCTATACATTGATTGGAGAGGTGACAGATCGGGGGATTCTGGAATACGGCCCTGTATCTATTTCCATGGATGAAGCTCTGGCCGCCTGGTGCAATACCCTGGAGAAGGTATTCCCCACCAGCTCTGGTGTGGCAAATACCCCGGTGATCCAGCAGGAGTTTCGGGCAGAGCCGGAAAGCATTTATGTGTGCGGCCATAAGCTGGCGGCGCCTCATGTATTTATCCCTGTATTCCCGGGAACCAACTGTGAATACGACAGTGCAAAGGCATTTAAACGGGCAGGCGCTACGGTTTCCCATGTAGTATTTAAGAATCTGACCCCGCAGGATATCCGGGACTCGGTGGAAACCTATAAAAAGGAGATTCAGAGGGCACAGATTGTCATGTTCCCCGGGGGCTTTTCCGCTGGCGACGAGCCGGAGGGCTCGGCGAAGTTTTTTGCAGCTGCATTCCGGAGCCAGGCAATCCAGGAGGAGATCCAGAAGCTTTTAAATGAGAGGGACGGATTAATCCTTGGCATCTGCAATGGCTTCCAGGCCCTGATTAAGCTGGGCCTCCTTCCGGAGGGACGGATCACTGCCCAGCAGGCAGACTCCCCCACCCTTGCCATGAATACCATCGGCCGCCATGTATCGAAGATGGTCTACACCAAGGTGGTAAGCAATCGATCTCCATGGCTTATGGGAACCGAGCCAGGCGAGGTTTACTGTAATCCCGCCTCCCATGGAGAGGGGCGCTTTGTGGCTGGAGAAGAGTGGATCCGGAAGCTGTTTGCCAATGGGCAGGTGGCTACCCAGTATGTGGATGATAAAGGACAGGCGACCATGGATGAGTTCTGGAATCCCAATGGATCCTATATGGCCATTGAGGGCATTATCAGCCCGGATGGAAGGATCCTGGGCAAGATGGCCCACTCCGAGCGCCGCGGAGAGGCGGTGGCAGTGAATATTTATGGGGAGCAGGATATGAAGATCTTTGAGTCAGGTGTGAAGTATTTCTCGATTTAAGGATGCGTTTCCCATTCACTTTCGTTTCTTTTTTGACACTTCCAGCTCCCTTTTTGCCTGGAATTCCTTTTCCTCCTCTGTGACTTCATAGGACAGGATATCCTGGGGACTGCAGTGAAGAATAAGACACAGATCATTAATGGTTGATGTGGTAATAGGCTCTCCATGCGCCATGCGGCGGAGCGTATTGCTGCTCAGCCCGTAATGATAGATTAAAGAGTACTTTGTAATCCCTTTTTTGTTCATGGTTTCCCAACAATTATTATAATTGATCATAATTAACACCACCCTTTTTATAATTGTATATAGTGTGTAAATAATTGAACATACATAATAAATTACTAAGGGCAATATATTGAAACGAAAGGCTGCGATTCACAGCCAGTATCCCGGGAGCGTTTTATGTGAGTGAAAGTCACATGTAGCAGGCCCCATGGGTCAAACCCGAGGGCAGGGCCGTGAACCAATGTCATTAATTTAATTCTTGGAAGCGGATTTTCCATAGAATGTAAGACGCGAAATTGCTATTTAACTGAGTCGCAGATAGCCTGGGGTTCTCTAGCTAAGTGTCTTTCTAAACCCGTTAGGAATCTCTGGCCAAGTGTTTTGCTGCCCGTTAGGAGCCACAGACAGCGACAAAAGATGCAGGCGCATATTCGCCAGAAGGCTACGCCCGCGTCAGGCCGGGTCCCAACGT
>CATOJE010000116.1 GCA_951800145.1 uncultured Lachnospiraceae bacterium | reverse complement strand
CTATGCCGTTTGTTCCAGGATTCATTCTCGAATGGCGCTTTATTCCTATGTTCAGACCGTTTATTGGATTTTCAAAGTTCTTAACTAACTGACATTGCCCGTGAACAGTAACGAAATTTCTTCTGGACATTTCCGGAAAAAGGTGATATAGTATCTTTTAGCGCAGTGTGGCGTTGATACTTTAATACGCTACCACTGCGCTTTTGCATTTAAGAGCATCATAATAAAGGAGGATGTAATTATGAAAAAGACAAAAGCAGCACTGGCGTTATTGACTGCGGCTGCGATGATGGTCAGCCTGGCAGGCTGCGGCGGCGGTACTTCCGCGCCCACTGACACCTCGACCACCGCGGCGGCGGGCGGCTCCGAAGCTCCGGCGGAGTCCGGGGAGTCCCCGGCAGAGAGCGACGGGGGGGCATCTTCAGGAAGCTCTGACTTAAATATCATGCTGGAGACGCCGGTACAGTCCCTTGACCCTCAGCAGGCCACTGACGGAACTTCCTTTGAGGTAATCGCCGATTACACCGACGGCCTGATGCAGATGGACGAGGACGGCCAGGCGGTTGCCGCCATTGCAGAGAGCTATGATTTATCCGACGACGGACTTACCTATACCTTCCATCTGCGGGATGCCAAGTGGAGCAACGGCGAGCCGGTTACCGCGGCGGACTTTGTGTTTGCATGGCAGAGAGCGGTGGATCCGGCGGTTGCATCGGAGTATGCCTACATGTTAAGTGATATCGGCCAGATTAAGAACGCGGCTGAGATTATCGCAGGAGATATGGATAAGAGTGAGCTGGGCGTCACTGCGGTAGACGATAAGACACTGGAGGTACAGCTGAATGTTCCTGTGAGCTACTTCCTGTCCCTGATGTATTTCCCCACCTTTTATCCGGTGAATGAGGCCTTCTTTACCTCCTGCGGCGACACCTTTGCCACCAGCCCGGAGACCACCCTTTCCAATGGCGCCTTTATCATGGATTCCTATGAGCCGGCGGCTACCGCCTTCCATCTGACCAAGAACGCGGACTATTGGGACGCGGGCCGGGTGAAGCTGCCAGGATTAAACTATCAGGTAATCCAGGATTCCCAGCAGGCGCTCATGAGCTATCAGACCGGGGATCTGGATATGACCCTGGTAAACGGGGAGCAGGTGGATCAGGTTAAGGAGGATCCGGAGTTTCTCACCATCGGCGCAGGCTATCTGTGGTATGTAAGCCCCAACATGGATGGGGTTCCGGAGCTTAATAACTTAAATATCCGTCTTGCCTTAACCTCTGCCATTGACCGTGAAGCCATCACCGGCGATGTATTAAAGGACGGCTCCGCGCCTACCTATACCGCGGTTCCTATGCAGTTTGCGGCAGGACCGGACGGCTCTGACTTCTCCGGGGATCAGACTAAGTTTGCGGATGTGTGCTCCTTCGACGCGGTGAAGGCGGCGGACTACTGGAACCAGGGCCTGGAGGAATTAGGAATTACCCAGCTGACGCTGGATATGATCGTGGACGCGGACGACGCGCCTCAGAAGGTAGCCCAGGTATTAAAGGAGCAGTGGGAGACCACCCTTCCCGGCCTGACGGTAAATCTGACCGTAGAGCCCAAGAAGCAGAGAGTAGAGGATATGCAGAATGGAAACTTCCAGCTGGGGCTGACCCGCTGGGGCCCGGACTATGCTGACCCCATGACTTACTTAGGGATGTGGATTACCGATAATTCCAACAACTATGGTTTATGGAGCAATGCAGAGTACGATGCAATCATCGCAGAGTGCACCACCGGCGATCTGTGCACCGATGCTGAGGGACGCTGGGCAAGGCTTTATGACGCGGAGAAGCTGGTGATGGACGAGGCGGTAATCTTCCCTCTGTACACCCAGTGCAACGCGGAGATGATGTCTGCTAAGGTTACCGGCGTGGAGTTCCACCCGGTTGCCCTGAACCGTGTCTATAAGAACGCGGCTAAGGCGGATTAAAGAAAAGTGGTTAGCGCAGCGCAAGAGCTGCATGAAGATTGAATCAAGAAGCTTCAGGCGCCGCAGGTCTGGCTGGAAAACAGGTTTCCTGCCGGCCTGGGGCGCTTTATGAGTATTTTCGGGGGTTCCCGGGAGTACTTCTTCTGTGCAAAGGAGGCAGAATGTGAAGAAATACACTCTCAAACGGATTCTGACTTCTCTCTTTACCCTGTTGGCGATCCTGCTGGTGCTGTTTATTTTAATGCAGCTGATGCCAGGCTCCCCCTTTAATGATGAGAAGCTGAACAATGATCAGCGCATGGCGCTCTATGCCAAGTACGGGCTGGACCAGCCGATTGTTGTACAATTTTTTAACTACGTCAAAAACATGCTGAAGGGTGACTTCGGGGTGAGCTACAATATTTCCAAGAATACCCCCATCTCCCAGCTGATACAGACCAGACTTCCGGTTTCCATCCGGATCGGCGGCTTTGCGGTCAGCATCGGCGCGGTCTTAGGCCTGATGTTAGGCCTGATTGCGGCCCTGAAGCATGATACCATATGGGATTCTCTGGCTACGGTGATTTCGGTTATCGGGGTGTCCGTGCCCTCCTACGTGTTTGCCCTGGCCTTAAGCTATACCCTGGGCTTTCGGATGGGGTGGTTCCCCATGCTCTATAAGGAAAAGCTGGCCCTGCTCTCCAGCGTGATGCCAAGCATCGCCCTGTCCATGTTCACCATGGCCAGCATCGCCCGGTTTACCCGGAGCGAGATGCTGGAGGTGATGGGAAGCGACTACATGCTTTTAGCGGAGAGCAAGGGCATCTCCGGCGGGGCGCTGATCTTCCGTCATGCCCTGCGCAACGCCCTGATTCCCATCATCACGGTGCTGGCCCCGCTGATTGTGGACCTGATGACCGGCTCCCTGGTGGTGGAGAAGATTTTTGCCATCCCAGGGGTGGGAAGCCTTCTGGTGAATGCCATCCAGTCCAATGACTATAACGTGGTCATCGCCCTAAGCTTTATCTACTCGGCTATGTACATCGGCATCATGCTGGTGGTGGATATCCTTTACGGGGTGATCGACCCCAGAATCCGGCTGACAAAGGAGGGAGATTAATCCGATGAAGATGAGAAAATCGAAACAGGCTCTGTCTGTCCCTGCCTTAGCGCCGGCCTATGTGCCGACAGAGGAAGACTTCCAGCTGAAGGATAACCAGGGGGAGCTTCAAATTGACACGAATTTCTCCGCCCAGAGCTTTTGGAAGGATGTCGTCATCCGCTATTTCCGCAAGATCAGCGCGGTATTTGGGCTGGTGATGATCCTTCTGATTACGATTATGGCGGCGGCGGGGCCCGGGATGAATCCGTACACCTACTCAGAGCAGTTCCTGAGCCAGAAAAACTTTGCCCCCAGGGTGAAGGGGCTGGAGAAGCTTGGGATTTTCGACGGGGATGAGTCCATGAAGACCACCACCGGGAGCAAGACGGTGAACCTGTATCAGGAAAAGGGCCTGGAGGATGTGTACTACTGGTTCGGAAGTGATAATTTCGGCCGGGATATCTGGACCCGCACCTGGTCCGGGGCCCGGGTTTCCCTGATTATCGCCGTGGCGGCCGCCATCATTGACATGGTCATCGGCATGAGCTACGGGCTGATCTCCGGATACTTCGGCGGCCGGGTGGATATGGTGATGCAGCGGATTCTGGAGGTGGCAAACGGCATCCCGCGGCTGGTGATCGTAACCCTTCTCCTTCTGGTGCTGCAGCCGGGAATGCTGACCATTATCTTTGCATTGATGCTGACCGAGTGGGTAGGCATGAGCCGAATCGCCCGGGCGGAGATGCTGAAATTAAAGGAGCAGGAATTCGTCCTGGCCTCCAGGACCTTAGGGGCGGGGAGCTTTTTTATCATCTTCCGGGAGATATTGCCTAATATCATCGGGCCCATTATCACCCAGGTGATGTTCTCCATCCCCACCGCCATCTTTACCGAGGCATTTTTAAGCTTTGTGGGACTGGGGATCCCGGTGCCTCAGTGCTCCTTAGGTTCCCTGATTTCCGAGGGCTTTAACAGCTTTACCACCCACCCCTACCAGATTATCCCGCCCATTGTGGTGATGGCCCTTTTAATGCTCAGCTTTAACCTGGTGGCGGACGGGCTCAGAGAAGCTCTTGACCCCAAATTAAAAGAAATGTGAGGCTTGTCATGTCAAAGGAAAAAGAGAAAATTCTTCAGATACGGGACCTTGATATTACCTTTAAGACCACGGCCGGGCCGGTGCACGCCATCCGTGGGGTAAATATGGATTTGTATAAGGGGGAAACTGTGGCCATCGTAGGGGAGTCCGGTTCCGGAAAATCCGTGACCATGAAGGCGGCTATGGGAATCCTGGCAGGCAATGCCATCGTGGGCCGGGGCCAAATCGAATTCAGCTATCATCATGAGGATGGAACCCCGGAGACGGTGGATATCCTCACAAAGGATAAAAAATGGATCCGCAGGCACATTAATGGAAAGCGGATTGCCATGGTATTCCAGGATCCCATGACCAGCTTAGACCCTACCATGTCCATCGGAAAGCAGATTATGGAGGGGATGATCTGGCATTTTAAGACGCCGAAGAAGGAGGCCTGGAACCGGGCTGTGGAGCTGTTAAAGGAGGTAGGCATCGAGGATGCGGAAAAAAGGATGAAAAACTACCCGCACCAGCTTTCCGGAGGGATGCGCCAGAGAGTGGTCATCGCCATCGCCCTGGCCTGCAACCCGGACCTGCTGATCTGTGATGAGCCCACCACAGCTCTGGATGTAACCATCCAGGCAAAGATTATCCAGCTGATTCAGCGGATCCAAAGGGAGAGAGGAATATCGATTATTTACATCACCCATGACCTGGGGGTGGTTGCCAAGGTGGCGGATTATGTGAATGTGATGTACGCGGGAAAGATTGTGGAGAAAGGAGCCATCCATGAGATTTTCTACGATCCCCGCCATCCCTACACCTGGGGACTCCTCTCGGCGATGCCGGATTTAGATACGGATGACGAGCGTCTGTATACCATTCCCGGTTCCCCGCCCAATCTTCTCCATGAGCGAAGGGGGGACGCCTTTGCGCCCCGGAACCGGTATGCCTTAGTGGTGGATGATAAGGCGGAGCCGCCTATGTTTCCCATTACCGACAGCCACTACGCGGCTACCTGGCTCTTAGACCCCAGGGCGCCGAAGGTGGAGATGCCAAAGGAGCTAAAAGCCAGGATTGAGCGGATGAAGAAGGAGGCGAAGGAATATGGCAGCGAATGAGAATAACAGGCCTCTTTTGAAGGTAGAAGGGTTAAAGCAGTATTTCCGGGTGAATGCAGGCTATACGGTGAAGGCAGTGGAAAATGTTTCCTTTCAGATTTACCCTGGGGAGACCTATGGGCTGGTGGGGGAATCCGGATCCGGGAAGTCCACCATCGGGAGAAGCGTGATCCGCCTCTATCAGCCGACCGGCGGAACGATTTACTTTAACGGGATGGATATCAGCAAAAAGATGGGGAAGGATACCCAGAAGGCCCTTCGGACCCAGATGCAGATGATTTTCCAGGACCCCATGGCATCCTTAAACCCCAGAAAGAAGGTGGGGGATATCATCGGGGAGGGGCTGGATATCCACCATACCTGCGAAAGCAGCAGAGAGCGTGAGGCTAAGATCAAGGAAATCCTGGCCAAGGTAGGGCTGGCGCCGGAGCATGCCAGCCGGTATCCCCATCAGTTTTCCGGCGGCCAGCGCCAGAGGGTGGGAATCGCCAGAGCCCTGATTATGAACCCGAAGCTGATTATCGCTGACGAGTGCATCTCCGCCCTAGACGTGTCCATCCAGGCCCAGGTGGTGAACTTGATGAAGGATATCCAGGAGGAGACGAAGACGGCCTACCTTTTTATCGCCCATGACCTGTCTATGGTAAAGTATATCTCCCACCGGATCGGCGTCCTCCACCTGGGACATCTTCTGGAGACCGGGACCACGGAGGAGATTTTTGAGCGTCCCATCCACCCCTATACCAGGAGCCTGCTCTCCGCTATCCCCGCGCCGAATCCGGTGGTGGAAAAGAGCCGGGTGGCGGAAAGCTATGATTATAAGACATCGGGGATTGACTATAGTCAGGGAACCGAGCACCTGGTTTCCGGGAGCCATTATGTGAAGTGTACAGATGAGGAATTTCATCGGTGGTGCAGGTGAACGCTTGATCCGGAAGTACTCTCGGAAGCTCAGATAATATAATCATACCCGCAGCCAGCACCAGCCATCAGATCCCGGATGGAATAGCTGCTTAAATATTCATGGATCACCTGGTTCAGCCCCTGCCACAGGGCGGTGGTCCGGCAGTCCTCCATCCGGCGGCAGGAGGGGCTGGCGCCGGCGCAGGCTACCGGGGAGAGGGTGCCTTCAGTGAGGAGAAGGACCTCCTCAACCGAAATCTCCTCCGGCTGCCGGCTTAAGCGGTAGCCTCCGCCCTTCCCCCGGACCGCGGTCACGATTTGTTCTTTTACGAAGACCTTGATAATACTTTCCAGATATTTTTCTGATATTTCCTGGCGGGCGGCCATATCCTTTAAGGGGATATAGACGTCCCTTTGATTTTCTGCCATATCGATAAGCACCCGAAGGGCATATCTTCCTCTTGTGGATATTGTCATTGAGTTAAACTCCTTTCGATTAACCTATTATAATACATCGTTAATAGGATTTCAATCGAATTTCAAAATAGTGATTGACAAAATTAGGAATGCAATCTATAATTCCTATAAACCAACCAAATAAATAGGAATATGACCTTTGCCTCAAATTGTTTTCGGGGCAGGCCGTGGAGAGGAGAACAAGATTATGGGAAGGATTTATACGTCTGCAGACCAGCTGATTGGGGGGACTCCCCTTTTGGAGCTTACGAATATTGAGAAGGCAGAGGGGCTTTCTGCAAAGCTTTTGGCAAAGCTGGAGTATTTTAATCCGGCGGGCTCGGTGAAGGATCGTGTCGCAAGGGCCATGCTCGACGATGCGGAGCAAAGGGGCCTGTTAAAGGAGGGCTCTGTGATCATCGAGCCTACCTCCGGGAATACGGGCATCGGCTTAGCGTCGGTGGCAGCAGCGAGAGGATATCGGATTATCATCGTGATGCCGGAAACCATGAGTGTGGAGCGGCGGCAGTTAATGAAGGCCTACGGCGCAGAGCTGGTGCTGACCGAGGGGGCAAAGGGCATGAAGGGGGCCATTGACAAGGCGGAGGAGCTGGCGAAGGAAATCCCCGGCGGCTTTATCCCCGGACAGTTTGTGAATCCGGCAAACCCGGCGGCCCATCGGGCTTATACTGGCCCGGAGATCTGGGCGGACACAGAGGGAAGAGTGGATATCTTTGTGGCAGGCGTGGGCACCGGTGGAACCATAACCGGCGTTGGCCGGTACTTAAAGAGCCAGAACCCGAAGGTGAAGGTGGTGGCGGTGGAACCGGCCAGCTCTCCTGTATTAAGCCAGGGGAAGGCAGGGGCCCACAAGATCCAGGGAATCGGAGCTGGCTTTGTGCCGGAGGTACTGGATACGAAGGTGTATGATGAGATTATCACGGTAGAGAACGAGGATGCCTTTGCTGCCGGAAAAGAGGTGGGCAGAAGGGAAGGGGTTTTAGTGGGAATCTCCTCCGGCGCCGCGGTATGGGCAGCCATCCAGCTGGCAAAACGTCCGGAAAACCAGGGGAAAACCATCGTCGCCCTTTTGCCGGATACCGGGGATCGGTATCTGTCTACCCCGCTGTTTGAGTAGAGAGGGCAATCAATGACTTAACAATCACGAGGAGGAAAAATCACATGGCAGACATCAGAGATTCGAAGAACTGGGGATTTGAAACAAGACAGCTACATATCGGGCAGGAGCAGGCGGATCCGGCAACCGACGCAAGGGCAGTGCCCATCTACGCAACCACATCCTATGTATTCCACAACTCGGAACACGCGGCGGACCGTTTCGGCTTAAGGGACGCGGGAAATATCTACGGCAGGCTGACCAATCCCACGGAGGATGTATTTGAGCAGCGGATCGCTTCTTTAGAGGGCGGCGCCGCAGCGCTGGCAGTCGCCTCCGGCGCGGCGGCCATCAGCTATACCTTTCAGGCCCTGGCCCAGGCAGGGGAGCACATCGTGGCGGCAAAGACGATCTACGGCGGCACCTATAACCTGCTGGCCCACACTCTGCCGTTAACAGCTAAGGTCACCACCACCTTCGTGGATCCGGAGGCTCCCGGTTCTTTCGAGGCGGCAATACAGGAAAACACCAAAGCGATTTTTGTGGAAACCTTAGGCAACCCCAATTCCAATATCATCGACCTGGAGGAGGTGGCAAGGACAGCCCATAAGCACGGGATTCCCCTGGTGGTGGATTCCACCTTCGCCACCCCTTACCTGGTCCGCCCCATAGAGTACGGCGCGGATATCGTGGTGCATTCTGCAACGAAGTTTATCGGCGGCCATGGAACCGCCATCGGCGGCGTGATTGTGGACAGCGGCAGGTTTGACTGGAAGGCGTCGGGAAGATATCCCTGGATTTCGGAGCCGAATCCCAGCTACCATGGCATATCCTTTGCGGAGGCGGCCGGGCCGGCGGCATTTGTAACCTATATCCGTGCGGTTCTGCTGAGAGATACCGGGGCGACCCTTTCTCCCTTCCATGCGTTTTTATTCCTCCAGGGACTGGAAACCCTTTCCCTCAGGGTGGAGCGCCATGTGAGCAATGCCTTAGCCATCGTGGATTATCTGTCGAAGCATCCCCAGGTGGAGGCGGTGCATCACCCGTCCCTGGCAAGCGAGCCCAGCCATAAGCTTTATCAGAAATACTTCCCACATGGCGGCGGTTCCATCTTTACTTTTGAGATTAAGGGGGATGCCAGGACTGCCCAGAAGTTTATCGACCATCTGGCCATCTTCTCCCTGTTAGCCAATGTGGCGGATGTGAAATCCCTGGTGATCCATCCGGCCAGCACCACCCATTCCCAGCTGAATGAGGAGGAGCTTTTGGACCAGGGCATTAAGCCGAATACCATCCGGCTGTCCATAGGAATCGAACGGGTGGAGGATTTAATCGCGGCGCTGGATGAGGCGTTTGCGGCGGTGAAATAGTTTTCTGATATTTTTATAGGCAGCAGGCTTTTTCGGATAGCATCATGGGATGCTTAAGAAGACAAAACCCCTGGAGCTTTGCTCCGGGGGTTTTAAAGCTTAAACAACAAATTTTACGAGCGGAAATATAACAGAGGATTTTGAGAGAGGGGACGGTATTCATGGATGTAATTACTTCGGATACTGGTATCCCTTGGCTTTCATCTGCTTCTTCAGCTCTGCCACACTGATACGAAGCCGCTTCGCTGCGCGTTCCGGGAGTATGTCACCGTCCTGTACACTGGAATACAGCGCCTGCTCGATGCCCTGTTCGATGCCCTGTTCGATGCCCTGTTCAATGCCCTGTTCGATGCCCTGTTCGATACCCTGTTCGATCAATTCTTCTGACCTCAGCTTCAAAATCTGTCCACCCATCATCTCACCAAACCTTTCCTTGACTGGATTGTCATCCGGAATC
>CATOJE010000115.1 GCA_951800145.1 uncultured Lachnospiraceae bacterium | reverse complement strand
GCTACGCTTTCGGCGGAGCGAGAGCGCGGTGACGTTGGGACACGGCTGCTGGGGCGCGTAGCTTCCCGGCGAATATGCGCCTGCACCCATACCACGAAAACTTGGATTTCCTAACGGGTAGCGACACTAACTTGGCCAGCGAATCCTACCGGGTTGCGACTCACACCCAGCCAGCGATCCCCTAAACCTTCGCGATCACAAAGACTAAAATAATAACATTGGTTCACATCAGCAAGTCGCCACGGAAAACTCCACCACCTGGTGGATGGTCTTTGTCTCTTCTCTCTGGAGCATCCGGTCCGGATACTCTGCCTCTCCTGTCTGATTATCATAAGGATCCTGGCGCAGCCCCTCTGACGGCGGGATAAAGTCTGCCTGGAACTGGCAGCAGGAGGGCATCCGGAAGGGATCCAGGTTCCCGAAATAAAACCTTCTCCTCTCCTCGCAGCCCATCCGCTCTGCAGAGCCGCCGAAGGAGCAGTCTGCATACAGCCATCCATAAGGCTCTGCATAAAACATGGCCCAGTCATGGCATCCAGGATCCTCCGGCCTGGTGTACAACCCCGACTGCCATCTGGCCGGAACCCCGGCGATGCGGCACATAGTGATAAAGAGAAGGGCCTGGATCCCGCAATCCCCCTTCCACCCAGTGGCAGCATAGTCCACCAGCCTGGGAATGGCAAAGTAGCTCCGCACAAAGGAATACATCAGGTGCGTGGTAATATAATCATAGATCCGTCTGGCCTTTCTCAAGGGATCCTTCTCCCCGCCTGTGATCTCCTCTGTAATCCCCTTTAAATAGGAAGAGAAATGAATGTGGGGAAGCTGCTCTCCTAAATAATGGCAGGGCATATCCTCCTCCCGCTCTGGGATCCAGCCCCTGCGGATCATTTCCCTTTCCTCTCCCGCCTGTCCGTCTTCTGCTGCTTCCTGTCCACTAAGGCCTTCTAAGCTGCCAGAGCCCTCCTCCCTGTCTGCTGCTTCATAGCAGGCAATATAAGGCATCTTCACCTCATATTGGTATTGGATCTCATACTGGCTGCCCTTCTCATGCCTGGCTTTAAAAAGCACCGTGCGCTGAGGGGCATGCTTCGGCGCCAGGAAGGCATAAGCCTCATCCTCCGGCCTTCCCCCTAAAGCGCCATCCATTTTTTCAAGCTCATCCTGGCTTTTAAGGGGAAGAACTGTCTCCTCCCCTGTTTCCTTAAGGATCACCGCCTTCAAAAGCCGGAAGGAGGTCACCTGAGCATACTCCACCGGCACTGGCAGATAAACCTTCAGCCACTCTCCCTCCCGCTCCTCCTCCAGGCGCAGCGTACTTCTCATGTGAAAGCGGCAGCATATCCCGCCCTGTTCCTTCATATAAGAAATCACCTGGTTCAGACAAGCTGCGTTAGAATCCTTGCCCTCCCGGAGCTTTTGGCACCTCAGGCGCTGTGCCAGCTGCTCCCTGGTCTTAACCAGGTTCTCCAGAAAATTATCTTTAAAATGCACCTGGCCATGGATATAGATCCACTCCATGGCATCCTCCTCCCACAGCTCCTGAAATTCTTCTCTGGTAAAATCTGTAAAGTTCTCTGCCAGAAGGGCAAAGCCCTCCTCCCAGGAATAAGGATACTGTCCAGGCAAAAGGGCAAGGATCTCCCTTTCAGCCATCAGCCTTTCCTTAAGAAGCTCAGGGATATCTCTCTTTAGATACCGCTCAATCACCTGCAGCGCCGTCTTAAAATCCCCGTGCCACTTTAGCTTCTCGATATTCTCCGGCAGCGGCGCTGCCAGCATCTCTTCCCTAAATCTCATCTTCATGATCCGCCTTTCTTTTTTCCTGACGCGCCTCCAGCTTCTTTAGCACACAGGCAAGCTGCCCCATGGACCGGAAAAACACATCCTTCTCCTCCTCGCTCAGCCCGTCCAAATCCTTCTTAAGCTTCTCCCTGGCTGCTGTCTTCTCGCAGCTCATCACCTCCTGGCCCCTGGCTGTCAGATGGATAAATACCAGCTTCCGGTTTTCCTCGCAGTGAATCCGCTCCACATATCCCCCCTCCTCCAGCGCCTTCACCAGACGGGTCGCCTGCTCCTTAGAGCAGCCGATACAGGCCGCTGCCTGGGACATGGTAAGACTCTGCTTCCGGACCAGCGTCATCATCAGATACAGCTGATACTTGGTAAAGCGGGCCTGCCGGTAATCCAGAGAATTTAAAATCAGCCGCTGGGACATGGTAAAGACTTCAAACAATCCCTGCACGCCATCGTCATTCGTCCATCTTTCCATGATTCTCCTCGCTTCAGCTTTCACAGTTTTTCTTCATTATACGTCGAAAAAATGCATACGTCAACCATTGATAAAGATTAATAGTTGACATTTATCAATTATCTGTGGTATAACTATAAAATAGCAAATACATGCTGATTTTTTCTTACCGGATCTCTCAGGCGCGGCTCTGCGCACACGAATCCAATCCTACCATAAACAAGAGAATAAGACAAATCCCAAAGGAGGTATTTTATGGCAGATTATAGACAATTTTTAGACGACTTTACCAAAAACCAAATCGATCTTTGCCTGGAAAACAGCACCATTGACCCGGAGCTTTTCCAATCCTACGGTGTAAAGCGTGGGCTGCGGGATAAGAACGGAGCCGGTGTGCTGGCCGGCCTGACGAATATTTCTTTAATCCAGTCCAAAAGGGAAGTGGACGGGAAGATGGTTCCCTGCGACGGGCGGCTTTTGTACCGGGGGTACGATATTAATGATCTGGTGCGTGGCTTTCTCTCCTCTCCCTCCAAGCATTTTGGATTTGAGGAGATCGCCTATCTCCTTCTTTTTGGAGCGCTTCCGGATAAAGGACAGCTGGCAGATTTTCATGACGCTTTAACAAAGAGTAATTTCCTTCCCACGAATTTTGTCCGGGATGTAATCATGAAGGCGCCGGGCAAGGACATTATGAATTCCATCACAAAAAGCGTGCTGACCCTGGCCTCCTATGATGATCAGGCGGCAGATAACTCCCTCTCCAATGTCCTCCGCCAGTGTATGATGCTCATCAGCGTTTTCCCCATGCTGGCCGTCTACGGCTACCACGCCTATAATCACTACGAATGCGGCGACAGCTTTTACATCCACCGTCCGGATGAGAATCTTTCCACTGCGGAAAATCTTCTCCGGATGCTCCGCCCGGACATGAAGTATTCCGAATTAGAGGCCCGGGTTCTGGATCTGGCTCTGGTTCTCCACATGGAGCACGGCGGCGGGAATAATTCCACCTTTACCACCCGCGTCACCACCTCCGCCGGCTCAGATACCTACTCCGTTATCGCTGCCGCCCTCTCCTCCTTAAAGGGGCCCAAGCACGGCGGTGCGAATATTAAGGTGGTGGAGATGATGGCTGATATGAAGGCCCATGTAAAGGACTATCATGATCCGGAGGAGATATCCCACTATCTGACTAAATTATTACATAAGGAGGTCTTTGACCAAAAGGGCCTGATCTACGGCATGGGCCACGCAGTTTATTCCATCTCCGATCCCAGAGCTCAGATCTTTAAAGAATTTGTGAAAAAGCTGGCTGTGGAAAAGCACCGGGATGAAGACTTTGCCCTTTATTCCACCGTGGAATCCATGGCGCCTAAAATCATTGCCGGGGAGCGGGCCATCTATAAAGGAGTCAGCGCCAATGTAGATTTCTACAGCGGCTTTGTATATAGTATGCTGGATATTCCCACAGAATTATTTACCCCGATTTTTGCCATCGCCAGGATCGTGGGCTGGAGCGCACACCGGATGGAAGAATTAATTAATGTAGATAAGATCATCCGGCCGGCTTATCAGAGCCTGCTTCCTCTCGAAAAAAAGGATTATATTCCCTTAGATGCGCGTTAAAAATCCAATTATATAAATTATGGGATTTCCCATGGCAGCGCATATTCTCCTGCAAGCTACAAATACTATCCAGGACGAAATGCTCCTTTTTCGTTAATAAATATCCCATCAGGAGGTGAAGCCATGAGTCCCAAGGAATTGTCTTATATTGAAGACGCGTTAAACCATGAACAGTTTTTAAAAAACCAGTGTGACGAAGCCATGAAATCTCTTACAGATAACCAGCTGATTTCCTGCGTTCAGGAATTAAAGCAGTCCCACCAGCAGATCTTTGACAGCTTATATCAGCTGGTATAAGAAACCCCTGTAATTAAAAAGAAATGGAGGCTCACACATGGACGAAAAATGTACAATGGAAAATCTCCTTTTAACCACTAAAGGAGTCTGCGATCTTTATCTGCACGGCACCATTGAATCTTCCACATCAAATGTTCACCAAACCTTTGATTCCGCTTTAAATAAAAGCCTGAATATGCAGGATAAAATTTATCAAAGCATGAGTCAAAAGGGCTGGTATCAGCAGCAGCAGGCGGAAGCAGAAAAGATCACAAAGGTAAAAAATCAATTTGCCGGAATGTAAACAAAAATGGCCGTAAAAAATTTTAAGATATTTATAAAAATATGAATAAATACTCTTGAAAAGACAGCGACAAGATGTTATACTCTTTTTTAGGCAGACCGTTAAACGGCAGACAATCACGGAAATTTATTTATAACCGGATTGTATAAAATAAAAAGGAGGTAACGATATGCCGCGTGGAAGAAAAAAAGCCATTACAAACCCAAACGAAGAAATCCAGGTAATCGATAATAAAATTGCAGAGCTGCAGGAGCAGATTGCCGACTTAAAAAAGCAGAGGAAGGCCGCTGTCTCCAGAGCAGATGAAGCAGCGAAGCAGCAGGTTGTGGACGCCTTCGTTGCATCCGGAAAAACTGCAGAAGAGTTTTTAGCAAGCATTGCTGCAGAATAAAGTAACCTATCGAACGATAATTATATTGTTTCGATTTTTACGAATTGCAGGGCTGTCTGTAACAGAAGGTTTTCCTTTTGTCACAGACAGCTTTTTTATTTTTATAGAAAAGTGCGTCCTATGATAAAAAGCGCTCCGCGCAGATGTCCACTCCGCACTTCTACATGAATTCGAAAGAAAGGCGGCTTCCATATCATGAAAAAACCAGGTTACTACTCTTCCGGCGAATTTGCCCGCATGGCTCATATTACTCTTCGGACAGTGCGGTATTACGATCAATGTAATTTATTAAAGCCCTCATTTGTAACCGAATCCGGCGCCCGCTTTTATACGGATCAGGATTTTGCCAGGCTGCAGCAGATTTTACTTTTAAAGTTTTTAGGCTTCTCCCTGGAAGATATCCGGGAGATGATAACCAGTGATTCTGATTATCAATTCATGCTGAATTCTTTAACCCTCCAGCTAAAGCTAATTCAGGATCGGATCGAACAATTACAACTGGTAGAGCAGTCCATACAAAATACATCCCGAGCCATTCAGGAGGAGCATTCCATCGACTGGAACCAAATGCTGAATTTAATCCACTTAACCGGTATGGAAAAAAGTCTGAAAAATCAATATCAGGACGCTTCTAATATTTCCGCCAGAATCAGGCTTCACAGCCTGTACTCCAAAAATACCCAGGGATGGTTTCCCTGGATTTTTAAAAACTGCCCCCTTTCTCCCGGGATGGAGGTTTTGGAAATCGGCTGCGGAAATGGTTCCCTCTGGACCAGCAGTCTATCCCAAATCCCCGGCTCCATCCACATCACCCTCTCCGATATATCGGAGGGAATGCTTCGGGATGCACGGCGCTCCATCGGCCCCGATGACAGCCGCTTCTCCTTTCAGGCTTTTGACTGTCACAGCATCCCCTATAAAAAAAATCAGTTTGACCTGGTTATCGCAAACCATGTCCTGTTTTACTGTGATCCCATTGAGCAGGTATGTAAAGAGCTGGCCCGGGTACTAAAGCCGGGGGGACGTCTTATGTGCAGCACCTACGGCCAAAAGCATATGATGGAAATCAGCCGGCTGGTACATGAATTTGATGACCGGATCGTACTCTCCGCTCATAAGCTTTATGAACGGTTTGGAAGGGAAAACGGTTCCCAAATCCTTTCCCCCTTTTTCTCATCCGTCACCTGGCTCTCCTATGAGGATTCCCTTTTGGTTCCGGAGCCGGAGCCCTTAATCTCTTACATCCTTTCCTGCCATGGGAACCAACGCCAATACATCCTGGACTCTTATTCTGAATTTCGCTCCTTTGTAAAAAAGAAAACAGCCCGGGGCTTTTCCATCACCAAAGATGCCGGTATTTTTTTATGCAGCTTGTAATTTTATGACCTTCTATTTCTCTTCCTTTCACTCTGCATAATCAAAAACGTATCATCAAAAGTATTCTGCGGCCTGGTGTGCTGACCCTCTGGTAATTACGGAAAAAGTGTTGAATATTCACCGTAAATTACAAAAGGGCAGCACTGGAGCCGATTCTTTTCAAAAGGATGTGCAGGTGGGCAGCACTGGGGCTGTTTCCTTGCGAAAGGATGTGCAGGCGGGCAGCACTGGGGCTGTTTCCTTGCGAAAGGATGTACATGTGGGCGGCATTGGGGCTGCCTCCTTGCGAAAAGATATGCAGGCGGGCAGCACTGGAGTCGTTACAGATGCCGCAAATGAATCCGGTACTCCCGCAAATCATCCTCCTTTCCGGTTTCAATAATTTTATCCAGCGTCATAATAAGAGCCTTTTTATCCTCTGGCAGGGTTCCCTGGAACTGAAATGCGTTTGATGCACCCAGGGCGGCAAACTGGACAGGGATTTCCAGATTTTCGAGTAATGTGCGGATTTCCTCATATTTTTCAAGCTCACCTTCCTCCTTCCAGCTGCCTCGCTGAATTTCCTGGTAAAGCTCTGATTCCGGGTAAATAGTCAGCATATTAACGCCAATAAGCGCCGGGTGAAGCTGATTACAGACATGAGCAGTTGCCCTTGCCCCCATCTCACCCCGGCCGGCGCCGGAAATGCCCACCAGATAAAAGAAGCTGTAATGAATCCCTGCCTTATCAAGCCGCTGGCATTGCTTTACAATATCGGCGGCAGTATAGCCCTTATTCATAAATTGCAGCGCTTCATCATCGCCGGTTTCAATTCCTATGGTGAGACCGTCATACCCTGCTTGACGAAGGGATGCTAATTCCTCATCCGACTTCAGGGCAGCATCCGTAATCCGTGCAAAGCATCCAATGGTTTTGACAGTGGGAATATATTGATGGATCCGGTCAGCAATGTCCATCAGCCGTTCGCACCTCAAAACAAAGGGATTCGCCCCGGTCAAAAAAACTCGCTGAATCCGCTCTGGTCTAGGAATTCCCTGTAAGCGGGCCGTCAGCATGGAAATAGGGTCCGTACTCCAAAGCTGGGCCTCCTGTAAATCCCCCTCAATATCCTCCAAAGGTGACATTCTGAATTGGAATGGCAAATCCTTATAAAGCGTGCAAAATTTACATTTGTGATGGGTGCAGCCCGCCGTTACCTCTAGCAGCAGGGAGGAAGCCTCATAGGGCGGCCTCCATATCGTTCCAGTGTAGTGCATAACATAACCTCCTTTTGCGCTATCCATGTCCACAGCCAACAGACTGCGGATAAGTGATAAGTTTCCTTGTTCATTCCTTGAGAACCCGCAGTGCTGCTCACGTTCGCTTGCGCTCCCGTTCGCTCACGGGCCTTTCGGCCCTATGGAAAAGACCTGATGGAAAGCTGCTTTTGTGCAAGCACAGCATTCGCTCCTTGTGAACCCGCAGTGCCGCTCACGTTCGCTTACGCTCTCGTTCGCTCACGGGCCTTTCGGCCCTATGGAAAAGACCTGATGGAAAGCTGCTTTTGTGCAAGCACAACGCAGCTCCCCATCAGGTCTTTTCCGCACTGCTCTTCGCATTCGTGAACATTATACCATAGTACAAGAAAAATGATAGTACGGTACTTTTTTGTAGTACCTTGCTTTTAGAATGTATTGGCCATATAATATTGGCAGGAGGTATGGAAAATGAAGAAAACGGAAATGGCAATCCAGCGGTGTAAAACGATGTCAACTCTTCAAAAAATTTTAGGAGGTAAGTGGAAGCTTGAAATCCTCTATTATATAGCTTTTTGCCACATCCACAGATTTGGGGCGTTGCGGCGTCAGCTGGGCGAAATAACTGAATCGTCCCTGACAAAGCAGCTTCGTGAATTAGAAGCAGACGGGTTTCTGATCCGGCACGACTTCAAAGAAATTCCGCCGCATGTGGAATACACCTTATCCGATTTAGGCCGAAGCTTCATGGATGTTATTAGCTATATGAAAACCTGGGGCGAGCAGAATCTGCCGCAGAAATAGCCTGGTATCTTGGCTGGATTATATTCAGCCAAGACACTATCTGTAATCCTTTCAGTATCCTTTCATAAAAAAATTTCAAAAAGCCCTTGAAGATAACCTTACGTCACCTTTTATAATAGGTTTCAGAATCTCAAAAAGCAGCTATCTCTGCAAGAATAACCGGTAAAACGGGACATACTATGAATAATTACACAAAATACGCTCACAAAGATTGCTTACAAAAGTAAAAGGAGGTATTCATGAAAGGAATCATTCTGGCCGGAGGATCCGGCACACGGCTTTATCCCCTCACCATGGTAACATCAAAGCAGCTTCTTCCCATTTACGATAAGCCTATGATCTACTACCCTCTATCCGTTCTGATGAACGCAGGAATCCGGGATGTTTTAATCATCTCCACCCCCCAGGACACGCCCCGGTTTCAGGAGCTGCTGGGAGACGGCCACCAGTTCGGCATCACCCTCTCCTACGCGGTCCAGGAAAGCCCCGACGGCCTGGCCCAGGCATTTATCATCGGAGAACCATTTATCGGCAGCGACACAGTAGCCATGGTATTAGGCGATAATATCTTCGCCGGCCACGGCCTGAAAAAACGGCTGAAAGCCGCAGTAGCCAATGCAGAAAGCGGAAAAGGCGCTACGGTGTTCGGCTATTATGTAGACGACCCGGAGCGATTTGGCATCGTGGAGTTCAACAGCGACGGAAAAGCCATCTCCATCGAAGAAAAGCCAGAAAAGCCAAAAAGCAATTACTGTGTCACCGGCCTGTACTTCTACGATAACCAGGTAGTTGACTATGCCAAGAACCTAAAGCCCAGCGCCCGAGGAGAACTGGAGATCACCGATTTAAACCGAATTTATTTAGAAAAAGGGCAGCTGAATGTAGAGCTCTTAGGCCAGGGCTTTACCTGGCTGGACACCGGAACCCATGAAAGCCTGGTAGACGCTACAAACTTTGTCAAAACCGTAGAAACCCACCAGCACCGCAAAGTAGCCTGTCTGGAGGAAATCGCTTACTTAAATGGATGGATTTCGAAGGATGAGGTGCTGAAGGTTTATGAAGTGCTGAAGAAAAATCAATATGGGCAATATTTAAAGGACGTGCTGGACGGGAAATATTTGGATGTGCTTCATTAAGGAAGCGGGTGTATTGCTATTTAGGTGAGTCGCATATGTTTAGAGATCTCTAGCTAATTGCACTTCCAAGCCTTCTGGGAATCTCTGGCCAAGTGTTTTGCAGCCCGTTAGGAGTCGTAAGCAGCGGGGAAGGTGCAGGCGCATATTCGCCAGGAAGCTACGCCCGCGTCAGGCCGGGTCCCAACGTCACCGCGCTCTCGCTCCGCCGAAAGCGTAGCGGACGC
>CATOJE010000114.1 GCA_951800145.1 uncultured Lachnospiraceae bacterium | reverse complement strand
CTCTTCCTCATCCTTTTCCTCTCCCCTTTTTCATCCTACTCAAACCTGACCTGTTCTCCATTATAATCCATTTTTCCAAATTTGACTACCTGTGAGCCGCCCTCACACCATCCTCCTTAGCCCACCGGAGAAATGTCTTGTGGCAGACTCCCAGCTGATCCGCCGCGCACCTGGCCGAGATCTCCCCTGCCTCCCACAGCTTCAGGCACAGGAAATAGCTCTCCCCCCGCTTCTTCTTCGGCGGCCCGAACTGCACCCCCTTGGCCTTGGCGATGGCGATGCCCTCGGTCTGCCTCTGATGGATAAATTCCCGCTCCTGCTGGGCCACATAGCTTAAAAGCTGCAGGACAATATCCGAAATCAGCTTTCTGGTCAAGTCCCCGTCATGGTAGGAATTTAAAATCGGCATATCCAAAACCACCACATTCACATTTCTCTCCTTTGTGATCATCCTCCACTGCTCCAGGGTCTCATCATAATTCCTCCCCAGGCGGTCAATGCTTTTAATCACAAGGATATCCCCGTCCCTGAGCCGGTTCATCAGACGCTGATACTCCGGCCGGTTAAAATCCTTTCCGCTCTTTTTCTCCAGATAGATATTCTTCTCCTCCACCGGATAACGTTTTAACGCCTCTATCTGACGGCTGGCATTCTGATCCTTTGAAGAAACCCTGGCATACCCAAAAATTCTGTGCTTCATAATTTTCCTCCTTTGCAATTTAGCAACCTTATTTACACCACTATCATACAATTTTGCTTTAAATTATTGGAGGAAAAAATATTTGCTTTCAAACTATGAACGCTATTTGCTCTACCTCAGAGTAAATCTCCCTTTTAAATCAATCCAGAGGCGTTTCCCTGAAGGGATACTGCCTGTAAACAGTAACGAATTTTTACTTCAAAGGCAGAAAAAGGGAAGCCCACGATCTGCCATGGCGCTTCCCCATCATTTCTTCCATATTTTGTTTATTCTTCCCCGCCCTGCTCCGCGAAAGGCAGCTTTGTAACAGCCTGGCGCCTCACTGTCCCCGGAGATGGAGGGCTTCTACCCGAAGCATCCGATACCCCACGCCGATGTGGGTTTGGATATACTGGGGAGAATCCGGCCGGGACTCCAGCTTTTTCCTGAGCGCAGCCATAAAAACCCGGAGGGAGGCTACGCTGTTATCCCAGCTGTTCCCCCACACATGCTGGGTGATATAGGTGTGGGTTAATACCCGATCCACATTTTGGGACAGAAGGCATAAAAGCTTATATTCAATGGGCGTCAAGTGCAGCTCATCCTCCCCAAGGTAAGCGCAGCCCGCCCCATAGTCCACCCGCAGCTGGCCATTTAAGAAGACAGAGCTGCCATCCCGGAGGTCTGCTCCCATCATACTCAGACGCCGCCTGGTCACACGAAGCCTAGCTAAGAGCTCCTCCACGGAAAAGGGCTTTGTCAGATAATCATCTGCCCCGCTGTCTAAGGCCTGGATCTTATCTGTGTCCTCACTCCTTGCACTGATAACGATAATCGGCACATTGGACCAGCTTCGGATCCTTTGAATCACCTGGATTCCATCCATGTCCGGCAGCCCCAGATCCAACAGGATGATATCCGGATTATGGGAGGAGGCCTCCATAATCGCACTCTCTCCATTAGCAGCGGTAAGGTATTTATATTCATGGGTTTTTAATGTGGTGGTAATCAGGTTCCGGATAGGGGTATCATCCTCCACCACCAGGATTACGGTTTTATTCATCGATGTCCACCTTTCCTAAAGGTAGTGTAAAGGTAAAATTGCAGCCGTGGGGCAAATGATCGGTTAAGGTAAGGCTTCCCCCATGGGCGTGGATAATGGTTCTGCACAGAGCCAGCCCCAGCCCCAGGCTGCGCCTGCCGTCAGCGATTTTATTCTCGCCAGTAAAAAACATTTCGAACACGCGGGACTTTAATTCATCGGGGATCCCAGGCCCATGATCCAGAATGCTCACCCAGACCATCTCCTCCCCTTTCCCTGCCGCAATGCAGATATCTGAGCCTGCCGGGGTGTATTTAACCGCATTGTCCACCAGATTAATCAGCACCTGGAGGATCAGCTTGGCATCCATCCTTGCCAGCAGCAATCCGTCCTGGTATTCGGTGGTGATTCTGTGCTCTGCCCCCTTGCGGTGGATGTGCCGCAGGGCTTCCTCCACCACCTCATCCACCAGCTCCGCAGTCATATGGAAATTCAGTCTCCCCTCCTCGATCCGCGTCACCGAGAGAAGATTCTCCACCAGATTGATCAGCCACTGGGAATCATCATAGATGTCTGTGAACATCTGCATTTTCGTCTCTTCATCCAGCAGCTTTTCATTGGACATCAGATTACTGGCATTGCCGGAGATGGAGGTAAGAGGGGTCCGCAGATCGTGGGAAATGGCGCGCAGCAGATTCGCCCGGAGCTGCTCCTTCTGGGCTAATATGGCCGCCTGCTCCTTTTCTCTGGCATTGCGGATATTTTCAATGGCCAGGGCGCACTCTCCCAGAATCGACTGAAGCACACTGCTTTCAAAGGAGTCCAGCGGCTTATTCCCGGACCGAATTCCCACTACGCCATACACCTTCTGGTTAATGCGGACAGGAAGATACTGATTTTCCTGCACCCTCCCGGCATCCGCCCCGGCTGCCCCTCCCTTACCCTTAAGCACCTGCTCTGCGGCCTCCCGCTCCTCTGCCCGGAAAAAGCTGTCGTCGGCACCGCCGAACCGCCGGCCGCTTCCCAGCCTCCCCTCCTCCTCCGGATACAGGATAAGCTCCCGCTCCAGAAGCTTCACCAGCTGGCTGGCCGTGATCTCCATAATCTCCGCCTCGTCCTTTGCCTTGTGAAGCAGCTGGTTGGTGTCAAAGAGCACCTTGGTCCGAAACGCGGACTGGGCCGCCTGCTTGGCGTGACTTTTAAGCTTATCCGCCAGGGTTCCCGTGATCAGGGCGGCTGTAAGCATAATCCCAAAGGTAAAGGGATAGCCGTGCTCATAAGCGTGAAGGGTAAGGCGCGGCTCGGTAAAGAAAAAGTTAAACAGCAGCACCCCGGACAGGGAGCTTAGAACACTGCAGATATGGCTTTTCGTAAACAGGGAGGTAAGAAGCACAGCCAGAATGTACACAGTAATAATATTAGACTCAGTAAATCCAAAGCACCAGAATATTGTGCCAATCCCGGTAGCCGCCGCCAGGATGGCCGCCGTAACCGCCAGATCCCCGGCTGAGGGCTGGATATGGTGGGAAAAATACTGCTTCCGCTCCCGGTATTTCTTATCTATGGCAGAATCCGGGATAATGTAAATATCCAGGTTGGGCGCGATTTCAATCAGCCGGTCCGTTAAAGAAGGCTTGCTCCAGAAATGATGGCGCTTAATATTGCTCCTTCCAATCACGATCTTGGTCACGCCGGAAAGGCGGGCGAATTCCCCGATCTGGTAGGACACGTCATCCCCGAAAACCGTGGAAATAGTAGCCCCCAGCTCCTTGGCCAGCTGGATATGAGCCTGGATCCGTCTCTTACTCTCCTGGTCCATTTTATCCGATGGGGGCGTCTGGACATAGAGCGCAGTAAAGACGCCGTGGAAAGCCTCGGCCATCTTCGCCGCTGTGCGGACAATCCTGGCATTGGAGGGGGAAGCAGAAAGACAGACAAGGATATGCTCCTCCGCTGCATTCCCATGGAATGGCCCCTCTGGATCCATTTGCTTCATCATACTCACCGCCTCTATGGTTTGTCTTGATTATACCATGTCCACAGCCGCCAGGCTGCGGATAAGTGATACGTTTCCTCATTATACCACATTCGTCTTAGCCAGGCTACCTGAATCATTCCAAGCGCCGTACCATGTGATACAGAAAAAGAAACTGTCCTAACGTGGCTATGATTAATATCCCCTCTTTCATTCCGCTCACCCCTTTTTTGTGAAATGCTTTTATATGTGGAAACACTTCTGCAGCGCCCGATACTCTCCTAGTACCAGCATGGTCAGATCTTCCTTCAAAACCGTATCCGGTGTAATGGACATATCCATCCTTCCCTGCTTTTTCACCGCCATAATGTTAATATTGTACTTCTTTCGGATGTCAATCTGCCCGATGCTCATGCTGACCCACGCCTTGGGAACAGAGACTTCAAAGATGGCGTGGGAGCTGTCTAATTCAATATAGTCAAAGATGTGATTTGATCCGTAGCGGATCGCCGCCCATCTTGCCAGCTGCTTCTCCGGATATAAAATTTCGTCCGCCCCATTTCGAAGAAGGAATTTCCCGTGAATGTCGCTGACCGCCTTGGAGATCACCAGAGCTGCATTTAATTCCTTCAAATTCGCCGTGGTTTCCAGGGAGCTCTGAAAATCACTTCCTATAGCTACGATGCACACATCATAATTTCTCACTCCCAATGACTCTAAAAACTCCATATTCGTGCTGTCCCCGATCTGGGCGCTGGTGACATAAGGCAGGATCTCGGCGATGGGCTCCTCCACCTGATCCACTGCCATCACCTGATGGCCTAATTGATTCAGCTGAAGGGCAATGTGCTTTCCAAATCTCCCAAGCCCGATTAATAAAATAGATTTCATTTTAATTCACTCCTTTATGATTCTATGTGCTCTTGGAATCAGGCACAAAGAGATTCCGAGAGTACATTTCTTACTACCCAACGATAAGCTTCTCCTGAGGCAATTTGGAACAATTCCGGCCGGTTCCCGGAAGTGCGGCATAGATTAAGGTCAGTCCTCCCACCCGCCCGAAAAACATCAAAAGGATCAAGAGAACCTGGGAAATCCGGCCAAGCCCTGGGGTGATTCCCAGGGTAAGCCCCACGGTGCCGATGGCAGAGGCTGTCTCAAAAAGGCAGGCTCCAAGAGGCAGCTGCTCTGCAATGCTGATAATCAGGGCGGCGCCCACAGACAGAGACAGATACATCACCAGGATGGTGGATGCATTTTTAATCACCCCTGGCTCTGTCCTTCGGCCAAAAAACTGGGAATCCTCCTTCCTACGGAACACAGCAAGGGCATTCGCCAGTAATACGGCAGCTGTGGTGGTTTTCATCCCCCCGGCTGTGGATCCGGGAGAGCCGCCGATGAGCATCAAAAGGATGGTAATGCATTGGCCTGGGCCAGAAAGGGCGGTCAAATCTGCTGTATTAAATCCGGCAGTCCTTGGAGTCACCGACTGGAACAGAGAGCACCAGATCCGCTCTTCCAGGGGAAGCCCGGAAAATTCAAACCAGTAAAAGTAAATCGCCGGAAGCACCAAAAGCCCTGCTGTGGCAGTGAGAATCACCTTGCTCTGCATCCGGTACCGTTTCAGGCGAAATCCATTGGTCCCAATGTCGTCCCAGGTAAGAAAGCCGAGCCCTCCTATGATGATCAGCAGCATCACTGCCAGGTTGATCACCGGATTTTTCAAATACGCAGTCAGGGAAGCATAGGGGGCTTCTGCGGTTCCCATTAAGTCAAAGCCTGCATTGCAAAAGGCGGAAACTGAGTGAAACACTGCCATCCATATCCCCTTCCAGCCGAAATCCCTGCAAAATACCGGGGCCATCACCAGTGCGCCAAGTAGCTCCAGCAAAACCGTAGTCCTTATGATAAAGCCGGTTAATCGCACAATTCCCCCCACCTTCGGCGCTGCGATCGCCTCCTGCATGGTGCTCCTCTGCATCAGAGTAATCCTTCTGCCGGATATCCAGGTAATGGCGGCTGCCACCGTCACCACTCCCATACCGCCCATCTGGATCAGCACCAGGATCACGCCCTGGCCGAAGCCAGACCAGTGGCTGGCCGTATCCTTTACCACCAGCCCTGTAACGCACACTGCGGAGACGGCGGTAAACAGGGTTTCATGGAATGGGGTAGCCCTGCCGCTCCTGGATGCGGCTGGAAGCATCAGCAAAAGCGCTCCTGCCAAAATCACAGGGACAAAGCTGAGAATAATGATCTGAAAGGATGTAAGATGCCTCTTTCGATGAAAATGCTCTGTCATGATGCTGCTCTCTTTTCCTTTTTTTATACTTTTTATTATATTTTTATTGTAATGGTTTTGGCTTTAAGAAGGGATTAAGCTGATACGATTGGCATTAAGATTGTATAAAGATAAGGGGCGCAAATTGCAGCGGATAGTGCTGTATAAAGAAGGGTTCTTTCATGGCAGCTATGAGGGGATCCCGGCGGTTAAGATCAGTGACTGGCTGAGTGGAGGATATGATTAAACGGGAGCGAAAAATCGCTCCCGTTCCTAATTTCTCAATGCTTTTCTTCTGAATCTCTATTTTTCGATTCCATTCCAGGCCCCGGTGTCATTGACATAATATCCATCCGGCGTCATCTCTTTCCGGTACATGGCGCCATATGGCCTGGACCCAGGCGCCGAAATCACCGCATTGAAATAATACCACAAATTGTCAATATATTTCCAGCCAACTGCCAGCCTTCCAGCCTGGGGCTCCAGATAATAGGTCTGTCCGTCCTGTTCATCCCCGTACCAGCCTTCCCGCATCCCTGTATCCACAGACACGCTGTACCAGCTGTTCAGCTGATAATCATAAACCCAGCCGGATTTCAGATACCCGTCTGCCCCAAAGGCATACCAGGCGCCATTCACCTTCTCCCAGAGGATCTGCTCCACTGTGGTTTTATCCTCCTGCTCCGCCATGTAGCCGCCGGCAGTGGTCCCGTCTGCGTAAATCAGCTTCCAGCCCTTCTCATCCTGCTGCCAGTGAGAATACCCGGATCCAGCTCCTGTGATAATGCCTGTGAGAGCATGGATGTATCCCTTCTTCGGATCCCAGGTGATCTGTGATTCGGCCGCCGCATTCGATTTCGACCGCCCGCTGCTTCCACTGCCGCTTCCTCCTCCGTTTCCACTGTTTCCGCTTCCGCCTCGTCTTGTAATCCGGTAGTTCTGGGCGGCTCGCTTGAGAACATGATGATCCTTGGTCCGGAACTCGATTCCCAAGGTATGGGTTCCCGACTCAAAACGTCCCAGGGTCTCGCCCTTTATGGTAATTCTGGTGCTTCCTGACTCCGAGGTATAGTCCACCCCTGGCTGCAGCCTGACACCGTCAAGGAAGATATCCACGAATTCATCGTACGCTCCTTCTGAGATCATCAGCTGAGCTTCATTGGAGTTTGTTGTAATGTCCTGGACACGGCGGGTCAGCTCATAGCCTGGATCTGTGGCTCCTTCTACATTGGCATCCGTATTCTCCACAACCGTAATGGTGTATGTCTTTCTGCTGGGCATAAATTGGTAATAGCTGCTCTCCATACATACGGTAAACGTAAAGGTTCCTGTCTCCGTGGGAACGCCGTACAGCTCGCCGCTCTCCTGCCGGATCTCCATGCCTGCAGGCAGTGTGCCACTCTCCAGCCAATAGCTCACTTTATTCCAGTCATATTTATTATTATTTCGGATGATGATTCCATAGGGGACGTACTGAACTGCATCCGGGATTTCATCCTGTGTGGAGATAATGCCTGGATCGCCCAGGGTACCGGTTAAGGAAAGCACCATTAAAGGCTTATCGCCGGACTTAATGGTCAGTGTACCGGAGATCTCGTTTTTGTAAGCGCCGCCTACTTTAGATTTGATGCGCAGCATCGCCAGATTTTGCAGTTCTCCATAAGATGATCCTTTGTGAGCGGATCCCAATCCTTTTAAAACATAGCCTCCCTTTAATGTCCAGTAGTCATCCAGCTCCACGGTATCCGAAACAATTTCCGCTTTTAAATCGGGAATATCCCCTTTTCCAATATTGGAAAGCAGAATATCGTGGTAATAGCCAGACCAGCTGTCCAGCACATTTCCCGGGTAGAGTAAATTACACCGGCTTCTTCCCTTGTATGGGACTGCTCATCATCCAGACTGTTGATGTAAAGCTTCCCTTCCTCGGATTCCGCCTTTATGATGTGAAGCCAATAGTTTTTTGTATCCTTATCCGTAACAGCCGTATAGTGCAGCGCCCCCTTGGAAAAATCATGGATGCTTTCCCCGCTGATTTCATCTACCTGGCTTCCCGGAAGCCTCAGGCGGACGCCCTGGGCTGTGGAAAATACAGGGGATAATTTTGTCAGATCCGTATTCTCTCCTACCAGAATCAGCTGATAATTTCCATCGCCGTAGGAATCATGTTCATCACTTGACAAATAGCAATCAATGCTGTTCCCCTGTGCATCCTGCAGCCCTTCAAACGTTACCCATGCATCCGGCTCCTCATAGAAATCATCTCTTTCTGCTTTAATCAGAGTCCGGAAGATCTCCTGATTTTTCGATCCATCCTCTCCTACGAAAATCGTGAAGGATACGCCCTGACTGTAATCTGCCTTGTACCCGCCGTTTGCGCCCTGGTCAAATAATTTGTCCTTAATATCCACAGCTCCAGCATTTACCGCTTCCGCGATGGAAGAATACTCACCCTCAAAGGCTGCGGTCACAAGAGCGTTATTCTCATCGCGGTCATGGATATGATACCGGCCCACTAAATAATATTCTTTATTAAGCGGGTATCCGGCTTCTACTCCTAAGTCGGTCTCAATCGTGTAGCCATCAACCGGATAGCAGGCATACCGAAATGTTACTGGCACTCTCTGGGCTCCTTCTCCGTCATAAAGCTGCAGTCTTAATGCATTTTCTTCCAAATTAAGATTGATAGTAATCGGCAGGTATCCAGTCATTTCACCTGCCTGATCATATGTCACTATAATAAGCTCACTACTTGTATAATACCCGTCCACCCACATAAGGAGTCCGGCATCTGTTGCTGTCATATCTGGGGCAAAGAATTGATCTGTAATATCTGGACTGTTCACCACATCATCTGGGAACGGAGATATATCGTAATGAACTTCTATTCGAGAATAGTTCGGATTTCTAAATACATCCGGATTAATCCTTAACCCAACATAAATCTCATCTTCCGGGCTGATTCCTCCGCTTCCCACTTCGATATCCAATTCTCTACCATACTGTTCAATTACGTCAACATCTTCATACTCCCCGCTACCGCTTAAAGTCGCAATCGGGCTCCGGTTTCCCTGGCGATCCTGCTTATAGACCGTGGGCACCAGCCAATTCCTCGATTCGGTCACCTTCATTTTAAGAATGTAACGGATATTACCATCCGCCAGCTGATTATCCTCTCCCACAATCATCTGCCAAGTCTGCTCGCCGCCACCGCAGGTATTCCAGCTTAAATCGATCGTATCTCCCGCCTGACTGACCCGATATGCTTTTATGCCCTTTTCATGAACCCACATCACCTTATCCGTATCCTGCAGTTTGTCATTTCCCAAAAGCCAGTCAACGGATATCCTGGTCAGCTCTGCCGGAGTATAGCCGGTCATATCCACATTCAGCTCCCGCTCCTCCAGCGGCAGCAGCGACATAGGACTGGCTCCATCCCCATCATCTGTGAATTCCTTCTTCTCCGGATACACCACCACAGTATCCCCGGCCACCTCCATACTCATCTGGGTTACCACCGTCCCGTCAAAGTACGCGGAGACAAAGAAGTCATGGCCGCCGATCTCCACACTATCCTCCGGGGTCATAAACCACCGATTTGTGGTCTTTCCCTGATAGGTAAACTGTACCTCGTAAGGGAAGAATGGGTTCTCCTCTGGAATCTGGATGGTGTAATTCCCATCCTCATCAAATTCCACGTCGCCGAAGCCATTTTCGAAATCCTCTGGGCTGACCACATGCCATCCATGGCTTCCGGTATTAAAGATCACCTCTTCCTGAACTTCCCTTTCCAGTTCGCTTGGTGTTGCCAAAAGTGCCAGCAGACCTTCCAGGATTTCCTCTTCCTTTTCCAGATCCTCCTCATCCATGGGCTCTTCGTCCTCGTCCGGATTCTCTTTTATCGTCTCCTGCTTTTCCTTTTTCTCCTCC
>CATOJE010000113.1 GCA_951800145.1 uncultured Lachnospiraceae bacterium | reverse complement strand
ATTTCATTGTAGCATAGGAGGAGTTTTTTTGGTATCCTCACCGCTTCCTGCTACACGATTCTCCCCAGCATAGCTGGGGGATTAGGGCTTTCATTTAATCTGAGCGAATCCGTCCTGATCCTTACTGTGGTTGCCCTCATCCACCGTGCAGGGCTCCTGGATGGCCTTTGGAACCGCGCCATTCACTCCGGCGGCATCGCAAATACCAATACCATCTTTAACCTCTCCTGCGCCTTCCTCCTTCTTCCCTTTGTGGGGATCTATGAAAGGCTCAGCCACCGGCTAGTGAAGGATGCGCCGGCAGAGGTTGGGAAATACGCTGAAATGCTGGACAGCCTGAACCCGGTATTTATCAGCACGCCGGCTGTGGCCTTCGGGCGGTGCTATGATGTGCTTCTTGTTATGTGCCAGCTGGCTAAGACAAATATCCGACGGGCATTTGACCTGTTTACTCAATACGACCCGGAAATCATGAAGCAGATCCAGGAGGATGAGGATTACATCGACACCATGGCGGACCGGGTGAGCAATTACCTGGTGCAGATTTCCTCCACCATCACCTCCCATTATCATGTAGAGATTATGAATTACTATTTCTCCGCCATCACAGAGTTTGAGCGTCTGGGCGATCACGCCTTAAATCTGGCGGAAATCGCGGCTGCGCTTCACACAAAGGAAAGCTCCTTCTCCAGGGAGGCACTTTCTCAGCTCACTGTGCTGTGGGATCTGTTAGATACCATCCTTGCCCATACATACGAGGCTTTTCACAAGCAGAACCTAAAGGAGGCGCGCCAGATCGAGCCCCTGGAGCAGGTGGTGGACGACATGGTGAGCGAGCTGAAAAATCATCATCTGGAGCGGCTCCGCAGCAGGGCCTGTGAGGTGTTTAATGGCTCAGAATTTTTCAATCTGCTCTCTGAGGCAGAGCGGATCTCTGATGTCTGTTCTAATGTAGGCGTGGCAACTGTGTCCAGAGCCACCCCTGAGATCCGGCACCAGGTTCATGACTACATCTCCATGCTCCACTCCGGAAGAGATGAGGAATTTAACCGGGCCTATGAAGAAGCCCATGAGCAGTATTTGGGCAGGCTGTAGGCCAGCCCTGCTGCCAAGGGATGGGATACGCAAAGCGCCCAAAACCCCAAAAAGTATAGAACAGCACAGAAAAGCCAGGGACTGTAAATCTACTATGAGGAGTAGCTTTACAGCCGCTGGCTTTCTTTTCCTTTATCTTGCTTTATTTTTGCTTTATATTCCTAAAGGGCCTTATGACAGGCCACAAAATGCCCCTCCTCTCCGGCTCCCTTAAGCACAGGCACTTCGGTTTTGCACTGCTCTGTGGCATAAGGACAGCGGGTGTGGAATTTACACCCGGCGGGCGGACGGTAGGCGCTGGGCACATCTCCCTCCAGGATGATCCGGTTCCGCTTCCGATTCGCGTCGGGGATGGGGATGGCTGACAGCAGCGCCTGGGTATAGGGGTGCTTTGGAGCAGAATACAGCTCCTTCTTTCCTCCCACCTCCACCACACTGCCCAGATACATCACTGCCACCCGGTCGCTTACATGGCGCACCACACTTAAATCGTGGGAGATGAAAAGGTAGGTCAGGTTTCTCTTTTTCTGCATCTTCTGCATCAAATTCAGTACCTGGGCCCGGACGGACACATCCAGGGCGGACACAGCCTCGTCGCAGACCACAAACTCCGGATTCAGGATCAGGGCCCGGGCAATGCCGATTCTCTGGCGCTGTCCGCCGGAAAATTCATGGGGAAAGCGGTTTAAATACTGTTGATCCAGACCCACATCCTTTAGGATGGAGATCACCATCTCCTTCTGCTCCTCCTTGCTTCCTATGCCGTAAACCTGAAGCGGCGCGCTTACCAGGTCAAACACGGTCATACGCGGATTTAAGGAGCTGTAGGGATCCTGGAAGATAATCTGCATCTTCTTCCGCATCTCCCACATCTGCTTCTTATTATAAGCGGCAATATCCTGGCCCTCATAGAGCACCTGACCGGAGGTCATGGGAATCAGCTTTAATATGGTCCGCCCCAAAGTGGATTTCCCGCAGCCGGATTCCCCCACCAGTCCCAGGGTCTCTCCCCTTCGAATGGTTAAGCTGATGTCATCCACCGCCTTTACCACTGGAGGCTTCCGGTTAAATAATCCCTTTTTCCCGGTAAAATACTTCCGCAGATCCCTGATTTCCAGGAGAATGGGGCTTTCGTCCTTTGGATTTTTGCTCTTTGGATTCTCACTCATCATCTTGACCACCTTTTTGCTCCATGTACTGAAAGCAGCTTACTAGGGCGCCGCCTGCCGGGTAGAGTCCCGGCTGCTTTTTGCTGCACATCTCCCCTGCCTCCGGGCACCGGGGGGCGAAACGGCAGCCTGCCGGCATCTGCCCCGGAGCCGGAACCGTGCCCTCAATGGTATTCAGCTCCTCCACATCCTCCTCCAGAGGAGGTATGGAGTTTAAAAGTCCTTTTGTGTAGGGATGCTTCGGCGCATTGAATATGTCCTTCACGGATCCATACTCCACCACCTTTCCAGCATAAAGCACCAGGATATGATCCGCTGTCTCCGCCACCACTCCCATATCATGGGTGATCAGGATGATGGCGGTGTTCATCTTTTGGCGCAGCTCCATCATCAGCTCCAGAATCTGGGCCTGGATGGTCACATCCAGCGCTGTGGTAGGCTCATCTGCAATCAAGAGCTTAGGCGCGCAGGAAACCGCCATGGCGATCATAACCCGCTGGCGCATCCCCCCGGAAAGCTGGTGAGGGTACTCCTTCATCCGCTTCTCCGGGGCTGCGATCCCCACCTTTTTTAAGACCTGGATGCCCTCCTTCCAGGCATCCTGCCTGCGGTAGCCCTGATGTATCACAAGAGGCTCGATGATCTGCTCCCCGATGGTCAGGGTTGGATTCAATGCAGTCATGGGATCCTGGAAAATCATGGCAATCTCATTCCCACGAATCCTGCACAGCTCCTCCTCTGACAGGCCTAAAAGCTCCCGTCCCTCCAGCTGGATGCTTCCCTGGGAAATCCGGGCATTGGTGCTTAGAAGCTGGAGAATGGATAAGCTGGTCACACTTTTCCCGCAGCCAGACTCCCCCACGATCCCAAGGATTTCTCCCTTTTCGATGGAGAAGCTTACCCCGTCCACCGAGGTATTCACTCCCTTTTTTGTCTGAAACTGGACCTGCAGCCCTTCTACCTTCAGCAATGAATCCATAGTATACCTCTCTTTAGTCCTTACTGCTCGATATCCCAGTTCCAGCTTGACCAGTTCAGGGAATTAAAGTTCTCTACCTCCACGCCGCTGACCCGCTTATTGTAGGCGGTTAACACATTCTTGGTGTAGAGATATGCCATAGGCGAGCGCTCCCGGATCTCCACCTGATATTCGTCAAAGTAAGGCTTCCTGGCCTCAAAGGTCAGCTCTGCATTCCCCTTGTCAATGATGTCTGTCAGCTCCGTATCCTTTAGCTGGCAGAAGTTTACAGAGCTGTCGGGATGGATCATCTCACGGCTCTCGCTTGGATCCATGGTTCCGCCGGATCCGATGATGCCCATGTCATGCTTTCCATCCAGCATATTGCTCATAAGGGTGGGGAAATCCACCTGCTCAATCTGCACCTTTACCCCCACCTTCTGCAAATCCTGTACAATCAGGGCGGCGATACGCTCCGTCACACTGCTTCCGGAGGAAATGTAAAATACCAGCGTCTGGTCAAAGGGGAAGCCGGCTGCCTCCAGCATGCTCTTGGCCTTATCTGGATCATACCACACCTCTACGTCCTTATTATAGTAAGGGCTCAGGCTGCAGAAGGGGGTGATGATGGCCTCGCCCTCACCCTGGAACAGAGCATCCACCAGCACCTGACGGTTGATGGCCATGCTGAGGGCCTGGCGGACCTCCTGGCCTAAGTAAGGCTTATCTGTATTAAAAATCAAGGTCGAGTAGGATGTAGTGGGAACAGATACGGTCACCAGATTCTCCTGCTCCTTGGCCATATCCCAGTCGTCGATAATAATGGAATCATAGCCGATTAAATCTAAGTCCCCGTTAATCAGTCCTGCCAGCATGCTGGCGGAGTCCGTCACACGGATCACCAGACGGTCAATCTTTGGCACGCCCAGATAGTAGTTGGGATTCTTCACAAACTCCATGCGCTCCCCATTGATCTCGCTGTCATAGATAAATGGGCCGGAGCCTACCGGCTTTGCCCACAGGTCAGGGGCATTGATCTCCTCCGCTGTCTTCCCCTCAAAGATATGCTTAGGGATAATGAAAACTGTGTCAATATCCTGAAGGAAGGTATCCGCAAACATAGCGCTCTTTAAGCGGAAGGTAACCGTGTGCTCGTCGTCTGCCGTCACTTCGATGGAATCCTCTGAAAGCTCAGCTCCGGAATCGTCCACACCGGCTATGTACTGTAAATGATACCGGCTCTTGGCCTCCACCTTCGGATCCGAGTACATCTGGTAGCTGAATACCACATCCTCCGCAGTCACCGGCTCCCCGTCTGACCACACTGCGTCTTCATGAAGCTTAAAGGTCACAGCCGTGGAGTCTGCATTGGCCTCCCAGGACTCGGCCAGACGTCCCTCGATGGATCCGTCCGCCCTGCACTGGGTCAGACGGTCATAGATCTGGTCGCAGATCATACGGGTGTAATTGCTGGTGGTATTTAAAGGCATCATGGTATCCCAGGCTGTGGAAACCGCCGCCGTGAGCACCTTTTCCCCGGAAGCCGCCCCGGATCCTCCGGAACCCTCCCCGGCTCCGCCTGCGCTGTCCCCTGATGGCTGGGCAGACTCTGCCCCGCTGCCATTCCCTCCGGCCTGTGTCCCGGAGTCAGAGCCTCCTCCGCCGCATCCTGCAAGTCCCATGGCCATGACGCCGGCCAGAAGCACTGCTGTTATTTTCTTTAAGTTCCTTTTTTTCATTCCTGTCCTCCTGTACTGCATTCAATCAAATGCTTTTTTTACACTTCAACTGCTCCCTTCATCCATGGCACGATGCAGCGCCGGACAAAGCGCAGGCAATTGCACACTTAAATCTTAATCTTCGGATCCAGGGCGTCCCGGATCCCGTCTCCCAGGAAGTTAATGCTGAGCACAGTGATCAGCAGGGCAATCCCCGGAGGCATCCAGATCCACAGCCGCTTGGAAAGCACGGTGATGGACTGGGCGTCGTAAAGCATATTCCCCCAGCTGGCCCCCGGGGGCTGTACCCCCATCCCCAGAAAGCTTAGAGAGGATTCCATTAAGATAGCGCTGGCCATCTGGAAGGTAATGGCGATTAAAATGGGCGCGAAGGAATTAGGCAGAATATACTGGGTGATGATCTTAAAATTCGAAGTTCCGATGGCCCTGGCCGACTCCACATACTCCTTCTCTGAAACAGAGAGCACATTTGCATAAATCAGCCGGGCAAACTGGGTCCAGCCCAAAACCCCGATTACCAGGGTTACCGACCAGATCGAAGGTCCGATCACCGCCACCAGCACCAGAATCAGCACGATGGACGGGAAGGACATGAACACATCCGCCACACGCATGATCCCGATCTCCGCCTTCCCCCGGAAGTATCCGGCGATTAGCCCTAAGGGAACTCCGATGGCACAGCTGATAATGGTGGAGAAGAAGCCCACTAAAAGAGAGGTCCTTCCTCCATAGATCAGCCGGGCAAACACATCTCTCCCGATGGCGTCTGTGCCTAAAATATGGGCGGAGCTGGGAGCAACAAAGAAAGCGGCATAGTCCGAATCATAGGGATTTAAATGCAGCACTATAGGCAGAATCACCACCAGAAGGATCTCCAGCACCAGCACCACCAGACCTGCCATGGCCATCTTATGCTCTGTCAGCTTGCTCAAAACCTCTGACAGGTAGCTTTCATTTTCCTTTTTCTTCATCGTATCGACTCCTATTTATAACTGATCCGCGGATCCAAAAGGCCGTAAGCCACATCCGTCAGTATATTAGCCAAAAGCACCGCCACGGCGATCATCACCGTGATTCCCATAATCACCGGATAGTCCCGGCCGTTAATGGCGGTCACCATCAAGGTCCCCACGCCGGGCCAGCCGAAGACCTGCTCCGTGATCACCGCGCCGCCTACCAGGGAAGGGATGGACATGCCCACCACGGTAATCACCGGGATCAGGGCGTTCTTCAGTCCATGGCGGTAGATCACCGCCCATTTCTTCAATCCCTTGGAGCGGGCGGTCCGTATGTAATCCTCCTGCATTACCTCCAGCATGCTGCTGCGCATATGGCGGACCCAGCCGCCGATCTGCTGGAAGGAAAGAACCAGACAGGGCATGATCATGTGGCGGAGCAGCGCCGCGCCGGACTTCACCCCCGCGGAATCATACATCCCCCCGGATGGAAGGATCTGGAAAACTATGGCAAATAAGTAGATGAACACAAGCCCCACGAAGAAGTTGGGCGTGGCCATCATCAGCAGAGAGATGCCGCCGGAGATATAGTCCCGCCGGGAATTCGGCTTAGACGCCGCATAGATCCCCATGGGAATCGAGACAATCAAGGACAGCACAATGGAGGCCGCCGCAAGGCCGGCTGTGGCCGGAAGCCGCTCCCCGATCATGGCCGCCACCGGGCGCTGGGTGCTATAGGAAAAGCCCATGTCCCCCTTCAGCAAAAGTCCCAGCCAGTGAATGTACTGAATCCATACCGGCTGATCCAGTCCCAGGGCCACTCTCTTCCGCTCCAGCTCCGCAGGGGTAATGCCCGGATCCGCCAGCAGCGCATCCAGGGGAGACCCCGGCGCCAGATTCAGGATAAAGTACGCCAGCACCGTAATCCCTAAAAAGGTAGGGATGGCAATCAGAAGCCGCTTCAAAACGTATTTCCACTTCATTTTTTCTCTCCATTCCATCGATCGCAGATGCCAAAAAGGCCTTGGCCCAGACATCCTCTGTATGTAATTAGCATAACATTTGCGGGCATCACCGTCAAGAAACATTTTGTTTCTTCCGGCTCACTTTTAAAAAAATTTTTTTCAAAAAGTCAAAAATCGACTTCAAATTTCCTCTGCCCTATGATATGATAAAGCTGACTGCGATACAGAAGCATGTTAATGAAAGATTGTAAAGAGAAGGAGCATTATTATGGAAAAAAATCAAATGCCCAATGGCGGAAGTAAGAAGAAATACCGGCGCATCGGACAAAAGGTGGGGCGCATCGTGGCGATCCTGGAGATCGTTTCCCTGGTGCTGGCTGTCTCCGTCTGTGTTTTTCTCTTTAGCTCTCTGATCCGGCAGATGCAGGAAGTGCGCTGTACTAACGGCACTAATATCCTTGCCCGGGAATTAAGCCGGGTTACTGAGGATCAGGATATGAACCAGCTTCTGGACGAGTTAAAGAGCCAGATGGGCTGTGACTTTACTATTTTTGAGGGCGACACCCGGGCCTACAGTACCGTGATTCAGAATGGCCAGCGGACGGTAGGCACCCAGCTTTCCCCGGAGCTTTCCGCCATCGTACTCCAGAAGGGCCAGTCCTATGTGGGGGAATCCACCATTCACGGAGATCGGTATCTCTGCTCCTATGTTCCCACCCGGGGCGAGGACGGGAAGATCAATGGCCTGATTTTCGCCGGGCTTTCTATGTCTGACGCCAGGCGGGGGACGGCCATCGTCATCGCTCTGGCCTGTGTGATCAGTTTTGTCACCATCCTGGTTTCCATCCTGTTCCTAGCGGCGTATCTGAAGAAGCGGGTTTCCGCTCCTCTGTCTGAGATTACCCAGGTGGCCAGCCGTATGGAGAAGGGGGATCTGGGACTGGCAAGCGGCCAGGAGATTGTGGTCAGCGCCCACTCCGATGATGAGATCGGTATGCTGGGGACCATGTTTGAAGATACCATCCGCCGGCTTCAGTCCTATATCGGAGAGATTACCAGTGTGCTGGACTCCATTGCCCACGGAAATCTGACTAAGAGCCCGGTTCAGGACTACCTGGGTGACTTTCACTCCATCCGGCTGTCCCTGGACAGCATTTTAGAGAATTTAAACCGCACCATGGGGCAGATCAATGCCAGCGCCAATCAGGTGGCCGCCGGCTCTGACCAGGTAGCCAGCAGCTCCCAGGCCTTAGCCCAGGGCGCCACAGAGCAGGCCAGCTCCGTGGAGGAGATCTCCGCTACCATCGCGAACCTTTCAAGGAGCTCCCAGCAGACTACAGATACGGCCAAGGAAGTGGATTGGTTCGTCAGCCAGGCCGGCGCCCACTTAGGGATCAGCATGGAGTATGTAAAGGAACTGAATACTGCTATGGAAAACATCTCCAGTTCCTCAAAGAAAATCGGCACCATCATCGCCACCATCGAGAATATCGCATTCCAGATTAATATCCTGGCCTTAAATGCAGCCGTGGAGGCTGCCCGGGCAGGCTCTGCCGGCAAGGGCTTTGCTGTGGTAGCTGATGAGGTGAGTAATCTGGCCTCCAAGTCCGACGCGGCAGCCAAGGCCACAAAGGAGCTGATCGACAGCTCCATCACTGCTGTTACCCAGGGCAGCGAGGTGGTTGGCAAGGTGACCGAGGCCTTAAACCAGACCGGCGAGTATGCTGGCAATGTCACCACTAAGATGACGGTTGTGGTGGAGGAGGTGGAGAAGCAGAGCATGGCCATGGCCCAGGTTACTGACGGCATTGACCAGATCTCTTCTGTGGTTCAGACGAATTCCGCCACCAGCCAGGAGTGTGCCGCTGCCAGCCAGGAGCTCTCCTCCCAGGCCGGCCTGATGAAGAATCTGATGCGATCCTTCCGGCTGAATTCATAAAGTCAACAACCCCGCTGCAGAGCAGCGGGGTATTCTTTTAGCTGTTTTTATGTGTGGAAGCACTTCTCCTTCACAAGCTCCACCGGAAAGTCCTGTCCCGTCCAGAGACGGAAGGACTCCGCTCCCTGGTATAAAAGCATATAGAGCCCTCCAAAGGCCCTGCAGCCCGCCTCCCTGGCCATCCTCACCAGACGGGTCTTTACTGGGTTATAAATAATATCCGCCACAAAGAGGCCTGGATGGAAATAGGAAGGATCCCTTATCAGGCATTCCTCCGCATGAGGGGCCATACCTACATTGGTGGCATTTACCAGGATGTGGCTGTCAGAAAGCTCCCGCCTTATAGCCCCCTCCTCGTAGTCAAGCACCTTGATACGGCAGGGACTGCAGTCCCCAAGCTCTGCCACCACCCGCCTGGTCCTCTCCCCAAAGGAGCTGGTGCTTCTGGCAAAGACGGTGATCTCCTCCGCCCCGTCCAGGGCTGCCTGGACTAAGATCGCGGTTCCCGCTCCCCCGGCTCCAAGGAGGGTCATCTTCTTCCCCGGGATCTGAAAGCCATCCTCCTTACAGGCTAAGAGAAAGCCGGAGCCGTCGGTGGTATGGCCGGTGATAACGCCCTCCTCCTCAAACACCATAGTATTCACGGCCCCGCTGATCCTGGCAGCCGGGGACAATCTCTGGCAAAGGGACATGGCCAGGCTTTTGCAGGGCATGGTCACATTACACCCTCTGGCCCCCAGGGCCTGCAGCCCTTCCACCGCCTTAGGAAGGCCCTCCTCCCCCACGTCAAAAGCCAGATAGCAATAGTCCAGCCCCAGGGCCCGGAAGGCCTCATTATGCATCATCGGTGATTTGGAATGGCCCACCGGGCTTCCTAACAGTCCGATAAGCCTGGTCTTCCCTGTAATCAGATATTCCTTTTCTCCCTCCATCTTCTCTCTCCTAACCGTCAAAACGCCGCCAGAAGCTGGCGGCGTTTACACTATGAATCCGAATCTCTAGTACAAAAATGAGCAAGGCGGTAAGCCGGGTTATGTCGTGAATGGCCATCTATCTAGGGCTGCCGTCGCCGGCAGTCTCAAGCAACCTACCCGGAAGCAGACGGGCCGCCTTATGCCTCCTGTTTGGTCTTGCTTCGGATGGGGTTTACAGAGCCCTGCCTGTTACCAGGCAGACGGTAGTCTCTTACACTGCCTTTCCACCCTTACCGGTCGGAAGCATCCGCCCTTATAAGGCGCAGCTTCCAGCCGGCGGTTTATTTCTGTTGCACTTTCCTTGGAGTCGCCTCCACCAGACGTTATCTGGCATCCTGCCCTGTGAAGCCCGGACTTTCCTCTCCTGCAGCCTTTCGGCATCGCAGCAGCGGCCATTTGCCTTACTCAACCATGGTAAGCTTACCACAGATCCCTTTCTTTGTCAAGTTGTCACAGTTCACACCCAATGTCATCAGCTCAATTGGGGTAACAGTTCAGACGGCGGGGAATTCGAGATGAATTTGGGGCGTCAAGCTTGCTTGTAAGCCAAAATTCATCTTGAATTCCACATCGGATGGACATCCCAGCTTTTGTCCGGCGCAGA
>CATOJE010000112.1 GCA_951800145.1 uncultured Lachnospiraceae bacterium | reverse complement strand
GGCCGGTTAGGCCGGGATTTGAATTCCGGGTGGGCCTGGGTGGCTAAGAACCAGGGATGGGAGGGAATTTCCACCATTTCTACAATCCGGCCGTCAGGGGAGAGGCCAGAGAGAAGCATGCCGTTTTTTGTGAGGGCTTCCCGGTAATCATTATTCACCTCGTAGCGGTGCCGGTGCCGCTCACAGATCTCCTGGCTGCCGTAGAGGGAAAAGGCCTTGGAGGCGGGATCCAGGCGGCAGGGATAGGAGCCGAGGCGCAGGGTTCCGCCAAGGTTTTCCACTCCCTCCTGCTCCGGCATCAGATGGATCACCGGATGGGTGGTGGCTGGATCCAGCTCGATGCTGTGGGCATCCTGTAAGCAAAGCACATGGCGGGCAAACTCCACGATGGACAGCTGCATGCCAAGGCACAGTCCCAGGAAGGGGAGCTTTTCCTCCCTGGCATAGCGGATGGCCTCGATCATCCCCTGGATTCCCCGGTCTCCGAAGCCGCCGGGCACCAGGATTCCGGATACGTCCTGGAAGATTTCAGAAGCATTTTCCCGGGTTACCTGCTCGGAATCCACCCACTTGATGGACACAGAAGTATGATTTGCCACGCCGCCGTGCTTTAATGCCTCCACCACAGAGATGTAGGCGTCGTGGAGGGCGGTGTATTTGCCCACCAGGGCGATACTTACCTGGTGATCCGGTTTCTTCCAGGCATGAATCATGGATTCCCATTCTGTCAGATCCGGAGGTGGGCAGGGGAGGCGTAAGCACTTGCAGGTGACCTCTGCCAGGTGCTCCTTCTCCATAGCCAAGGGCGCTTCATATAATACATCCACATCCAGATTCTGGAGAACGTGGCTTTGGGGGACATTACAGAAGAGGGCAATTTTCCCTCGGATTTGGTCGTCGATGGGATGCTCGGAGCGACACACGATGATATCCGGACGGATTCCCATGCCTTGTAGGTCCTTGACACTGGCCTGGGTGGGCTTGGTTTTTAGTTCGCCGGAGGCTTTCAGATATGGAATTAGGGTGACGTGAATTAAGATGGCATTCTCCGGTCCCACCTGATGCTGGAACTGGCGGATGCTCTCCAAAAAGGGCTGGCTCTCGATGTCGCCGACGGTGCCGCCTACCTCGATGATGGCGATCTCGGTGTCGGTGGAGCTGTAGCTGCGGTGGAAGCGGCTTTTGATCTCATTGGTAATGTGGGGGATGACCTGAACCGTGCCGCCGCCGTAGTCGCCCCGGCGTTCCTTTTGGAGCACGCTCCAGTAGATTTTACCAGTGGTGACATTGGAGTTAATATTTAGATTCTCGTCGATAAAGCGTTCATAGTGGCCCAGATCCAAGTCGGTTTCCACACCGTCGTCGGTGACGAACACTTCCCCATGCTGGATGGGGTTCATAGTCCCCGGGTCAATATTAATGTAGGGATCAAACTTCTGCATGGTAACATGATAGCCTCTGGCCTTTAAAAGACGGCCCAGGGATGCGGCGGTAATGCCCTTTCCCAGGCCGGATACCACGCCGCCGGTGACAAATACGTATTTTACTGACATAAGGGGTACCTCCTGTAAAAGTGTAGGGGAGTCATTTTTTAATCCAATCATTATACAACCCATTTCCTGAGAAGTCCAGATTTATTTTATAAAATTTTAAACTTTTTCCAACTGGTTTTCCTTGATTTATGGACAGACTGACACTATAATGGTATAGAATAGCGCAAAATTGGTTTCTGGCTGTTAATCCTTTATAAGCCCGGAGGCTGGAATGCGCAGTTCAGATGGAGGAGCGAGAATTTTATGGATAACAATCATACGCCAGAAAATAATAATTCCAATGGCAATAATAAGCTGCCCAAGGGCGGTCAGACGATCCTGATCTGGGTGGTTGCGGCGCTGATTACTTTTTTTGTGATCAGCCTGATGCGGGACGTGGTGGCGAGGAATTCGAACCACGAGTTTACTTACGATGAGTTTGTCCAGATGATCGAGGACGGGCAGATTGAGGAGGTAACCTTCCAGGGTTCCACCATTGAGATCGAGCCGGTGGCTGAGGTGAAGATGGCCCATCCGCTGGTGAAATACTTCTATACCATAAGAGTATCCGGGGATCTGGAGCTGATCCCACAGCTTCGGGAGGCTGGAGTGAAATTCCATGAGGTGAAGCAGGATACCAGCATGATCCTGGAGTCCATTATCAGCTTTGCCATCCCCTTCCTGTTTATCGTGATCTTTATGAATTTCATGATGAAGCGGATGGGAGGCGGCGGCCTCATGGGCGTGGGGAAGAGCAATGCCAAAATGTATGTCCAGAAGGAGACGGGGATCACCTTCCAGGATGTGGCAGGGGAGGATGAGGCCAAGGAGTCTCTGACGGAGATCGTGGACTTCCTCCATAATCCGGCCAAGTATACCCAGATCGGCGCTAAGCTGCCTAAGGGAGCCCTGCTGGTGGGCCCTCCCGGTACAGGAAAAACCTTGCTGGCCAAGGCGGTGGCAGGAGAGGCCCATGTGCCCTTTTTCTCCTTATCCGGTTCCGACTTTGTGGAGATGTTTGTGGGCGTGGGCGCTTCCCGTGTCCGGGATTTATTTAAGCAGGCCCAGGAGTCGGCGCCCTGTATCGTATTTATCGATGAGATCGATGCCATCGGTAAAAGCCGGGATTCCCGGTACGGCGGGGGCAATGACGAGCGGGAGCAGACCTTAAACCAGCTCTTATCGGAGATGGACGGCTTTGATTCCTCTAAGGGACTTCTGATTCTGGGAGCCACCAACCGTCCTGAGATTCTGGATCCGGCCCTGCTTCGTCCAGGCCGTTTCGACCGCCGGGTGGTGGTGGATAAGCCGGATATCAAGGGACGTGTTAATATTTTAAAGGTGCATTCTAAGGATGTGCTTTTAGACGACAGCGTGGATTTCGAGGAGATCGGCCTGGCTACCTCCGGCGCAGTGGGCGCTGACCTGGCGAATATGATGAATGAGGCCGCCATCAATGCGGTAAAGCACGGGCGGAAGGCTGTGTCTCAGAAGGATCTGTTCGAGGCCGTGGAAGTGGTGCTGGTGGGCAAGGAGAAGAAGGATCGGATCTTAAGCAAGGAGGAGCGGCGCATCGTCTCTTACCACGAGGTGGGACATGCTCTGGTCAGCGCTCTGCAGAAGGACGCGGAGCCGGTTCAGAAGATCACCATCGTTCCCCGCACCATGGGAGCTCTGGGCTATGTGATGCATGTGCCGGAGGAGGAGAAGTATCTAAATACGAAGAAGGAGCTGGAGGCTATGCTGGTGGGCTACCTGGGCGGCCGGGCGGCTGAGGAGCTGGTATTTGACACTGTGACCACCGGCGCTGCCAATGACATCGAGCAGGCCACCCGCCTGGCCAGAGCCATGGTGACCCAGTACGGCATGTCGGAGAAGTTCGGACTGATGGGCTTAGAGTCCAAGGAGAACCAGTACCTTACCGGGCGGACGGTGATGAACTGCAGCGATACCACAGAAGCGGATGTGGACAAAGAGGTGATGGAGATCTTAAAGAAGGCCTATGAGGAGGCGAAGCGGCTGCTTCGGGATAACCGGGATGCCATGGATAAGATTTCGGAGTTCCTCATCGAGAAGGAGACCATCACCGGGAAGGAATTCATGCGGATCTTCCGGGAGGTAACCGGAAAGCCGGAGCCGGAGGAAAAGGAAGAGGAGCAAAAGGAAGAGCCATCAAAAGAAGGCGTACAAAAAGAAGAGGTACGAAAAGAAAAGGTGCAGCAGGAAGCAGCGCAGAGGGAAGAGACGCCCGGGGAAACCCAGGAAGAGTCAGCCCACTGATTCCGAGAGTATATTCCAGGTTAGAGGAGAACATAAGAGATGCTAAAGCAGCTGGTTGAGAATTGCCGTTCCTACCGGAGATTTTACCAGGAGGAGCGGGTGAGTGAGGATCGATTAAAGGAACTGGTGGATTTGGCCAGGCTGACCGCCTCTACGGCGAATTCCCAGGCGTTAAAGTACCGTCTGGTATTTACCCCGGAGGAGTGCAGCCAGGTATTCCCTGCCATCGCCTGGGCCGGAGCGCTTCCGGACTGGCCGGGACCGGCAGAGGGAGAGCGGCCGGCGGCCTACATCCTGATTTGCTGCGATCAGGCCCTGGGGAAGAATAAGCTTTGGGATGAAGGGATTGCCGCACAGACCATTTTGCTGGGAGCCGTGGAGCAGGGCCTGGGCGGCTGTATGATCGGAAGCTTTATGCGGAGCCAGGTGGCCGGGGTTCTCGGGATTGACGAGGAGCGGTATCATCCTTCTCTGCTGCTTGCCATCGGGAAGCCGAAGGAGGTAGTGAAGCTGGTCCCGGTGAAGGAGGATGGGGACGTCCGGTATTACCGGGATGAGAACCAGGTCCACTATGTCCCTAAGAGGGAGCTGGGAGAGCTGCTGCTGTAAACGGAACCGTGAACCGCAGCCTTTGCGGCAGTCTGTGTATGGGAAGCAGGCCATCAAGGTTTCGAGACTGCGACGACTTGTCGCGTGAAGGACAGAGCTGTGTATGGGAAGCAGGCTTGCAGAGCGCGCCATAGATATAGAAGAGAGGTGACAGCATGGAAAATCTTTTTACTACAAAGGAGGATCCGGTTGTCACCTCTCGCCGTATTCTCTACACGCCCTCGAATTTTGCCAGGATGTCCCTGGCCCATCTTCAGGAGATAGGCTCGCTCCAGGCAAAGCAGCCCCACATCTCGAAACGTGAGAATCTTTCTTCGTATTTGTTTTTTATGGTGACAGAAGGGGCGGGGAGACTGCAGTACGGTGAGGAGATGTATCCTCTTTCTGCCGGCGACTGTGTTTTTATCGACTGCCGGCGGTTCTACAGCCACAGTACCAGGGAGAAGCTTTGGCAGCTTTCCTGGATCCATTTTTATGGTCCTGCTTTAAGTGCAATTTATGATAAGTATCTGGAACGGGGCGGAAGGCCGGTGTTTCACCCAGAGGATCTGGGAGCTTTTAAAGAGCTCCATCAGCGGATTTTTCAGATAGCCTCCTCGGACGACTATATCCGGGACATGAAGGTCAATGAAGAGCTGAATCACCTTCTGACGCTCCTGATGGGGGAGTCCTGGCATCCCAGGCAGGCTGGAGGGGAGGGGCTTAAGAAGCAGAATGTTCTTCCGGTGAAGCAGTATCTGGAGGAGCATTACCAGGAAAGGATTTCCCTGGATTTTCTCTCTGAGCACTTTTTTATCAGCAAGTATTATCTGACCCGGGTGTTTAAGGAGCAGTTCGGGATCAGCATCAACCATTATCTGGTGAATCTCCGTGTGACCAAGGCCAAGCAGCTGCTGCGGTTTACAGATGAGAAGCTGGAGGTCATCGGCTATGCCTGCGGCCTGGGGGCGCCCCATTATTTCAGCCGGACCTTTAAGCAGGTGGAGGGGATCAGCCCTTCCGAGTACCGAAAGAGGTGGTAGGATGCCTGGTGTTCACAGCAACAAAATGCACACAAAATGGTCATTTTGACCATTTTGGCGCTGCTGTCCTCGGGTTTCATGTGAGTTTCACCCACATGAAACGCCTGGCGGGATACTGGCAGTGAATAGTAACGTTGCTGTGAACTGTAACTTCATTCGATGTGAGAGCAATATTATGCAAGCAAACTGCAAGATTAGGAATTTAATGTGGAAGTGAAAGCGGATAAAATAAATGCAAGTAAACAGAAGAAAGAGTAGAAAGCAGAGGTTTATCCATATGGCAAAGACAGCATTGATCACAGGCATTACTGGTCAGGATGGCTCCTACCTGGCAGAATTTCTTTTAGAGAAGGGGTATAAGGTTCACGGTATTGTGCGACGCACCTCCATGTCAAATACAGACCGGATCGGGCATTTGCTGGACAGGATTACCATCCATGACGGGGATTTATCCGATTCCTCCTCCCTGATCCGCATTATCAGCATGGCTTGGCCGGATGAGATTTATAATCTGGCGGCCCAGTCCCATGTGCAGGTGTCCTTCGACGCGCCGGAGTATTCCGGTGATATCGACGCTCTGGGGGTTTTGCGGATCCTGGAGGCAGTCCGCATCCTGGGGCTGGCGAAGAAGACAAAGGTATACCAGGCTTCCACCTCAGAGCTCTATGGAAGGGTAGAGGAGGTGCCTCAGCGGGAGACTACCCCCTTCCATCCCTACAGTCCCTATGCAGTGGCTAAGCAGTACGGCTACTGGATTACCAGGGAATACCGGGAGGCCTACGGCATGTTTGCAGTGAATGGCATTCTCTTTAACCATGAATCAGAGCGGCGGGGAGAGAATTTTGTTACCCGGAAGATCACCCTGGCGGCAGGGCGGATCGCCGAGGGGCTTCAGGATCATCTGGAGCTGGGGAACCTGAACAGCCTGCGGGACTGGGGCTATGCGAAGGACTATGTGGAATGTATGTGGATGATTCTCCAGCATGAGACGCCGGAGGATTTTGTTATCGCTACCGGTGAGCAGCACACAGTCCGGGATTTTGCCCAGAAGGCATTTGCGGCTAATGGCTTCACCCTCCGCTGGGAAGGCGAGGGGCTGGAGGAGAAGGGGTATGACCTGGAGACCGGCAGAATGCTGGTGTGTGTGAATCCCCAGTGGTTCCGGCCCACAGACGTGGATAATCTGTGGGGAGATCCCACTAAGGCGAAGACGGTGCTGGGCTGGAATCCACAGAAGACCAGCTATGAGGAGCTGGTCCGCATTATGGCGGAGCATGATCGAGGGCTGGCTAAGAAGGAGCGCGCCCTGAAGGCGGCTGAGGCCGAATGCCGGCTGTAAGGTTACGATTCACAGTCAGTATCCCGCGGGCGTTTGACTCGCAGGAACACGAACAGTAGTAACAGTTCAGACGGGCAAGAAGATACCCGTCTGAACTGTTACGAACAGTAACGCTGCAACAGAAAAAGGACGAGGGAAGGACTTGACAACGATGATGGAAAAAGACTCGAAAATATATGTGGCGGGCCACCGGGGGATGGTGGGCTCTGCCATCGTCCGGGAGCTTGCGCGCCAGGGCTATGGGAATATCATTACCCGCACCCATAAAGAGCTGGATCTGTGCCGCCAGGATGAGGTGGAGGCATTTTTCGCAGAGGAGAGGCCGGAGTATGTCTTTCTGGCAGCCGCCAGGGTGGGCGGGATTCTGGCAAACCAGAATGCCCTGGCAGATTTTATGTATGACAACATGCTTCTGGAGATGAATGTGATTCACGCTGCCTGGAAGAATGGGTGCAGGAAGCTGGAGTTTCTGGGCTCCTCCTGCATTTACCCAAGGCTGGCTCCCCAGCCCATGAAGGAGAGCTGCCTGCTTACCTCAGAGCTGGAGAAGACCAATGAGGCCTATGCCCTGGCCAAGATCTCCGGGCTGAAGTACTGCGAGTTTCTGAACCGGCAGTACGGCACCGATTATATTTCCGTGATGCCCACCAACCTGTACGGGCCCAATGATAATTATCACCCCACCCACAGCCATGTGCTCCCGGCGCTGATCCGCCGGTTCCACGAGGCTAAGGAGGCGGGGCTTTCAGAAGTGGTCTGCTGGGGGGATGGCTCCCCCTTAAGGGAGTTCCTCTATGTGGATGACCTGGCCAATCTCTGTGTGTTCCTGATGAATCACTACAGCGGGAATGAGACGGTAAATGCCGGCACTGGCAAGGAGCTGACCATTAAGGAGCTGACAGAGCTGGTGGCAAGGGTGATCGGCTATGAAGGGGAAATCAAATGGGATCCCTCTAAGCCCAATGGCACCCCCAGGAAGCTTTTGGATGTGAGCAAGGCGGAGGCTCTTGGGTGGCGGTACCGGACAGAACTGGAGGATGGGATCCGCCTGGCCTATGAGGATTTTTTAAAAAATCCTATGCGGGCAGAGCGGTGAAGCATAGCCCCCCATGCCACGGGATGCCTGACATCACCATGAATGAAAGAGGGTTCCTTTAAAACCCTCCGGGGGATGTGCAGAAAACGGAAACTAAATATTAAAATCGGAGAAAAGCATTATGAATATTGTACTATTGTCCGGCGGATCCGGAAAGAGGCTCTGGCCCTTGTCCAATGACGTCCGCTCCAAGCAATTTATTAAGATTTTCAAGAGGGAAGACGGGACCTATGAGTCTATGGTACAGCGGGTTTACCGCCAGATCCGGAAGGTTGACCCTAAGGCGGAGGTAACTATCGCCACGGCAAAGTCCCAGGTGTCTGCCATCCACAACCAGCTGGGGGATGAGGTGGGGATCTCCATCGAGCCCTGTCGGCGGGACACATTTCCCGCCATAGCCCTGGCATCCGCCTATTTAGCCGATGTGCGGGGCGTGGATCCGGAGGAGGCGGTGGTGGTCTGCCCGGTGGATCCTTATGTGGAAGACGATTATTTCCAGGCGCTGAAGGCGCTGGGGGATCAGGCGGCCAAGGGAGAGGCCAATCTGGTGCTCATCGGGATCCAGCCCACCTATCCCTCAGAAAAGTATGGATATATTATCCCAAGGGAGGACAGCCTGGTTTCCACCGTGTCTTCCTTTAAGGAAAAGCCGGATCTGGAGACAGCCAGGACTTATATGGAGCAGGGGGCGCTCTGGAACGGCGGCGTGTTTGCCTACAAGCTGAGCTATGTGCTGGACAAGGCGCACCAGCTGATTGAATTTACAGATTATGCAGATTTATTTGGAAAGTATGATACATTAAAGAAAATATCCTTTGACTATGCGGTGGTGGAACAGGAAAAGGAGATCCAGGTGATGCGGTTTGCCGGCCAGTGGAAGGATCTGGGAACCTGGAATACCCTTACCGAGGCCATGGAGGAGAATACCATCGGCGAGGCGATTCTGGATAAGACCTGTGAAAATGTGCACATTGTCAATGAGATGGGGGTTCCGGTGCTGGCCATGGGAATGTCAAACGTGGTTATCTCCGCCTCCCCGGAAGGGATCCTGGTGGCGGATAAGGATCAGAGCTCTTATATGAAGCCCCTGGTGGATCAGCTGGATCAGCAGATCATGTTTGCGGAAAAGTCTTGGGGAAGCTTCCGGGTGCTGGATGTGGAAAAGGAAAGCATGACCATCAAGGTAACCTTAAATCCCGGCCACAGCATGAATTATCACAGCCATGAGTACCGGGATGAGGTCTGGACGGTGATCGCAGGAGAGGGGCGGACCATTGTGGATGGCATGGAGCAGAAGGTAAGGCCGGGGGATGTGGTGGCCATGGCTGCCGGGTGCCGCCATACCATCCTGGCGGATACAGAGCTCCAGCTGATCGAGGTGCAGCTGGGCAAGGAGATCAATGTGCATGACAAGAGAAAATATGACCTGGAAATCCGGAGCTAAGCCCTTTCTCCTAAAGCCGGCAGGGAAGGATTACCTCTGGGGAGGCAGCCGCCTCAATGACGATTTTTCCAAAAATATCCCCATGTCCCCTTTGGCAGAAACCTGGGAATGCTCCACCCACCCCGACGGGCCCAGCCGCGTGGGAAGCGGGGAGTATGAGGGATGGCTCCTATCTGAGGTGCTTAAGCTGCACCCGGAGTATCTGGGAATCCATGGAAGCGGGGTTTCTATGGCGGCCGCCGGGGAAGCTGTGGCAGCTGGGAAATCTGCGGAGGCCGCCGGGGAGCCTGCGGCAGCTGGGAAATTCGCGGCTGCTGTTGGGGAGCCTGCAGCTGCCAGAGAATCCGCAGAGGCCGCCGGGGAAGCCGGGGCAGTCGGCCAGCTTCCGATTTTGATAAAGTTCATTGACGCAAAGCAGGATCTGTCAGTGCAGGTACATCCAGATGATGACTACGCCTTCCGGATGGAGGAGGGCCAGCGGGGAAAGACAGAGATGTGGTACGTGTTAGATGCTGCAAGGGGCGGGAGGCTGGTCTATGGGCTCAGCCACGATGTGGATCCGGAGGCGCTGCGGCGCAGCCTGTACCAGGGTACGGTGGAAAAGTATCTCCAGAAGGTTCCCATCCACAAGGATGATATCTTTTTCATCGAGCCGGGCACTGTGCACGCAGTGGGGGCCGGGGCATTGATTGCGGAGATCCAGGAAAATTCCAACCTTACCTACCGGATGTACGATTACAACCGGGTGGATAAGAATGGGAGAAAGCGCCAGCTTCACATCGAGAAGGCCATGGATGTGGTGAATACCAGGCGGAGCACTGAGCCAAGACAGCCTCTCAGGGTGCTGAAATACCAGCCAGGCTGGGCCTCAGAATTTCTCTGCCGCTGTAAATATTTCCAGGTGGAGCGGATGCTTTTAAACACAGAGCGGTGCCGCAGCCTGGCGGACTTTCAGACGGACAGCCACTCCTATCAGGTGCTGCTCTGCATCGAGGGGTGCGGGCTGATCCTGGAGGAGGACGGGGAGACCCTGCCCTTCTTCCGGGGGGACTGCATCTTTGTCCCCGCAGATTCGGCAGTGCTAAAGATTCATGGGAGGGCCCAGCTTTTGAAGGTGACAGGATAAAGTGGCCGGCACACTCGCGGCGGATCCAGGATTATCAGACGGGCTGGAGAAATTTATACTGCTGCGAGCGGCAGGGCCGTGAACCAATGTTATTAACTTAGTTTGGGGATGGTTTTTCTATGTTTGTATTAATGAGTCAAATTGCTATTTCAGTGAGTCGCGGACGCTTAGAAGATCTCTGGCTAAGTGTATTTCCAAGCCCGCAAGGAGTCTCTGGCAGCGGGGGAAGGTGCAGGCGCATATTCGCCAGGAGGCTACGCCCGCGGCAGGC
>CATOJE010000111.1 GCA_951800145.1 uncultured Lachnospiraceae bacterium | reverse complement strand
GAATCATCACCTGCTGCAGCTCTTCATAAGGCTTTCAATGGCCGCCGGATGGATGAATACCGTGCTGCCGGTAGAAGACTGGGCAATCACACTTCCCGGCAGCTTCCACTTACACTCCCTCTTCACCGGAATGCAGATACGTCCGTTGCGGATAGTGGAAAAAGCCTCTGCCACTGACTCCTTATTAGCACGGATGATCTGCTCCGCCTTCCGCTTCATCTGCTCCTTAAGACAATCCATCTCCCTCCGCAGCCTAAGAAGCTGCCTGGACGCCTGATCCTCCACCGCTCCTCCCCGGATCTGCCTGGCAATCTCCTCCCGTAGCTCACAGGCTGGATCCAGGTTGATCTCATAATACGCCAGGGGATTTTCGTATTGCTTCCCCCGTTCCAGATACTGCTTCATCCTCCCCACTGCCGCCAGCATCTCCCCCACCTGCTCCAGCTGATACGGGGTGAGGCACCCTTCCTTCCTGGCACAATCCAGCATTTCCCTGGATCCCTCCAGCGATGCCAGCGGCGGCATCCTGCATACCTCCAGGAATCTCCGTGCATCTGAGGTATCCCGCAGCTCCTTTTCCAGAGCAGCCTCGTCATAAAAGCAGGCAGCCTTGGCAATACGTGCCTTCGCGTCCTCAGTCAGGGCAAGAGCCATCCACTTCTCCTTTACTTTGTCAAATTCTAAGATTGCATCAATATTCATGTTCGTTCTCCTTCTCTAACCTTCATGTCACATTTACCGCAGCCTCCGTCTGCCAAAAGTCAACGCCCTCCAAAGATAAAGGAATAAAAAAGCCCATAGCTGCACAAAGCAATGCCATGGGCTTTTCCTGCCTGAACACAAAAACAGCACAGCCATACAGCTATGCTGACCCCTCTGAATCCATCGATCCATATCTAATCGGGAAATCCTGTCATACAAAACGAATGTAAGGCGAAAACGCCGCGGCAGATGCCGCCGGCAAACAGGCAGACTACAGGTGCTACCTTCCTCTGCCATTGCAATATTTAATTTGCAATTTTCTCCATTACATTCACAATTAACATCAAAATACCTCGCCTTTCTCTAAGCTCTTGGGTTATTATACGCTGGAGTCAGGGGTCTGTCAAGGGGGAAGCCGGGATTTCCCATCCTTTTGCCGGGCATAGAAAAAACAGGATAACTTTTTAAGTTTCCTGCTTGGTGTGCCGCTGGCGGGCGGTGGAATATTCAATTATATTTATATCAGTCCACCCCCATAGAATGCTTCGATTGCCTGTGCAATAAATTCCGCCGCCCCCTCTCCATACTGTGTATCTATCTTGGATTTTGTCGGCTCTGTGTTTTGGAACCATGCAAGGTATTTCATCATGCCAGATTCTTCCTTTATCTGTGTAAGCTGTTTCATCACAAAACCGTATTCGCCAACCAACTCCTTTACTTCAAAAGAATCTGGGGGACAGTTTCTCTTCCTTGCAAGTTTTTCCAAGACCGCTTCGATACGCCTGCCATAGCTTTTTGCTATATCCCTGCCTAACGGATGAGCGGCTGCCTCCTGATAGGCTTCCTTTCCTCCATACCACTCCATTACCTTTGCATATTTTTTCTGCATATCCTCCGAGGACACCACTTCCATAAAATGCTTTTTCCATTCCTCAACGCCCCCAAACTCATCTATGGCAATCTTACGCATCTTTTCAGGCATACGTTCATAGGTCAGCCGGAACATTTCTTCCACTTCTTTTTTGTCAAAAATCGCAAAATCCATTTTATTATCTCCTTTCAAAATCCTGTCAATGCTGGCAATCAAACGCTCCATGCGCTCCTTTTTTGCTGTCAGCATCTCCCTCTGCATTTGTAAAATCTGGTTCCTGTCAAGAGCCGGGTTCGCCATAATCGCTTTGATTTCCTTTAAGGGAATATCAAACTCACGGAAGAACAATACCTGCTGTAATGTTTCCAGTGCTTTATCGTCATAAAGCCGGTATCCCGCTTCACTTTTTCCAGTCGGCTTTAGCAGCCCGATTTCATCATAATAGTGGAGCGTGCGCACGCTGATACCTGTTAAATTTGATACTTCTTTTACTGTCCTCATAGCTATCGACCTCCTGTTCTTGATATATCCACTCTAACCCATGACGTTCCGTGAGGGTCAATAGGTAATTTCAATTATTTTTGAATATACTAATCTTCTGTAAACAATAGCAATTTCGCTTCCCCCTCTTCCACTCTGCCCCCTTTTCTTGTATAATAAACATAATCCCAAAACCCAGGAGGTGAACTCACTTATGAGCCTTATCCGAGGTATTTACTCAGTACAGTTGATGGAAGCTGTTGGCAGATTGTGCTGAGGATAATATAAACGCTGACAGCCACAGCTGTACTGCCCAGATGAAACCATTCACATGGCATTCACAAAGGAACAGGAGTACAGTTATGGATGAGATGAAAAAAGTCATAAAAAACAACCGGCATTGGATCACTGCCTATCTGATCCTCGGATTGTTTAATGCCTTTACGGCAAATTATAAGGCAGATTATTTCCAAAGAATTGTTGACGGATTAACCGATGGAACCATCACGGCCTGCAGCATCATGGTTTATGGGATCATCCTGTTTGTAAATTATGGGATGAGCTATCTGGACGAGTACCCCACCGCGAAATTAGGCAGTGAGATCTATCTGGATTTTAAATTGCTGGCACTGGAGAAAATCAGCCGGATGGATTATTCTGAATACCAAAGGCTGGGCACCGGCAAATTAGTTCAGCAGATAGAGCACGGCGCCAATGCAGGGAAAGGGGTGATCTATGATTTCTGGCTTGCTGTCATCCGGAATCTGATCCCCACCATCCTGTTCAGTTTATTTTTTATCTGGAAAATCGACCGAAATGTCACCTATTTCCTCCTGGCAGGATATGGGATCGTGTTCCTTGTGACCAATCTTTTGCTGAAGGGCTTATACCAGATTAAAGAAAGGATTTTAACCAATGAGGAGGCGCTGAATCATTTTCTGATCCGGGGCTTTATGGAAATGCCCCTCTTCCGGCTGAACCTTCAGTTTCCCAATGAGATGAAAAAGGCGTCAAGGGCCAAAAGGCGGATCGTGTCCTCCAAGGTGAAAATGACCATGATCCATGAAGCATTTTTTACCATTTTTGCCTTGCTGGTGGCCTGTCTGGATATCGGGCTTCTGGTCTATGCCTGGAGATACCGCCACCTGTCTGTGGGGGCTGTGGTCGTGCTAATCACATTGATTGACAATGCCTATACTCCCATTGCCATCTTTAATGTTCTCTACGTTCAGTATAAATTAAACCGGACTGCATGGCTGCGGTTTGCGGATTTGCTACATCGAAAGGAGGATGAGCAGCTTCAGGAGGGGGATGGGTTTGCAGGGAATTTTCAGGAAATTCAGGTCCGCCATCTGTCATTTTCTTATGAAAATAAGCCGGTTCTTAAGGATATCTGTATTACTATCCGCAAGGGGGAGCAGGTGGCCTTTGTCGGTGAATCCGGTTCTGGAAAGTCTACCCTGGCTAAGCTGATGGTGGGATTGCTTAAGTATGAGGAGGGAGAGATTCTTCTGGATGGGAAGCCGCTGAAAAGCTTCTCCCTGGAATCGCTGTATGACAGGGTATCTTATTTTTCTCAGGATACCCCGGTGTTTGACGGCACCATCCGGGAAAATCTGGTCTTTGACCAGGAGGCCCCGGAGACAGAGCTTCGCGCCAGCCTTGCAGACACCCAGCTTCTGCCCCTCCTTACCTCCCTGGACCATGGGCTGGATACAAGAATCGGGGAAAAGGGAGCCTGCTTATCCGGAGGGGAAAAGCAGCGGCTGGCATTGGCCCGGCTATGGTTCAAGGAGCCGGAGCTGGTGGTGCTGGACGAGGCCACCTCTGCGCTGGATAACCTGACCGAGGGCATGGTGATGGGGCAGGTGACCAGGCAGGTAAAGCCGGCTGCGGTGATTGCCATTGTCCACCGGCTCTCCTCTATCCGGGGATTTGACCGGATCCTGGTATTTAGGAAGGGGCAGATTGTGGGCAATGGAAGCTTTGAGGAATTACTGGAAAATAACCCCTATTTCCGGGAATTATATCAAAAAGAAAAAGCATGCTCCGGGGAAGCATGCAAGGAATGAGAGGGACTCAATGAATATTCGTAAAGCGGACGTGAATGACTTATCCAGAATTGCCGAGATCTTCATTTTTAATAACCGGATCCATTATTTTCCCATATTTCAGGATGAGGGATTTTCCTTCGGAGAGCTGCAGGTGCTTCCCTTTGTGGAGCATTACCTGAAAAAGGAAGAAATCATGGAGCAGCTCTATGTGTTGGATGATGGATTGATCCGCGGCTTCCTTCAGCTGCAGGGAGCAGAAATCTGTAAGCTTTACGTAGATCCCTTTTTCCAGGGGCGGGGGATCGGGGGCAGGCTGATTCAGTTTGCAGTGGAAAAGCTTCACGGATCCTATTTATGGGCATTAGAAAAAAATGTGAGGGCTATTTCCTTCTATGAAAGACATGGATTTTCCTTAACCGGGGAACGGAAATTTGAGGAAGGCACCACCGAATTCCTGGTGAAGCTTGCGTATTATCCTGAGTCGGATTTTGCCAGGACACCTATGTGATCCGGGTGGTCCCTCCCTCCACGAAGGTCACCGGGAGTATGGTTATATCCTCTGTCTCTTCCTTTCGTATCTGCCGGAGCAGGCACTCCACGCCTGCTCTGGCCATATCTTCTACCGGCTGGGCGATGGAGGACACCAGATAATCTCCCCGGTTCATCCTCCGCAGCCCGTCATGGCCGATGACCTGCACGTCCCGGGGCACCTGGATCTGGAGATGGTCAAGCTGCTTTATCACCTCCAGGGCCAGCCCGTCTGTGCTGGTATAGATCCCGTCAAAGGAAGGGACTCCTCCCTCCATCCTGCTTTTAAGCGCTTCGAGGATCCCCTGCTCAGGGTAGAAATCTGCATCATCCCCAAGATCCAGCATCTCATAGGAAGCATGCCTCTCCTGGCACTTGGAGGCAAATCCCTGGCCCCGTTTTAAGGTCTCGCTGCTTAGGCTGGAGCCGGTGCGGATGTACAGAAGCTTCCTGCTTCCCCCTGCCAGAAGCCGCTCTGCGGCCAGCTCCCCTCCCCGGAAGTTATCCGAGGAGATGCAGCAGACCGGCCCCCGGAAATGGCGGTCAAATATCACCGCCGGGATATCCCCGGTAAAGTAAGCATCATTTTCATTAAAGGTGATCCCCATAATGCCGTCCACCTTATTCTGGCTCACCAGCCGCAGATAATAGGCCTCCTTCTCCGGCTCCATCTGAGACTGGCAGAGAAACATTTTATATCCCAGCTTATATAATTCCTTTTCGATATGGTAAACCAGACAGGCAAAAAAAGGATTCAGAATATCCGGCACAATCACCGCGATGGTATAGGTATAGCGGGTTTTCAGTCCCCGGGCATAGTAGTTCATCTGATATCCCAGACGCCTTACCGACTCCTCTACCTTCCGCTTGTTCTCCGCGCTGACGTACTGCCCGTTGAGAACCTTAGATACTGTCCCCACTGCCACGCCGGCATCACTTGCCACATCCTTGATTGTCGCCATAATCCATCCCTTTTCCTTTCTTTTTTCCGGATCTAAACCTTTAATTCCCACCACCCTATGGAATCGATGGGAACGTCGGATTCCACGGTGAGAACCTTACGGAGCACATTTTCCCCGGTCTCCACCGCACCATAAATTATACCATCATTTCCAAAAAATTCAATTACCTCCTGGTCAAGGATCAGGGTCAGAGACATGGGATTTCTGGGGCAGAATGGGATAATCGCTGTGTCGAAATGCTTCTCCTGGTCACAGAAGCTGATGGTTTCCCTGGCGAAATTCACCACAATCTCATAATTTCCCAGAAGCAGCCGGGTCTTTCCCTTATTCTGAGGTGCCCAGCGGATGGCCAGCTCTGCGGGAGTGCCCTGGAGGGGCAAGGACAGCCTCTCGAAAGGCGCGCCCGATCTCCGCCTGGCCCCCTCCTTTTCTGCCTTCTCCATCACCAGCTCCCGCCACGGCCCCCGCAGGCTCCTGAGCTCTCTCACCGGCTGCATTTTTATCCGGTAGCTATCCCCCTGCTTCACCAGAGACAGCTCTGCCGGCAGAGACATCACCCCCCTGTAATTTCCCCGGTCATTTTCCATCCGGAGCCAGGCCACGCTGATCACCCGGTCCTTCACACCGGCGTAGGACTGGGCCGCATAGGGCAGCCGGGTGCTGTAAGCCATCTGTACCTGAGATTCCTGGGTAAAGGTATAACCGTCAAAGCTTCCCACCACATAGTAGCCGTCTGCAGACCAGAAGACCCACTTCTTTTCCCCTGGTTCATTCTCCACATCCAGCTGGAACAAATCCGGACACTCCCACATCCCTTTTATGGAAAGCCGGCTGGCTTCCTCCCAGGAAATCAGATCCCTGGAGCGATAGATGGCAAATTCATATCCATCTAAATATAATGCCATGATGTAGGCGCTGCTTTCCTTATGGTAAAATATCTTAGGATCCCGGTTTTCTCCGATCACATGCTCCAGAATGCAGTGGTCGGTGGAAAGCAGCGTGTCCCCTCCGTCTGTGGATACCTTTAACCGCTGGGTAAACTGCACCCCCTGATCCGCAGACCACTGGTTCCTTCCCCCGGCCGCTGTATAGTAGAACAGCAGGCTGCCCTTTCCATAGCCGGCAAGATTCTCCTCATCCACCCATCCGCAGCCAGAATAAGCGGTTCCACGATCATCCGGCGCGATGGCCATGGGCCGGTGCTCCCAGTGAATCAAATCCCGGCTCACTGCATGGCCCCAGTGCATATTTCCCCACACCACTCCATATGGATTCCACTGGTAGTAGAGGTGATACACACCGTCGGCAAAGACAAGGCCATTGGGGTCATTATGCCAGCCGATCTCCGGGGAAAAATGGAGCTTTGGGCGGAAGGGATACACATTCTGTACCTTTTCCTTACAGCAGAAGATGCCGTAAAGCTGCTCCTTTTCCGCCTGGCTCTGGATCTCCAGCTCCGTCCCCAGATAGGGGCGCACATCCATCCAGGTATAAAAGCTGTCCTCCGTCCCTCCTAAATGGACATCTATCTCCTGAACCTTTTTCCCCTCCTGATAGAAATGAAGCTTTACCTCCGGCCTCTCCTTATTCACCGGAAGCCATAAATACGGTTCTGTAATGGGTATAATCATAGCACTCTCCTAACATTTTACTGTATGCGGACTGCCCTTTGCGGCATTCACTCTCCTTCTTGTTACATTCCCCTCTCCAGGCCTGAGCAGTTACTAATTCTTTGCTCCTGTGGAAGCCACGCCTGCCACATAATATTTCTGCAGGGATAAAAAGATCACCAGCACTGGTATGGTAACGATGGTCAGGCCGGCCATCACATTCCCGTAATTCACCGGGGAGATGCTGAACAGGCTGCTGAGGGCCATCTGAATGGTCTGCTTTGCCGTGTCGGAAATCACCATAACCGGCCACACGAAATCATTCCACAGGGCAATGAAAACCAGGATGGTCACAGTGGCGTAAATGGGCTTTGCCAGAGGCATAATCAGCTGAAAGAAAATCCGCAGCGCGCTGGCTCCGTCCAGCTTGGCCGCCTCCTCGATACTCTCCGGAATCCCCAGGAAATTCTGGCGGAACAGGAAGATGTACATAGGGCTGGCGATGGCAGGAAGGATCAAGGCCAGGTAGGAATTCGACAGGCCCATCTTATAAATGATGGAGAACTGAGGCAGCATCACCGTCTGCGCCGGGATCACCATCACTGCCAGCAGCAGGGAGAAAATCAGGTTCTTCCCCGGGAATTTCAGCCTTGCAAAGGCGTACCCGGCCATGGAATTCACAATCAGCCCCAGCACAATCACCACAAGGATGTAGGAAAAGGAATTCAGCATTGCCCGCATCAGAGGGATCCGCCCCAGAACCTGCTGATAATTAAAGAATACCTGGGGCTGGAAGGAGGGCAGAAATGCCTTCAGGCTGGTAATGTCGGAAAAGATCCCCGCATCATCCTTAAAGGAGCTCACAAGCATCCAGATTAAAGGAAACATAAAAATCAGCGCAATCACTGTCAGCATTCCATACATCAGAATCTTGCCGGATAAACTCATCTTCTTCATTCCATTCTCCCCCCTTAATCTTCATTGCTCTTGGATGTTATTTTATTCTGAATCAATGTAATGGTCAATACCATTACCGTAAAAACAAGCGCCATGGCAGAGCCGTAGCCCATCTGATTATATTTAAAGCCAGTCTGATAAATCTCATATACAATGGTCATGGTAGCATTCTGCGGTCCCCCCGCGGTCATCATCATCGGCTGGATGATCAGCTGGAAGGCGCTTACCACGATATTTAAGGACACAAACACCGCGATGTGGTTCAGCCCTGGCAGCGTAATATTTAAAAACTGCTGGAACCGGGTGGCCCCGTCCACTCTGGCTGCCTCGTACAGATAGGCTGGAATGTCCTGGAGGCCGGAGAGAAAGATCATCATCTGGAAGCCGCAGCCCTGCCAGGCGGACAGCACCACAATGCACAGCATCGCTGTCTTGGGATTATTCAAAAACTTAAACGGCCCCAGCCCCATGCTTCCTAACAGGGAATTCAGCAATCCATTATTAGGATTATAAATATAGGACCACAGGATGGATACCACCACCAGGGACAGCACCGTAGGGGCAAAGAAGGCCAGACGGTAGATGGAGATCCCCTTCAGCTTCCGGTTAATCAAAAGCGCCAGACCCAGGGCAAGGCACACCTGCAGCGGCACCACCAGGATCACGAAGACAAAGGTGTTCACGATGCTTTTCATAAATACGGTGTCCCTGGTTAATTTAATAAAGTTTTTCAGGCCTACAAACTGAGTTGCCCCAGGCTTTAAAATATTGTAATTGGTAAAGCTGTTTCCAATGGTCAGCAGAAATGGAATCAGCAGGAAAATGAAAAGAAGAATCACCGCCGGCGCGATAAATGCCAGCCCGGTCCAGTTTTCCTTACTCAGCTTTTTATGTTGCACTGGATTTCCTGTATGCATTTTGCCCTCCTTAAATGAGTCAATGGTTATTCTGTATCCGTCTGGAAATTATACTGCTCCACAGCCTGATCCAGCGCCTCCTTCACATCCATGCCGGTGAGCACATTCTGAATGGCGGTGGCAAACTGATTGCTGGCCACTGCATAATTCACCGACACCGGTCTGGCCTGGGCTGTATTAGTAAGCTGATACTGGAATACATCTAATGGCTCCTGATTAAAGGCTTCGATCTGGGAGAATGCAGACTGTCTGGAGGGAGGCATAGCATTGGCTTCAAACATCCCCTTTGCCGCTTCCGTGCTGGTCATAAAACGCACCAGCTCTGCCGCCCCTTCCCTCTTCTCTTCCGCACACTGCCCGGAAATAGCGAAGGTCCAGGATCCGCAGGCAGACACTGCCTTCGAGCTGTCATCGTATTTTGGCATAGGCATCAGGCCCCAGTTGATATCTCCGAATTTAGCTAGGTTTGTCGGCTCCCAGGCTCCGGTGAGGGCCATAGCCGCCTGCCCCAGCTCAAAGCTGTTCTCCGCCGGGGTAGCGCTGGCATAGCCCTGATCCGCCATATCCTTAATCCAGGTAAGAACATTCACCGCGGCCTGGCCATTTAAATATCCGTCTGTAAGAAGGCCGTCATCGGAAAGAATATTGCTCCCCTGGGACTGGATCAAGGGAAGGAAGAAATAAATCATGGTCTCGTCCTTAGCGTCCAGGGACATGGTAATGCCAAAGCAGTCCTCTGTAGTCAGCTTCTGAGCTGCCTGGGTCAGCTCCTCTAAGGTCCAGGGCTCCTCCTTGGTCGCCGGGGTAATCCCTGCTGCCTCAAACATATCCTTATTATAGAATATACCCACAGAAGAATCCATGGCTCCTAAGGTGTACAGCTTCCCGTCGTAGGTCCCCTGCTGGATAATGGATGGGTTGAAATCCGCCAGCTCCTCCTCCGTAAAGTAGGAGTCAATGGGGATGATAGCCCCTGCGTCTGCATACTGGGCCACCGTCACCCCGTCCACCGTATATACATCTGGCAGGCCGCCATTAGAAATCGCCGCATTGATCTTGTCATCGTATCCCCCTGCGTCGCCGGAGCGGGCGATCTGAGAAAGATTCGCATGATATTTCCCGGCATAGGTCTCATTAAACTGCTCCACCAGCTTCCCGTAATGCTTTCCCTCATCCGAGCTGTCTGTCTCATGAACCCAGATGGTCAGCTCCATAGAGCCGTCCGCCGCCGTCTCCGCTTCCGCCGCCTTCCCGGACCCGGAGCCAGCTCCCCCGCCGCAGCCTGCCAGGGTCATAGCCGCCATAGTGCCTGCCAATAACACGCTCATCACTTTTTTCCTCATGTTTCCATTCCTCCACTTCTTAAAATTTATGTAGTTTGTCGATTTGAAACGTTTCATATCTTAGTTTTTTTATTGCATCTTTTCCAGAAAGAGAAAAAATTTCCGAAGTTTTTCTTGATACTGGAAAAGATGCATAATCTGTCGTTTAGTTGAAACGTTTCAACTTGTAATTTTATTATAGCACAGAAAACGGAATTGTCAATGGTGATTTTGGACTTTTTTAAACTTTTTGGGGAGCGTAGAAGTTGCTATTTAAGTGAGTCGCGGACGCTTAGAAGATCTCTGGCTAAGTGTACTACCCAACCTTCTAAGAATCTCTAGCCAAGTGCACTGTCAAGCCTTCTGGGAATCTCTGGTCAAGTGTTTTGCAGCCCATTAGGAGTTGCAAGGGGCGAGGAAGGTGCAGGCGCACACTCGCCGGGAAGCTACGCCCGCGTCAGGCCGGGTCCCAACGTCACCGCGCTCTCGCTCCGCCGAAAGCGTAGCGGTGCGTAAGGCCCTAAAACACAGGGCCTA
>CATOJE010000110.1 GCA_951800145.1 uncultured Lachnospiraceae bacterium | reverse complement strand
GACACGGCTGCTGGGGCGCGTAGCTTCCCGGCGAATATGCGCCTGCACCCATACCCCGAAACCTTGGATTTCCTAACGGGTAGCGACGTATACCCGGCTGGCGCTTCCTAACGGGTAACGACACCCACTTGGCCAGCGAATCCTACCGGGTTGCGACACCCACTCAGCCAGCGATCCCCCAGACTTTCGCGATCACAGAGACTAAAGTAAATAGCAATATTATGAATCTGCTTTTACCGAAAAGACATTGTTTTCTCTTTAGCAAGCTGATATAATACTACAAAGAGATTAGAATAAACAGGCTATAAAAGTCAGGAGAAGCGTTATGCAAAAAATAAGCATCAGCAATCTAGGTCCAGTAAAGCGTTGTGAATTGGAAATTAATGATTTTACGGTATTTACCGGCCCACAGGCATCGGGAAAAAGTACCATTGCGAAAAGCATATTTTTCTTTAAAAATATAAAGAATATATTGTTTGAGCAGGTTAAAAAAAAGTGTCTTTTCCAGCATTCTATAGCAGAGGAATCCCTAAACCTATCTCTAAAAAATTATATTGAGCGGGAAATACGCTCAAATTTCCTTCAGACTTTCGGAACAACCTGGCATATGGACACAGATTTGAATCTCACTTATCATTACACAGATGAGACATGGATTGAAATTTCACTGAGGGCAGAATTTGATTCTCCAAACTATATATGGATTGATTTTAGTCATGATTTGACAAAATTTATATACCAGCTGGAAAAGACTCTTAAAAATGCTTCTAATCTGGCACTTGGAAGCGAGCTGCCAATGTTAAAAAACGAGATTGCTACATTTTTTAAAGATACTTCCGAAATTATTTATATCCCGGCCGGGCGCAGTATGATCACTTTATTAAGTACACAATTAAGTTATATCTATAGCTTCATGGATGATACACAGAAAAAAAGCCTAGATTATTGTACACAGAATTACCTGGAGAGAATTTTACGATTAAAGCCAGAGTTCATAAGCAGTGCTGCTCAGATGATTCAAGATACGATCCGCCTAACTGACAGGAAAATTAACAAACCGTTGCTTCTCTCTGCCGCTGAATTAATCAATGCTATTTTACAAGGTGAGTATCGATATGTCGATGGGGAAGAACGACTGCAGATTTCAAAAAGTAAATATGTAAAAATCAACTTTGCTTCCTCTGGTCAGCAGGAAGTAGTCTGGATACTAAATGTAATGTTTTATCATTTGCTTAATAATAAAAAAACATGTTTTATCATCGAAGAACCAGAATCACATTTATTTCCGAATGCGCAAAAATTGATCTCCGAATTTATCGCGCTGGCTAAAAATGATGGTAAAAATCAGATATTTATCACTACCCATAGTCCCTATATATTAGGCACAATCAATAATCTGCTTTATGCAGACAAAATTTCCGAAATTATAGATAAATCAAAGCTTGAATCCATTATCTCATCAAATAAATGGCTAAAATTTTCAATTCTTTCTGCATATTTTATCGATCATGGCTTCGTTTCTTCTTGTACAGATGACGAATTCGGATCCATTAAAAATGAAATCATTGATGGCGCCTCTGAGGATATTAATGGAGATTTCGAAAAAATGGTATTATTAAAAGAGAGCTGCCTATTGGAGGAAAAATAGCATGCGTTTAACTCCAGATAAGTCACTTTGTAAATCGCGACAGAAAATCATTGTGTCCCGTGACAAAGGAACACCTAGAGAGCATCGGGCAGAGAACCCTAAAATGTATTATGTACGGCATTATCAGCTGGACGGAGGGCTTATATCTCAACAGAAATGCTGTGATTTCCTGTTAGTAAATGATAGTCTGAAAAAAGCTTACCTTATAGAATTAAAGGGCAGTAATATAGGCGATGCCATTCCACAATTAGAGGCAGGGCTGAAATTATTTCAATCAGAGCTTGCGCAGTATATATTTTATTTTCGAATTGTGCAAAGTAAAGCCCGTACGCAGGCAATTCAAGACACTGCCTTCAGAAAATTTAAGGATAAATATGGTAGTCGTTTGCAATATAAAACCAATATGCTGAAGGAAACACTATAAATCTAGTACTCCGTACTTGAAGTTCCTGTGTAAATTTTCGAGGATATTTTTTCGAGTGTGCAAGTTCAGAAACGGAGGCGTAGCGGGCTACGCTGAGTATTCTGGACTTGTGCAATCGGGAAAATAGACCGAAATATTTGCACAAGGGTTTTCAGTACGGAGTACTAGCGACCCAGCGAACTTCAAACAGACAGTAAAAGGAGCTGCACACTATGAACCTATCCTACAATACCATCGAAGAACTTGCCCAAATCGCCCAGTCGCAAGACAAACGGATCTCCGCCATTGTTTTAGAGGAGCAGTCCAGCTCCATGGAATGCCCGCAGGAGGAAATCTTCTCTACTATGGAAAAAAGCTTCCATGTCATGCAGGAATCTGCTAAGAACGGCATGGATCCTACTCTGCGCTCTGCAAGCGGCTTAAGCGGAGGGGCGGCTTATAAGATGAAGCAGGCAGTGGACCAGGGAAAAAGCCACTTCGGCCTGCTCTTTGGCAATGCTTTAAGCATGGCCCTGGCTGTGGCGGAGTACAACTCCTCCATGGGGCGGATCGTGGCCGCGCCCACTGCCGGCTCCTGCGGCGTCCTTCCCGCGGCGCTGATCTCTGTGATGGAGGAGAAAAAGCTTCCGGAGCGTGATATCGTCATGTCCCTTTTTACCGCTTCTGCCGTAGGGATGGTCATCGCAAAAAATGCCTCCATCTCCGGAGCGGAGGGGGGCTGTCAGGCTGAGGTGGGAACGGCTTCCGCCATGGCTGCCTGCGCCCTGACCGAGGTTCTGGGAGGCACGCCTCAGATGGTGGTGAACAGCTGCGCCATCGCCTTAAAAAATATTTTGGGCTTAGTCTGCGACCCGGTCGCTGGTCTGGTGGAGGTTCCCTGTATTAAGAGAAACGCCATGGGCGTGGCCAATGCATTTGTGGCCAGTGAACTGGCGCTGGCAGGCATCTCCTCGGTCATCCCGGCTGAGGAGGTGATCCAGGCCATGAAGCGGGTCGGAAGGCAGATGCCCCCTTCCTTAAAGGAAACTGCAGAGGGCGGACTGGCTGCCACCCCCACCGGCTGCCGTTTATGCCATGAAATCTTCGGCGCGCCAGCCACCGCAGACGGACCAGCACGAACATGCTGACATACCATAATTATGGTAGCTTCCTCCTTCAGCAAATAGCTGTAAGGCAGGCAGCATGTTTTTCGAGTGTACAGGGCAGCCGGAGCTCTATCTGCCGGATTCACCCCAGTCCCCCTGGTAGGCCTGGACGTCCTTCTTAAACTGCTTCCAGGCGTCCTCATCACCCACGAAATACCGGGGACAGTCCTTGCCAGTGATGTCGTAGTGGCGGATCACGCTCTTCCGGCTGATACCCGTCTCATCACATAGCCAGGCTGTAAGCTTTACCAGGGAATCATAGGTTGCCTCGGTAAACTCCCCGGTCTCATCCGGATGACAGCACTCGATGGCGATGGAATCACTGTTCCGGTTATTGGAAGCGTAGGCGATCTCATTGACCGGGATGCACTGGATGATCTCCCCCTCTAGGCCGATGACAAAATGAGCGCTGGCACTGGTAGCTCCGTCCCCGCTCTGGTCAGCCAGACGGTCAAAATAGTTCCGGTTATCCTCTGCGCTGGACATTGGGTTTGCCACATAATGCACCACAATGTCATTCACCTGGCGCAGGGATACGGCCGGGCGGGAATAGATATTTTTCCGGATCAGCCTCTGATCGATCCATTCTGGCGCCTGGATAGAGGCCAGGCTGACCGTAGAGCCTGTATTCCTTTCCCAGATATACCAGCCAGTTCCCAGGCCTGCTGCAAATGCCATGGCCACAATGAGCAGCCACAGAAGCCATGGGCCGATCCCCCCGCTCTCTTTCCGGCTGCTTCTCCCCTGGGAGGAGGCTGGAGGAACAGAGCCTGCCGGAGAACGGCCGCGGCTGGCAGGTATCTTTGACTGGGGCGCCTTTAGCTGCGGCGTCCTCGTCTGCATCAGCCTGCTTCTGCCGCCTCCCCTCTCATAGCCGCTCTCCATACTGACATACATCTCCTGCCGACGGCTGCGGGATATCCTCCCGCCCGCGCCATTTGACAATGTATGGTAAATCTGTCCTTCTCCCCTCATATATCATCCCCCTGTCACGCCTTCTGCAAAATTTTATAAAATCATAAGGTAAGTCTATCCCTATTCGCCCATCCTGTCAATTTTTGCCGGATAACATTTTTCCTACGATTTTCTTACAATGCTTCCCCTATCCATCTCTGCCAAGCTTGCTCCAGTACTCTGTATGCTTCTGTGCAGGCAATATATCGACCTCTATTTATAAGAATATTTAATATATCACCAGGATTGTACATGCAATGTAAAATATGCTACACTAACTTATGATTGCTATTACCAATTTACTATTTTTCGGAGGAAATCATTCATGGGTGGATTTTTTGGTGTAACATCAAAGGAAGATTGCGTCATGGATCTGTTTTTCGGCACAGATTACCACTCCCATCTGGGCACCAGGCGGGGCGGCATGGCAGTCTATGGAAAGGACGGCTTCCAGCGCAGCATTCACAATATAGAAAACTCCCCATTCCGCACCAAATTCGAGCGGGATGTGGAGGAGCTTAAAGGGAATTCCGGCATTGGATCCATTTCTGATATGGAGCCCCAGCCTCTGTTAATCCAGTCCCATCTGGGAAGCTTTGCCATCGTTACTGTAGGGAAGATTAATAATGAAGAAGAGCTGATCCGATATGCTTACGAGAACAATCACATCCACTTTATGGAGATGAGCGGCGGCCGGATCAATGCCACAGAGCTGACTGCCTCCATCATCACCCAGAAGCAAAGCCTGGTGGAGGGCCTGCTCCACGCCCAGGAGATGATCCAGGGCTCCATGACCATCCTGCTTTTGACGCCTGAGGGCATCTATGCCTCCAGGGACCGCTGCGGCCGGACTCCTGTCGTTATCGGACGGCGGGAAAATGCCTTCTGCGTCTCCTTTGAAAGCTTTGCTTACATTAATCTGGGCTATCATGACTACTCGGAGCTGGGCCCCGGAGAGATTGTTTTAGTCACCCCTGAGGGCATCCAGTCCTTAAGCAAGCCGCGGGCAGAGATGAAAATCTGCTCCTTCCTGTGGGTCTATTACGGCTATCCCACCTCCAGCTATGAGGGGATCAATGTGGAGGAAATGCGGTATCGCTGCGGCCAGATTCTGGCACAGCGGGATTTAGGGTGCAAGGCCTGTGACACTGGCTGCTCTGGCAATAAAGCGGCCTGCTCCAGGCAGGAGCCAGGCGGAAATCCTGGCGGATCGTCTGCTATACGTCCGGATATTGTGGCAGGAGTGCCGGACTCCGGCATCGCCCATGCCATCGGCTACGCCAATGAATCCGGCATTCCCTTCGCAAGGCCATTTATCAAATATACGCCTACCTGGCCCCGTTCCTTCATGCCTCAGAACCAGAGCCAGAGGAATCTGATCGCGAAAATGAAGCTGATTCCCGTGGACGCCCTGATCCGCGGCAAAAGCCTGCTTTTAATCGACGATTCCATTGTCCGTGGAACGCAGCTCAGGGAAACCACAGAATTCCTGTACCAGAGCGGCGCCAGGGAGGTACATATCCGTCCGGCCTGCCCGCCTCTGCTTTTTGGCTGTAAATATTTGAACTTCTCCCGCTCCAACTCAGAGCTGGATTTGATCACCCGTCGCGTTATCCAGGAGAGAGAGGGGGAGAAGGTATCCCGTGAGGTTCTGGATGACTACGCTAATCCGGACAGCCAGAACTATCTGGAGATGATCGAGCAGATCCGGAAACAGCTGAATTTTACCTCTCTGAAATACCACCGGCTGGATGATCTGATCGAATCCATCGGGATATCTCCCTGCAAGCTGTGCACCTACTGCTGGAGCGGGCGGGAATAAGCCAGCCGCCCGTACCGCCTGGCTATTCCATAGATCTCCTTTGCCAGCTTCGGGCTCAGCTCCTCCTTCGTCACTCTCCATTTCCAGTTTGTCCCCACAGTCGATGGCCGATTCATCCTGGAAGCATTATCATAGCCCAGGTAATCCTGGATGGGAATGATGCAGAGCTTTGCGCAGCTTCGCATAATCAGACTGATAAATACCCTGTGCAGCTCCTCCCTCGGCGTGTAAAAATCACAAAGGTATTCCCTCGCCATAGCCAGCTCCTCCTTGCTGATGCTGTCAAACCATCCGGCCAGGGTTTCATTATCGTGGGTTCCGGTGTAGGCCACACAGTTCTCCACATAATTGTGTGGAAGGTAATCATTGGCACAGCCGGTGTCTCTGGAATCAAAGGCAAATTCCAGCACCCTCATCCCGGGAAAGCCGCTGTCCTTTACCAGTGCCTTTACAGATTCTGTTACATAGCCCAGATCCTCTGCGATTACCTCCCGCGGTCCCAGAACCTCCTGCATCCGCTGGAACAGACGGATGCCCGGCCCCTTCTTCCAGGTTCCCCCGATGGCTGACTCTGCCCCATAGGGAATGGAATAATACTCATCAAAGCCGCGGAAATGGTCGATCCGCACCACATCATAAAGGCGGAAGCAGTATTCCAGCCGTTCCATCCACCACTGGAAGCCTGTATTTTCATGGTACTCCCACCGGTAGAGGGGATTCCCCCACAGCTGCCCTGTGGCGGAAAAGCCGTCCGGCGGGCAGCCGGCCACAGCCGTAGGGACATTCTCCCCGTCCAGCTGGAACAGCTCCGGATGTGCCCACACATCCGCGCTGTCCATGGCCACATAGATAGGGATATCTCCGATGATCCGAACACCTTGAGCATTAGCATAGGTCTTTAGCTTCATCCACTGCTTGTAAAACTGGTACTGGAGGTATTGGTGGAATTCGATCTCAAAATAGCACTCCCTCCGGTAGTAATCCATGGCATTGCCCCACCGGAGCCGGATGTCCTCTGCCCACTGGGTCCAGGGCTTTTCATCAAACCGGCTCTTCACTGCCATAAACAGGGCGTAATCCTTCAGCCACCAGCTGTTATCCTTACAAAGCGCAGATACTCCGGATCCTGGGTGATGTTGCTCCGCTCATAGGCCTTTCGCAGCAGCGGATACCGCCCCTGATACAGCTTTTCATAATCAATATCCTGGGGATCCTCTCCGAAATCCAGCCCTTCCCACTCCTCCTCAGTGAGGGTTCCCTCCTCGATCAGCGCCTCCAGGCTAATAAAGTAAGGATTTCCCCCATAGGTGGAAAAGGACTGATAGGGGGAATCCCCATAGCTGGTGGGAACCAGGGGCAGGATCTGCCAGTAGCACTGCCCGGCCTCCTTCAGCCAGTCGATAAAATCATAAGCACTTTTGGAAAAGCAGCCGATGCCGTACCTTGACGGCAGACTTGTGATGGGCATTAATATCCCTGCTCCTCGATTCATACCATACCTCCTGTAACAATCATCACCCCGTAGTGATCCGAAACCACCGGGGATTCGCTTCCATTACAAATTACCTGGGAGCTTTCTATCTTTACCTTGGGGCTGCACCAGATATAGTCGATCCGCCTTCCGTCAGAATCCTCCCATCCGTCGATTCTTCCGGCAGCGGTGACCCCGCCGTCCTTCTTCTCTGCCAGCTCATAGGTATCCCAAAAGCCGGAGGCCTTCACATAATCCCATCCCTCACCAGGCTTTCCTGCCGGACTATTAAAATCTCCCATTACCCAGACAGAGGGGCCAGGTGCTTCCTCCCGGCTTATGTCTTCTTCCGGGCAGATGCCAGCTTCCGGACAAGCCTGCCCCTTAAGTCCCTCTTCCCTCATCCAGCTAAGCGCCCGATCCCACTGACTGGCAAAGGGCTCCTCTTCATCCCCCCACCAGCCCATGTGCACGGAATAATACCAGCTCTCTCCTACCTGGATTCCCACCAGCTTTCTGGTTTTCCAGTTGGAAAAGTCTCTGCCCTGGCTGATATAGCACTGTGCTGCCTTCCGGACTGGCGCCAGAGATAATAATGCCAGCCCCTCCTCATAGATATCGTAGCCAAGCTTGGCCGGCGCCCAGGTCCAGTGATAGGGACAGCCCCGCTCCTTTAGCCTTCTGGCTAAAAGGAGGGCATAATTATCCCTTCGGACCGGCAGGCTGCAGGTCTGGCCTTCCCCGGCACATTCCAGGAAGCCTTTCTTTTCTCCTGTCACCCTGGTGGATCTCTCCTTCCCGCCGTTCATCTCCCCAAAAGCCGGGGGGCAGGGAAGAAACCCTGTCTCCTCCGCTCCCTCTGCTATCATGCTGCTCCTAGTCTGGTTCACCTCCTGAAGCGCTATTACATCCGGCCTTTCCCTGAAAACCAGCTCTGCAAATAATTCCAGCTTTTTCTCCCAGTCCGGCTCCGCCAGGCTGTGTGTATTTAATGTGATTAGTTTCATTTCAAATGTTCACCCATTTCTTTTGCTCCTGACATCATAAAATATCATTAATATCCGATTTCAGCACATCCGCCTTAGGGCCGTATACCGCCTGGATCCCGTTATCCTTCTTAAGAAGCCCCAGGGCGCCCTCCGCCTTCCAGGCCGGAAGCTCTGCCACCTTGGCCGGATCCTTAACCGTTACCCGGAGCCTGGTCATACAGGCATCCACCAGGGTAATATTCTCCCGTCCGCCTAAGAGAGCAATAATCCGCTCCGCCTGGCTGTTACCTCCGGAAGCTTTTTCGCTTCCGGAAGATGTGCTTCCCTCCTCCTCAGAGCCTTCATCGGTATAATTACCTAACCGTCCCGGCGTGGCAAATTTCATCTTATCAATAAGCACATAGGCCACTCCATAGCCTATGGCAAAAAATGCCACAACACAGATGCAGAAGTTAATCAGATCCCCTCCCAGACCAGCCTTTAAGGACATGGGGACCCGGGTAATAAACTCCAGATTACCAAAGGAATGGAGCCGCAAAGGCAGGATTCCCGCCATAGCAAAGGCACATCCCTGAAGAACTGCATAAATCACATATAAAGGAAGTGCACAGAACATAAACATAAATTCCAGCGGCTCTGTAACGCCGGTAAGGAACACCGCCAGGGCCGTGGAGAAAAACATGGAGCGGTATTTCGGCTTTTTATCTGCATCTGCCCGGCGGTACATAGCCAGGGCAATGCCTAAGAGAAGTCCGGTAGCGCCGATCATCTGGCCCACCTTGAATCTGGCCGGGATTACCGTGGCCATTAGCTCCGAATAAGCCGCTGTATTTCCTGCATCCTGATAATTTATCAGATCAGTCACCCAGGCCAGCCACAAAGGATCCTGGCCAAATACCTGAGAGCCTGCATTAATTCCCGTCTGAATGGTATAAGTGCCTCCGAAGGAGGTATAATTCATAGGAATCGTCAGCATATGATGGAGTCCGAAGGGCAGGAGAAGCCTCTCCAATGTTCCGTAAATAAAGGGCGCCAATACCGGTGATGTGGAGGAGGAATTAGCAATCCACACCCCAAAGCTGTTAATCCCGGTCTGTACCACCGGCCAAACCACAGCCAGAACCATGGAGACAATCACAGACCAGACGATGACCACCATAGGCACAAACCGTTTTCCGTTAAAAAAGGCCAGGGCATCCGGCAGCTTCCGGTAATTATAATACTTATTATAAATCATGCCTCCGGCAAATCCAGAGATAATTCCCACAAACACGCCCATATTCAGCGCAGGCGCCCCCAGAACCGAGGTAAAATACCCGTTCACCAGGATCTCCCGGCCAAACAGGGTATGGGTCACTGCCTCGGGATCATTCAGCATATCTGCAGTCACCCCAAAGATAGCTCCTGTAATACAATTAATCAAAATGAACGCAATCACCGCTGCAAAGGCGCCTCCCGCCCGCTCCTTAGCCCAGGATCCGCCGATGGCCACTGCGAAGAGAATGTGAAGGTTATTGATCACCGCCCAGCCGATATTCTCCATGGTGCTGCCGATCATCAGAATCATATGGTAGTCCACACCTGCCATCTGAACCAGCTTTCCAAGGCTGATCATAAGGCCCGCCGCGGGCATAACTGCGATGACCACCATCAAAACCTTGCCCAGCTTCTGCAAGAAATCAAAATTAATCTTCACCTTAGCCGGCTTTTTCGATCCCTGTCCCGATTTTCCTTCCCCAGGCTGATCTGCTGTTGCCTGGCTGCCCGAGTGCGGAGCTGCTGACACAGAACCTTCCGAATGCGGTTGCCCGTCCTTCTGACCTGCTGCCGTCTTCCAGCTGATTTCCGCCTTTTATGGACAGCACCGGGCTCTCTCCAGCCTTTACCTCCCCCTGGTGAAGCTCCAGCTCTCTGCCCTCCATGCCGCTGCAGACCAGCACCGGCGTGATGGGATTTATCTGCTTTTCCTCAAGAGCCTTTAAATCCACCTGGGCAATTAAATCCCCTGCCTTCACCTTATCCCCGGCTTTCACAAAAGCTTCAAAGCACTCTCCCTTTAATGCCACCGTTTCCAGACCCACATGGAGTAGCAGCTCCAGCCCGCTCTCTGTGCGGAATCCGTATGCATGAAGGGTCTCTGCCACAGAGGCCACCTCCCCGTCTACTGGGCTGACAATCCTCCCCTCTGTGGGAATCACTGCGATCCCGTCGCCGATGATCTTCTGAGAAAACACCGGATCCGGAACCTGATCCAAAGGCACTGTCCTGCCAGTCAGCGGGGACAAAATCAAATCGCTCATTATCACTTACCTCCTGTCCTTTTGCACTATATTGCATTAATTTACGCAATGTTTATGCAATAACTATATTATATGCGTTATAATTGCAATATGTTTGCATATGTTTTTTATAATTCTGCGTTTGTGACAATTTTTCTATTTGAATTTTATGCACTTTTTCTAATGTTCCCATCCATGTGGAAAGGTATGCATTCCAGAGGTATCCCTTTTCCCATTACTTTGTTGCTGTGAATCAATGTCATTAGCTTAATTTTGGAAGCGGATTTTCCGTAGTATGTAAAACGCGAAGTTGCTACTTACTTTAGTCTCTGTGATCGCGAAAGTCTGGGGGATCGCTGGCTGAGTGGGTGCCGCAGCCCGGTAGGATTCGCTGGCCAAGTGCGTGTCGTTACCCATTAGGATTCGTCAGCCGAGTGTACGTCGTTACCCGCTAGGGCTCCTAAGTTTTCGGGTATCGGTGCAGGCGCATATTCGCCAGGAAGCTACGCGCCCCAGCAGCCGTGTCCCAACGTCACCGCGCTCTCGCTCCG
>CATOJE010000109.1 GCA_951800145.1 uncultured Lachnospiraceae bacterium | reverse complement strand
TCATAAGTTATCATATACGCCGGAACCGTATTGCTTATTTGGCACATCGCAGAACAAAGATGAAACTACTACTCCCACATTGTTCGCTGTAGTGGTAAGGTCCGTGAGAGACCGGACCTAAGCACCGACGGGCCTACAGAGACCTTTGTCTGCACTGCTTACATCATGGACAAGGAGAGGGATCGGGACTTGGATTCACCGCTTCCCATCGGAAGGCCCATCCGTAATTCCAGGGCAGTGATCCTGGGGGAGGCGGATCGCCCGGTAAAGGAGGGGGAAGAAGGGGAGCTCTGCATGACAGGAAGCTGTCTGGCATTGGGCTATTACCGGAATCCAGAGAGGACAGGGGCCTCCTTTGTGGATAATCCCTTGAATCCCGATTATCCGGAGCCCATCTACCGGACAGGGGATCTGGTGCGTATGGATGAAGAGGGGAACCTGATCTATATTTCAAGGAAAGATTATCAGATCAAGCACATGGGGTACCGGATTGAGCTGGGCGAGATTGAGTCTGCGGCAGCAGGCGTGGAGGGCGTGGGAGACTGTGCCTGTATCTATGATGAGAAGAGAAAACAGATTCTTCTTTGCTATGATGGAAAAGAGCTGAACAAGAAGGAATGGAACCTGGCATTGGGGAAAAAGCTCCCATCCTACATGATACCAGGACGATACTGTTATTTTCCGGCTTTGCCCCATAATGCTAATGGAAAGATTGATAGAAAGAGATTGAAGGAAATGCAGAATGAAAGGAAGTAGAGCGTATTTATTAGGAGCGGCAATCGGACTTGGGATTAGTGTTTTAGGAGGCGCCGTACCAGGAGCGGGGATAATAGCAAGCTGTGCGGCCGCCACCCGGGTAATACGGACCGGTGCTTCCACATTAAAGGCTGGGACAGTGGTGGAGGGGAGCGATATCCGGAAGTATGGTATTTCCGCATATTTTACCTCCAGTCCCATCAGCGATAGTGTTTTTGCTCGGATGTACGGGAAGTCCTATAAAGAAGACTGCACCATACCCAGAGAGGATCTCCGGTACCTGAAGGTGCTGTACTGTGGTCCGGACGGCAGAAGCTATGTGGGAGAACTGGTCTGCCATAAGGATATCAGCCAGGATTTGCTGGAGATTTTTCAGGAGCTGTATGATAACTTTTACCGGATAGAGAAGATGGTGCTGGTGGATGACTACGATGCAGAGGATCTGAAGTCGGCAGCGGATAATAATACCTCCTGCTTTAACTACCGCCTTTCCTCCGGGGACAGCGGCAATTTATCTAGGCATGCTGTGGGAAAAGCCATAGACATTAATCCGCTCTATAATCCATACCAGTGGACGGACCAGGATGGGACAACCCACTATGAGCCGGAGGAGGGACAAAGGTACGCAGACCGCACGGAGAGCTTTCCATATAAGATTCATGAGGAGGATCTTTGCGTATCCTTATTCCAGGCCCATGGCTTTACCTGGGGCGGGAGCTGGCAGAATGGGGAGAAGGATTATATGCATTTTTCTATCTACTAAGCTATTACACTGTATCATAGTACGGGCTTGGTTTTCGTCAGCTTTTCCTGCTTTACTGACTCGATAATGCAGGAGATATGTTCATCCATAAAACGGCAGGCGGCATCGGCGTCCCTGGCTTTTAAGTAATTTAACAGCTGTTGATGATCTTCGATATATTCCAGGGCGTGGTTTCTTACGCCTAAGCTTTCAAAGCGGGATTCGATCTGATGCTCTTCAAAAGCCAGGAGGCGCTGCACCGCACCCAGAAAGCGGTTTTTTCCAGCATCCACCACCAGGGTATGGAAGTCCAGGCCAGCTCGGGAATCATCCAGCTTTTTGGCCAGAAGCATGCGGTGCTGATCCAGGGTCCACTGCATTTTTTCAAAATCCTCTTCGGTTGCATTGGAAGCGGCGAGACGTGCCGCTTCCCTTTCTATGATCAGACGCGCCTCCAGCACGTTTAACAGATCGTCAAAGTTATTAATCTCCAGAGAGCTTACGATTTCGTCGCTGAGCATGGACTTTTCAATCCGGTTGCAGAGCATGTCCAAAGCGGAACGTCCTTCAGAGGTAAGGATACGCCCTTTGTTTGATATAGGCTTCGTCCAGCCTTTGTCATCTAACATTTTAAGGTTGCGTCCAATGGTAGCGATGGCTACATTTACACCTAGCTTATCCAGCTGGATCTTTAATGTCAGGGAGCCCAGGATAGTGTCCTCCCGCCGGATAAGCTCCATAATTAAGAAATCTAACAATTCAGAGCGGGATGAAAAAAAGGTCGCAAGCTTTTCAATATTCTCAGCTGTAATCAATTCTACCATAATCGGGTTATCTCCTTTGCAAAAGGTTGAGCATCATTACTCATCAATGATGAATATAGTTTAGCACATGCTTTAATAGAAGACAAGGGAAAAATAGGAAAGATAAAGAAAAATAATCAACAAAATATACGGTAAAAACTTGTTAAAAATTGTAGAAAAAGAGTGAAATCATACTTTTTTAGTTGCAAACAGAAGGACAGTATGATATCTTAAATGTATAAACACTACTCATTGATGATTAATGATGAACATAAATGAGTGAAAGGAGGAGATGGGAGAAAGATGAAATTAAAGGAGAAGGTTGCAGTGATAACGGGAGCCGGGTGCGGATTTGGTATGAGCCGCGGCTTTCCCACTATATTTGCACAAGAAGGGGCTCATTTGGTGCTAAATCACTATGAGCAGGATGAAGGCCGGATGATGGAATTTAAAAGGGAGCTGGAAGGGTATGGGGTGAAGGTAGTACTTGTAGAGGGGGATATTTCTCTGGAGGAGACTGCAAAACGTCTGATTGACGCGGCAGTGGAAGCCTTTGGCCGTATTGATGTATTGATTAATGCCGCCGGCATCTCCAACCCGAAATTGCTGGTGGATATTACAACAGAGGATTGGAACCGGATGCTGGCAGTGGATTTGACTAGTGTGTATTTTACTTGTAAATACACAGTTCCGATTATGATGAAGCAAAAATCCGGCCGGATTATCAATATCGCATCTCAGGTTGGGCAAAAGGGAAGTGTGGAGCATTGCCATTATGCTGCAGCAAAGGCAGGTGTGATCGGTTTTACAAAAAGTCTGGCAAGAGAAATAGGGCAGTATCATGTGACGGTAAACTGCATTGCGCCAGGGCCCATTGAAACCCAGCTTATGGGAGTGGTAAGCGACAGGTGGCGGAAAGATAAGCAGGCGGAGCTGGTGCTTCCCAGATTCGGCGCAGTGGAGGAGGTGCTTCCGACTGCGGTGTTTTTGGCCAGTGAACCCGATGGAAATCTATATACAGGACAGACACTGGGGCCAAACCTTGGGGATGTGATGCTTTAATGCTGGCTTACATCCAGTATTTTGCCGGGAGGTTTATGTAAGTGAACCTTCATGTGCCCAGCAATGGACGAACCATCACACATGAAAGTCTGGCGGGCGCATTTGGAATACCTGAACTTAGGCCGCAGGGAAGCTGAGGGCTGCAGAGAGGAGGGGATACATATGGGAGAGGTACTACTGAAAGCACAGGGGATATGTAAAGCGTATTCTGGCATCACAGTGCTCGATCATGTGGAATTAACGGTTCGAAAGGGCGAGGTACATGCCCTGCTGGGGGAAAATGGCGCGGGAAAATCCACCCTGATGAAAATATTAACAGGGATCGTGAAGCAGGATGAGGGTTCGATTATTTATAGAGGAGAACCTCTTTGGATTCACCATCCTCAGGAGATTCAGAAATATGGGATCGGTATCGTGTATCAGGAGTTTAATCTGCTGCCGGATTTGACAGTGGCCGAAAATATTTTTATCGGGCGGGAACCAGAAAGCCGCTTTCGGGGGTTTATCAACGACCGGAAGATGAACCGGCAGGCAGAGGAAATTTTGGAACAGCTTCACTGCAGGATGGATCCCACGCAAAAGGTCAGCACCCTGAGCGTGGCACAGCAGCAGATGGTGGAGATAGCCAAAGCTCTTTCTTATCAGTGTGAGCTGCTGATTATGGATGAGCCTACAGCAGCGTTGACAGAGCATGAAATTCAGGTGCTGTTTTCGATTATAAGACAATTAAGGGAAGAGGGGGTTGCGATCATTTATATCTCCCATCGAATGAGTGATCTGGATGCGATTGTGGATACGGTTTCAGTCTTGCGGGACGGGCATTTTATTGCAAAGCACAGGTATAAACCGGAGCTGAAGGATCAGCTGATAAAGGAAATGGTGGGCAGGGACTTGGTGCAGAAATATCCCCCCAGGCCAGCTTATACAAGGGGGGAATGCACATTAAGGGTTCAGGATCTGTGTACCCATAAGCGCTTAAAGCATATCAGCTTTGAGGCCTATCAGGGTGAAATATTGGGGATTGCCGGTTTGATGGGAGCCGGACGGACCGAACTGGCACGTGCATTATTCGGCGCGGATCCTATAGAAAAAGGAGAGATCCAGCTGTATGGAAAAAAGCAGGTAATCCATTCCCCTTCTCAGGCAATCCGAATGGGGTTCGGCTATGTGACGGAGGACAGGAAACGAGACGGGCTGATGCTGGAACAGTCATTAAAGGAAAATATTCTCCTCTCCAGCTATGAGAGATTCTCCAGGCTGGGCATGATCCAGGATGGAATGGCCGATAAGGAGGCGGACTCCTTCATTGAGATGCTGAGGATCCGGGCGGCAGGACGGAGTCAAAGGGTGGGTCGCTTATCCGGGGGTAACCAGCAGAAGGCAGTGATTGCAAAATGGCTTTGCCGCAGGTCAAGGGTATTGCTGCTGGATGAACCTACCAGAGGGATTGATGTGGGGGCAAAGTATGAGATTTATGAATGGATGTACCGTTTGGCGGAAGATGGCGCAACAATCTTGATGATTTCCTCAGAGCTGCCTGAGATTTTAGGAATGAGCGACCGCATCCTTGTTATGAGCGGAGGGCGTATCACAGCAGAGCTTGATGCAGGAGAAGCGGATCAGAATAAGATACTGAAGTATGCTATGAGCCAATAGGTTTATGATAAAGGCCTGCCGCCAGGCTGGTGGCCTAAGTTCAGATTTAGAAAGGATGGGGAGAATGCGTTTACAATGTTTAAATGCTCCAGGCAGGAAACAATACACTGGGAAGAGAAATATGCAGAAAATGTGCATTTTGGCCGGGCTCGTGATTTTGTGCTGTTTATTCTCCGTTATTACGGACAATTTTCTCACTGCAAAGAATATTATGAATATCGCATTGCAGACATCCATCTGTGCGATTGTATCGATAGGCATGACTTATGTGATAGGGGGAGGCGGGATCGACCTTTCCGTAGGATCTGTGGCAGCTTTTTGTGGAATGACCGGAGCATTATTAATGAAGGCAGGATTCCCTATCTGGCTTTCGGTAACTGCGGCAGTAATGATCGGAGGCTTGCTTGGGATCCTTAATGGATTCGTCATCGCTGTAATGGGGATAGCCCCCTTTATTGCAACCTTAGGGATGAACAGTGTAATCCGGGGGACGGTTTATGTTATGACTGATGGAGTCCCGGTCACCGGATTGCCGAAGGGCTTTGGAAAAATCGGCGGCGGACGGATCGGGGGATGGCTTCCATATGCAGTGATAATCATGGCTGTGATTGCAGTGATTATGGCGGTCATATTAAAAAAGAGTCATTTTGGCCGCAATATTTTTGCAGTTGGCAGCAATGAGCAGACCGCTTATCTCTCAGGGGTGAAGGTGATACACACCAAGATAGGGATGTACATGACCTGTGGAATTTTATCGGCCATTGCCGGAATTATTTTGACCTCCCGTCTGGTTACGGCGGCGCCGACAGCGGGAGATGCTTATGAAACGGATGCGATTGCGGCGACCGTTATCGGGGGCGCCAGCCTTGCCGGCGGCTCGGGCAGCATCTCCGGGACGATGATCGGGGCGTTTATTATGGGAGTCCTGAGAAATGGTTTGAATCTGGTAGGGCTGAACTATTTTTGGCAGCAGATTGCCATTGGTTTTGTGATTATCATTGCAGTTTATATAGATGTGGTTCGCGGAAAAATGAAAAAATAAGAAAAGGTGAAAGCAAAGGAGGATGCAGGAATGAAGAAACGGTTAAGGATGGTATTGGCAGGGATTATGGCGGCTTCGATTCTTGGGGGATGCTCGGGAGGCGGCAAGGAGGATCCGCTTACAGCGTCTTCTTCTGCTCAGGCCGAACCACAGGCGTCTGCGGCAGGTTCTGCTGAAACCCAGGCAGGCGGAGGGAATAAAGAGATCGGTGTGATTCCAAAATCGACCTTGTATGATTATTGGAAGATGGTGCGGCTGGGATGTGAGGATGCGGCGGAAAAGGAAGGATATACCATTCGGTATCAGGGCACGGCGACGGATACAGATATCGAAGGACAGATTAAAATCGTGGAGGACTTTGTGACAGCAGGGGTGGATGCGATCGTTATCTCACCAGTAAATCCGGATTCCCTGGCGCCGATTTTAGAAGAAGCTGCAAAATCCATTCCCGTCATTATCATGGATGGATCCCTCCAATCGGACTGCCAGAAAACCACGGTGAGCACAGATAATGTAGCAGCCGCCGCAATGGGAGCACAGGCGATGGTGAAACAGATCGGGGAGGCAGGCGGCCTTGTTGCTGTTGTGTCGGAGGTGCCTGGCTCTGTGCAGGGAGAACAGAGGGAACGGGGCTTTACGGAGGAAATCAAAAAGCAGGATAATTTTGAACTGTTAGAAATTTTTTACAGCGAGGGAGATCGCACCAAGGCTGCCAATATCACTCAGGATATTTTGATCGAGCACCCGGATATTAAAGGCATTTTTGCTACCAACGAGGGCGCATCGGTAGGAGTCTCCCTGACCATCCGCGATGAGCAGAGAAGTGATATCTGTGTCATTGGCTATGATTCATCCATTGATTTAGTTCAGGCGATCTACGATGATGTCCTTACAGGTACGGTTGCCCAGGATCCTCACAATGTGGGGTATCTAAGTGTGGAAGCTGCCTTAAGGGTGCTGAAGGGGGAGGAAGTGGATGCGAATACAGCGGTTCCGGCAGTATATGTTGACGCAGAAAATGTTCATGATGAAGATGTGATTAAGGTTCTGGATCCTTTAGGGACTCTGGGACTGGAATAGTGAGAGGAGGACAATCATGCCTAAGATTATTGATTTAACACTGCCGTACACAGACCATATGCCCTGCCAGGATGCCTTCCCGGCGAATGTATTTGTCCAGCTGAGGTCCCATGAGGATACCCGGTCTCTTGAGATGGGAACGCCGGAGGATCCATTCACCTCTGCCTGGCATTATATCAGCACAGTGGATCATATTGGAACCCATATTGATGCATTTTACCATATGAGCCCTACAGGCCTGCCCATAGACCAGATGCCCTTGGAGCTGTTTTTTGGCAAGGCGGTATGCCTGGATTTGAGGCATATTCCTGACCGGGGAATGATTACACCAAAGGATTTGGAGGAGGCGGAGAGAAAGGCAGGGGTGAATATTGACGGACATATTGTTTTACTTTGTACCGGGGTATCCAGATATTATCCAAAGCCAGAGTGCATTTATTCCAATCCCGGGCTGAGTGGGGAGGCTACACATTGGCTGGCGGATCACCATTCCCGGGTTCACGGGGTGGAGGGGCCGTCCACAGACATTATGGATACAAAGCTCTTTCCCAGCCATCGGGTGTGCCGCGAAAGAAAGATTACCCACTATGAATGGCTGATTCATCTGGATCAGCTTGTGGGGAAGGGCGAATTCCAGTTTTATGGCGTTCCCCTGCGCCTGACCGGGGCATCGGCGTCTCCGGTGCGTGCATTTGCAATCCTGAATGAAATGTGAGTGAGAATGCTCTTTGAATGAAAGAAGGTGAAGGGATGAATGTATTGATTACCGGGGGTTCTGGTTTTGTGGGAATCAATCTGATCGAGGAATTCCTGAAGAATAAAGCAACTGTGGTTAACTATGACTGTCTGCCGGTGGTTGAGGAGGCACAGACAGCTTTTCGGAAGCTGCCAGGAGCTTATGCCTGGGAAAAGGGGGATGTTCTGGATGGCAGACGTGTTTGCGAAGTTTTAGAAGCGTATAAAATTGACAGGATTGTCCACACAGCTGTTATTACGCCAAATGAGGAGCGGGAGCGGCGGGATATGCGCCGGATCTTTGAAATCAACTGCAGCGGAACCATTGAACTGCTCCGGGGGGCGGCTGCATGTGGGATCAAACGGTTTATCTATGTCAGCTCTATCGCGATTTATGGGAGGACGGCACATACGGCAAAGCGTCTTACAGAAGATATGCAGGAGCTGACTCCTGAAAACCTGTACGAAATTTCAAAGTTTGCTTCGGAAGCATTAGCCCTCCGGTGTAAAAAGCTGTATGGCCTGGATGTAACAGCAGTGCGGCTGGGGGATGTGTTCGGTCCATGGGAGAGGCCTACCGGCGTCCGGGATACTATGAGCGCGCCGTACCAGACGCTGAAAATGGCGCGGGAGGGAAGGGAGGCGATCTTGCCAAGAGCCAACCGGACCAGCTGGGTGTACAGCCGGGATGTGGCAAGGGCAATTCATACCATTGCAGGGAAAAAGCAGCTTTCCCAGGATATCTTTAATATCAGCTCCAGCTCTGTGTGGTCCATTGAGGATTGGTGCCAGAGGCTGGAGCAGGAATACCCGGACTTTTGCTATAGGATAGACCCGGAAAAGGCTAATGTAAAATACCATGGAGACAGGGATAATGGGGTTATGGATGTGACGCGTCTGATCCAGGCCGCAGGGTATCAACCCTGCTTCGGATTAGAGGAATCCCTTGCAGACTACAAGAAGTGGGCAGATGATTTTGGATATCTTATGACTGAATGAGGAGGCAGAAGGTTGAAGAAAGTGAATATCCTTTTAGGAAGGAGGCAGAAAGGTGAAGATAGTGAATATCCCTTTAGAAAGGGAGACATTGACAGGGACCTTTTGCAATACAGATAAGCCGGTTGCGCGGGTGGAATCCGGGGATATCATTGTGTGCGCCAGTCTGGACGGGGACTGGCATCTGGAAAAGCCGGAGACTCCAAGGAGCGATAGCGGCGAATTTTTTAAAGGGCGGCGCAGGGCTGAGGACTGGGGGCATGCTTTGATCGGTCCCATTGCTGTGGAAGGGGCGAAGGCAGGGATGGTTCTTAAGGTGGAGATCCTGGAAAACCGGCCGGCGGCCTGGGGATGGAGCCGGGTTGGGGGAGGTGATGCGCCCCACACCCGGGAGCTGGGAATCCACCAGGAGGAGGAATTTTTCTTAAACTGGGATTTAAATCTGGAGCAGATGGTTGGGGTGAGCCACATGGGCCATACCGTTCCCCTGAATCCATTTCTGGGTGTGATCGGCGTGGCGCCGGGTGAGGCGGGGCGGCTTTCCACCCATCCCCCCAGGGCGGCCGGAGGGAACCTGGACTGCAGAGAGCTGGTGCCGGGATCTGCATTATATCTGCCGGTTTTTTGCGATGAAGGGCTTTTATACGTTGGAGACGGACATGCTGCCCAGGGGAACGGGGAGCTAGGGGGGACCGCGATCGAATGCCCTATGGAGAGAATTGTTCTGAGGGCAGAGGTATGTCCGGAGCTGCACTGGAGCATGCCCCGGGCGAAAACCCCCGAGGGTTGGATCACCTTTGGATTTCATGAGGATCTCACAAGGGCATCCTACCAGGCGCTGGAGGAGATGGTCCAGCTGATCATAGAATTATATCAGGTTGAGAAGAAGGAGGCGCTGGCATTGACCAGTCTGGCAGTAGACCAGCGGGTAACTCAGATTGTAAATGGAGTGCGGGGCATCCATGCAGTCTTGCCCCATGGGATGGTGCAAAAACCATTCAAATAATGTCAAACACTCACAGTCATCGGGCCCTGTGGGTCGAACGCCTCGCAGGATACTGGCAGTGAATAGTAACAAGGCCGCTGCTTTGACTTATTTTGGTTCGATGACAGCTTGAAATTTGCATAAGATAAAGGCATAATAAGAGTAGATGGATTTAGAATGAAAAAATAAGAAGAACAGAGGTAATGGTATGAATGAGCCGGAATTTGAAGAAATTTATAGAGAGATCTTTCCCTTTTGGAGCAAGATGCCGGATAGGGACAAGGACTATCTATGTCAGAACTCCTACAGAGTTACTTATCCCAAGGGAAAGAACATCCACGGCGGGGACGAGTGCTCTGGTGTGATTCTTGTGCGCTCAGGAAGCCTCCGACTATACATGATGTCAGAAGAAGGAAAGGATATCACCCTTTACCGTTTACATAAAGGCGACCTGTGTATGCTGTCAGCATCCTGTGTCCTGGAGGCAGTTACCTTTGATGTATTTGTAGACGCGGAGGAGGACAGTCAGTGCTGTGTGATCAGCGGGCCTGCCTTTGCATCAGTTTCAGAACGGAATCCGGACATCCGGATCTTCGCGCTGGAAACAGCGGTCAGCCGCTTTTCTGATGTTATGTGGGTAATGCAGCAGATTCTTTTTATGAGCCTGGATAAGCGGCTGGCAATTTTTCTTTCAGATGAATCCGTCCGGACTGGTGCTGATACCATAGAACTGACACACGGGCAGATTGCCCGTTATATCGGTTCTGCCCGTGAGGTAGTATCCAGGATGCTGAAATATTTTGCCAGTGAAGGAATCGTGGAGCTATCCAGGGGCGGCGTCAGGATCCTGGATAAGGAACGCCTCCGCAAGCTAACCTTTTAACATGGCAAGGATTTCAGCCTTCGGCCGTACGCCGGCAGCCTGGCTGATGACAGTTCCATTTTTGATCACAGCCAAAGTGGGGATGCTGAAGACATTGAACTGCTGCGCCAGCTCTGGTTCAGTGTCTACATTAACCTTACCTACTAAGTATTGAGGATTTTCCTCTGCGATTGCCTCGACAATAGGGGATACCATACGGCAGGGGCCGCACCAGTCAGCATAGAAGTCTAAAAGTACGGGTTTGCTGTTATTTTTTACAGAATCGAAATTGTTTTTGCTTACAGTTATTACAGACATAATCATGGCCTTCCTTTCATTATTCTTGGGTGTTATTAGTGAATGGAGGAATCCCGAGAGGGGATTTCCTCTGTCTGACTACAGTGTATCATGAATTTAGGGCCGCTTCTGTGACATAGTCACGCTTTATGGGTGGCGCCGATGGTTATGTGGAAGATTTCGCTCCTTGCTGCAGGTAGGTATTGCTATTTAAGTGAGTCGCGGATGCTTAGGAGATCTCTGGCTAAGTGTATTTCCAAGCCCGCAAGGAGTCTCTGGCAGCGGGGGAAGGTGCAGGCGC
>CATOJE010000108.1 GCA_951800145.1 uncultured Lachnospiraceae bacterium | reverse complement strand
GTCCGCTACGCTTTCGGCGGAGCGAGAGCGCGGTGACGTTGGGACCCGGCCTGACGCGGGCGTAGCTTCCCGGCGAATATGCGCCTGCACCTTCCCCGCTGCCTGCGACTCCTAATGGGCTGCAAGACACTTGACCAGAGATTCCCAGAAGGATCGGTAATGATCGGTAGTACACTTAGCCTGAGACTCCTAGCGGGCTTGGAAATACACTTAGCCAGAGATCTTCTAAGCATCCGCGACTCAATTAAATAGCAACTTCACACCGCCGTCAAGTACTCCGCCAGCACTCCATACAAGTCCTCACTAATCTCCATCGCCTTCAGCTGTCCCAGCAGCACCGGAATCCTCTTTTCTTTCTGCACCAGCGCAAAGATCTCATCCTTCAGGGAAAATGCAATCTCCGCCTGATCCAGGAATCGGAAAATCCGTTCCTCACAGAAGTTTCTTTCTGTGCGCAGCTCTGTCTTCAGCTGAATCCGGAGCCTTTGATTTACATCCGTCTCCGGAAGAGAAATCTTTACCGCCTGCTTCTGCCGGCAATATTCTGTCTGGAACAGGGATGGTTCAAGGGGCGAATCCCCCAGCAATACCTGCACATCCTGGGTCGCCTCTTCTAAAAATCCTGTCAGCTCCACCTGCCAGCTGCGCTTTTCAGGAATAAGGGAAGGCGCTCCTTCTGCCGCCTCTATGGTAAGGACCGATGTTTCTCTCCCCTCTTCATAGCACATTTTTGTTTTTACCCAGATGCCCTCCTGATACTGACAGGTTTGATTGTCATCCTCGTACAGGGTGAAGCTTCCGCTGGCTCCGGCGTATACGAACAGGTGAAGGGATTTTGGGTTTTTTACTGCCTGGCAGGAGCGGATTTCTTCGGTCATGGGAAGGATTCCTCCTGCCCTGGCCAGGACGGGGATGCTGGTTAAATCCCGGTACATGGACAGGATCCGCCCTCCGTCGTATATCATCCCTGTATTGATATCATACCACCGTCCCTCCGGGAGCCAGGCATTGACCTTTGCCACATTCAGGCCTGAAAGGCGGGGGGTTGTAATGGGCGCGGCAATTAATTCACTTCCGAAATAGTATTCATTTCGCTGGAAGTAGGCGCCCTTTTCCTCTGGGTGCTCATAGTACATCGGGCAGCACAGAGGCAGATTTTCCTCATAGCTGCGGTAATTCATGGAGTAGAGATAGGGAAGCAGCCGGTGCCTCTGCAAGAGGGCCTCCTTCATAGCCAGCTCAGCTTCTTTTTTAAAACGCCAGGGCTCCTTTCCGTTAAACTCACTTCTGGAGCTGTGAAGCCGCATAATAGGGGAGTATGTGCCAAGCTGGGTCCAGCGGGCCTCCAGCTCGTCATCCTTACAGCCCAGCATATGGCCGCCGATATCATGGCTCCACCATCCATATCCCACATTGGAGGCATTGGCTGTAAAGTAGGGCTGGAAGTTCAGAGAATCCCAGGTAATAATGGTATCTCCCGAGAATCCTACCGGGTAGCGGTGGCTTCCCGGGCCGGCGTAGCGGGAGAAGGTCATCGGGCGCCTTCCCTCCCTCCCATTATCCAGAAAGTGATAGTGGTTTAAAATCCACAGAGGATCCAGCCCCTCTACCTTGCTGCTGGTTCCCTGCTGCCAGTCAATCCACCAGAAGTCCACCCCCTCCTCCTCTCTGGGGTGATGAAGGTACTGAAAATAATTCTCTATAAAATTTGGATCCGACAGATCGCAGTTTACCGGATCCTGATTCTTTACATCCACACCCATGGCGCCGGCCATGGCCTCATACATCTCCTCATGAGCCTTAACTCCCTCTGCCGGATGGACATTTAAGGCAGTCTTCATTCCTCTTCGGTGAAGCTCCCCCAGAAAACCAGCCGGATCTGGGAAATACTCCCGGTTCCAGGTATAGCCGGTCCAGCCGCTTCCATACTTTGGATCAATGTCCATGAGATGCCACTCTGTATCGATCACCGCCACTGTAAAGGGAAGCTCCTCCTGCTCGAACCGGTCCATCAGCTCCAGATACGTCTTCTCTGTATAGGGATAAAACCGGCTCCACCAGTTTCCCAGGGCGTACCGGGGCAGCATGGGCGTCTTGCCACATAAGGTATAGAAGGCATTCAGCCCTTCTTTATAATCATGGCCGTAGCCGAAGAAGTACAGATCCTGAATTCCTTTTTTCCTTGGCTCCACCCAGCCATCCTCCAGGATTACCTGGGATAAGCTGTCATCCAGAAGAGAATAGCCAAACCGGGAGAGCACACCGTGATCCAGCGGGATGGCCCCATCCGCCTCATCCAGCGTCCTTGCCGTTCCTCCCAGATCAGCAATGGGTTCCCCATAACGCCAAATGCTGTGATAGGCGCTTAAGTTTCCCTTCACCTGAATGCTCAGCCCGTGCTTTGAAAATTCCTTTTCATTATAAATCAGCTGAAGTCGCGAGGTATGTATCTCAATCCCATCCTTTGATTTCAGCAGCCGAAAGTCTGTTTTGGGGAAATCGCGGTACCACACCATCTGGGTTGGCCGTTCCTCAAAATTTCCATCCTCACAATACTCCAGGCGTATCAGCCCTTCTGTGAGCATGGTAATCCGGTAGTTTTCTCCTGTCACCTGATTTTCCGGCTGCGCCAAGGGGCGGGCCTTTATCCTGTAAATCTCTTTCATTTCAAGCTCTCCTTTATTCGTTCTTCCGGCTGCCTTTGCAAGCCCCCAGGGCCTGCTGTCCACATCCTGCCAGTGTGCTGACCACCTGTAATTTATGGTCAGCACACGAAGCCATAAACAGCAGAAGCGCTTATCCCTTCACTGCCGCAGATGCCACTCCGGCGATAAACTGCTTCTGGAAAACCAGGTAAATCAGCAGCACCGGGATGATGGAAATCGCTGTCGCCGCAAATAATGCGCCGTAATCTGTAGAATACTGTCCGCTGAACATCTTAAGCCCCACTGCTAACAGCTGTTTTTCTCTGGCGTTGATCACCAGATAAGGCCACAGGTAATCCTCCCAGGTCCATAGGAACTGAAAAATAGCAATGCTGGAAATCCCGTTTTTCGCCATAGGGAAGATAATCCGGTGGAAGATGAAAAATTCATTGGCCCCATCGATCCTGGCCGCCTCCAGTATCTCATCCGGCAGGGTGGCGATATGCTGCTTCATATTAAAGATGCCGAAACCGCTGAACATAGCCGGAATAATCAGGGCCTTATAGCTGTCCAGCCATCCAAAGGACTGAATCATGGAGTACTTGGGGATGATGGTCACGCACCAGGGGATCATCATAGTTCCCAGCACAAAGCTGAATAAGATTTCCCGGCCTTTGAATTTATATTTACTCAGCACAAACCCGCACAAGGTACTGGTATAGATCACAGCCAGGGTAACTACAATGGTAACCAGCAGGCTGTTGGCAAAAAACCGAAGGAAATTAAAACGGGCATTCATATTAATATAGTTGTCAACCGTAAAGACCTGGGGCAAAAGATGCTGCTCTAATGCCATGATCTCCCGGTTTTGCTTAAACGAGGAGCTGAGCATCCAAATAAAAGGATACACCGTAATCAGCCCCAAGGCAAGCAGAATCAGATTAAGCGCAATCTTGCATACTTTTCTTCTCATAAGGCCCCTCCTATTCTTCATTTCCGGACACCCGGAAGGACAGCCAGGTAAATGCCGCCGTCAGGATAAACAGTACAAAGGACAGCGCTGACGCATAACCGAAATTATACTTTACAAATGCCTCATCGTAAATAATGTAGGAGGACAGATAGGTCGCTGTACCAGGGCCTCCCTCTGTCATAATCAGGATCTGCACATACGCCTGTATATAAGAAATGATAGAGGTAATGGTTACAAATAAGGTCATAGGCTTTAGCAGGGGAAAGGTGATATAGCGGAAGTTCTGCCAGGAATTCGCCCCATCCACCTTAGCCGCCTCCAGGGCATCTGAGGGAAGGGAGTAAAGCCCTGCCATATACATTACCACCGCATAGCCGAAGTCCTTCCAGATGGTCATGATGATCACAGCTGCCAGAGCTGTTTTCGGATTCATGAGCCAGTTTATATCCAGCCCCAGAATCTGGTTCACGGTTCCGATTTGGGGATTATACATAAACTTCCACACAAAGGCCACCGCCACCATAGGGGTTACCACCGGCATATAAAAGATAGAGCGGAAGAAGCTTTTGTACTTAATTAGGGCTGAGTAGATAGCATATGCGATGGCAAGCCCCAGGCCCACCCGGAAAATAATCACCACCACAGAGAAAATCAGCGTATTCCACAGGGAGCTCCAAAACAGCGGGCTGGTCAGCACCTCTTTATAGTTCTCCAGGCCCAGGAACCGATAGGTTCCGCTTAATGGATTCCACTCACGGAAGCTTCCTGCAAAGGCGATTCCGATTGGAATAATAAGAAACGTGGTAAAAAACAGTACCATAGCAACCACAACGATATTTCGAAGAATGATCTCACTTTTGCTCTGCAAAGGATGTGTCTTGGTAAACATAATCTTCCCCCTTTCTTATCTGCATCCTTCTCTATTTTGCATACTTATACAGGCTCTCCACAGACTGGAAGGTGCTGCTCTTCATATCCCGGATGATAGTCTCCTGAGCCTCATTTAACGCTGTGTCAATGTCCACGCCATTAAAGAAAATATCCTGTCCCGCCTTCTTTAAAGAGGTTTCCATGGTAGAGGGCATCGGGCCCGGCCAGATGTAGCGGTCGATATGCTCGGATAAAATGCTTAAGGAAGGATTCTCCATCACCTTCTCATTATCCGCCAGGGACTTCTTCGCCGGGAAGGTGCTCATCGCCAGGTTAAAGGCGATCTGTGCGTCATCATTTGCCAGGAAATATTTCACGAAATCCTGAGCCACCGCCTGCTGCTCTGCCGGCGCATTCTTATTCACTCCGAAGGAGGACTCGCCGTTATAGCGGTTATACGCATAAGGATTTCCGTCAAAGGTAGGGATTTCAAATACACCGAAATTAATATCGGTCCAGGTGGTATTCAAGGTATTATAATAGTGGCCCCACTGGATAACCATGGCAGACTGGCCCTGGCCGAAGCTGTCGGAGCCCTTCTCTCCAAAGTTCTCAGAGCCCACTCCGTCGGTGTGGTACAGATCCACCAGCATCTGCATAATCTGCTTCATAGCGTCGGTGTTCACATTAGGCGTCCGGCCATCCTCCTGGAACAAATTTTCGCCCAGCTGATAATTTAAGCCCAGAAGATAATTCTGGTGGAAGTCATCATTAAAGTTTAAGCCAGCCTGAATCAGCTTATCCCCCTCCTTAATGGTCAGCTTCTTTGCCACCTCCCGCATCTCATCCCAGGTTTTAGGAATATCTGCATCGGTGAGCCCGGCTGTTTCCCACATGTCTTTATTGTAATACACAGAACCGGTCATCATGCCGTAATCAATGTAATACACCTTTCCGTCAATCACATGAGCGTCCACACCAGTAAAGTCTGCCTGGAGCTCCTCCAGAGGAATCTCAAGGGGCGCCAGATAATTAATCAAATTCTCGTGGTAGCTGTTATGTACATTAAAGATGGCAGGGCCGTTCTCCCCGTCCAGAGCCAAAGGCAGCTTGGTCCAGTAATCCTCCCAGGGATTATTCACCAGCTTGATGGTCACATTCGGATGAATCGCCTGATAGCCCGTCAATCACCTGCTGGAACAGCTCGTCGCTTCCCCACTCCCAAAGCTCCACGGTAATATCCTTTCCCTCATTAACCGGCACCCCGGGGTCATACTTAATTGTATCTCCAAAGGGCTCTGTGGGAGCCTCCACCGCCGGAGCCCCGCTGCCAGAGGAGCTGCCGGAGCCGCATCCTGCCAGGCTTACCGCTACTGCCGCCGCTGTCATAACTGCTGCGAATTTTCTCTTAATCATCTTTCTTCCTCCTTATTTCTCCTGATTCCTTCTCATGATTTCATTCCTTATCACTTAGTTTAGCGCTAAATCTATTATTAAATTAGCATATCTCGTAACAAACGTCAATATCAACTTGTGAATTTTATGTTATCACCAATTTAAACATGTATTTTTTGTATATTTTATACAATAATAATTTGAAATACTTGGTTGAAACTTTCCCCGTCCTGCTTTATAATAATAGCAGATACATTTAATAAACCATTGCTTGCGATGTTAAACTGTTTGTAAAGGAACGATTTATGGAAAAAATGACCTTAAAAGAAATTGCAGATAAAGCTGGTGTCAGCATGATGACTGTTTCCAATGTTATCAATGGAAAAACCGGCCGCGTATCGGCACAGACTGCCGAGAAGGTGAATGCAATTATTGAAAAATACGGCTATGTTCCCAATCTAAGCGCCAGAAGCCTGACAAAAAAGACCTCTAATATCATCGGAGTTATTGTTTCCATCGATGATTCAGAGGTTAACTACCTGGAAAATCCTTATGTGAGCACCATGGTGGGCATCATTGAGCAGGAATTATGTAAAAACGGCTATTACATGATGATGCACTCCATAAAAAAAGAGGGAGATGTCTCCCATTTTTTAAAAAACTGGAATGTAGATGGAATTATTTTCATGTACCCGGATTTTATCGATTACGCGAAAGAGTTTATCGCTAAACCTCTTTGTCCCCTTGTTATTTTTGACGTTCCCCCTCAGGGCTCCAATGTGATCAGCGTCTGCTCTGATGATCAGAAAGGGTTATATCTCTCCACAAAGTACATGATCAACCGGGGCCACACCCACATCGCCCTGGTCAGCGACTATGAAGGCAATTATATCCTCACACAGCGTTATCTGGGGTACCGCAAAGCCTTGGAGGAGTGCGGCATTCCCTTTCGGGAGGAATATGTACTCCCCTTCCCCACAGACTATGAGGGAGGCGTCGCGGCCGGGAAGGCCATCGCCTCCATGAACAGCCAGATATCTGCTGTGGCTACCACTGCGGATATCTGCGCCATCGGCGTTATGGAGGGCGCCAGGCTGAGCGGGCTTCGAATTCCTGTGGATCTGTCGATTGTAGGATATGATAACTTAAGCCTCTGCCGCTACACCACCCCAAAGCTCACCTCCATCTCCCAGAATATCCAGCAAAAAGCCAGGACAGCCACCGAGCTTCTCCTGAAAAGAATCACAGGAGAAGCCAGCGACCAGCCCCGGCAGGTTATTTTAGACGTGGAGATCGCAGAGCGCCAGTCCGTCATCGCCCTGTTTTGACAGCACCCTCACACTATCCTTTACCACCAGCCGCCCGGTGATAATCTGTACCCGCTGCCGGGCGGCTTCCCTTGTCTCCTCCTCCGTGCCATTAGTCCGGACGCATCCATCCTCCCGTACCTGGCTGATAATGTCAGTCAGCGCCGCCTTCACCATCTCTGTCACATTCACCTCATAGGACGTAATTTTAATATCGCAAAGCCCTTCATACAGGTAATTATCAAATCCCACCACAGAGATATCCCCCGGAACCCGGTATCCCTTCCCCGCTAATATCTTGATCAGCGCACTGGCGGTAAGGTCGCTGTTGCAGGCAAACGCCGTAGGCATCCGCTCTGGAAGCGGGATATCCGTCAGATAGCCTGTTTCATCCCTGTCCTTTATCACCCACTCCGGGCAGGCAGGAATATCTGCCTCCGTCAGCGCCTTTAAATAGCCGAAATAGCGGTCCATAATGCTGTTATTCGCCCGGATCGTCCCTACATAGGCTATATCCCGATGGCCGTTTTCAATGAGATAATTCACCATCTCATACATTCCATAAAAATTATTGGTCAAAACCGCACTGGCTGACATTCCCTTTTTCTGAAAATCTACAAAAACCAAAGGAAGCTCTGTCTCATTCTTTAAAAACTGCAGATAGCGGCTGCTGATCTCCCCGATGACGATGAGCCCGTCCGTCTTGGAATCACGGGTAAATAAAGGCAATGTCAGCGCCTCCTCCCCCTCCTTGGTCAAAACCTCAAAGGGGAGAACACAGCTCTGATCCCTGGCCTCCACCGCCAGCGTCTGATAAACCTTCCAGTAAAAGGAGGGGTAATTTCCTAAATATTGTTCTGAAATAATAACCCCGATGGTTAAAATCTTTTTGCCTGATGCCGCTGCGGCGGCCCTGGACTGATATCCCATTTGAGCCGCCGTCTGCTTAATCCGCTCCCGAAGCTCCTCGCTGACCCCCTTCTGTCCAGCTAAAGCATTCGAAACTGTAACTGTGCTTACCTGCAGCCGGTTTGCAATATCCGCCAGGCGGACTTCTTTCTTCATGCTGTTCTCCCCTCAAGCCGCAGTCACATATTCCATTCGGGAAATTCATGTTACTGTTCACGGCCTATTTCATTGACTTGTTTCGTTTTTTTATATTTATGATATAGATGATGTTGAGGTCAAAAGGTATTTTGCCCCCTTTAATGCCGCGGATTGCTCCGCATTTCATGCTCCCGCAATCCTAAAAACACTCAAAATCCGCCCTATGGGGCTACTTTTTCATGTTTTTACGGGTCCCAAAGTCATGTATTGACATGCAAGCATGTCATACATGACCTTTTGGCCCTGGCATCATTATATTAATTTCACTTAAAAAAGTCAATTAAAATAAGTTTTATACCTGTGTCAGATGAATCAGCCTGCTGATAAAATCTCCATGGATCCTTTGGATCAGAAGCCCGCCCTGCATCAGCAGCCTTCCGCTAAGGATCTGGCTTTCCTCACCGCCCTCCATCTCCAGGCGGTAATCCGCCCCAGGCTCCAGTCCCTTCAGATAGATTTTCCGGCTGCGGACATTGGGCTGTGCCAGCACCTGCACATAGGTGAGCAGGCTTTCCTTCTTATCCTTGGAGACCACCTGCCAGCAGTCATAGCAGTGGTTCTCCCGCCAGGAAGCAATGCGGTAATAGTCTCCCTCCCGGATCAGCATCTGATACTTGTGGTACAGCGCGATCTGGCCTGGTATTTCCTTCCGCTCCTCCTCTGAGATCTTCGTAATGTCCAGCTCATAGCCAAATGTGCCGGCTAATGCCACATGTCCTCTGGTGGCAAAGGGTGTGATCCGCCCTACTCCGTGATTGGGACAGTCGCTTACATGGGCGCCCATGGTGCTCAAAGGATACAGCAGTGCCGTTCCCTCCTGAATCGCCAGGCGCTCGATGGCATCTGTGTCATCGGAGCACCAGATCTGGGGGCTGTAATAAAGCATGCCCGGATCAAACCTGGCGCCTCCGCCAGAGCAGTTTTCCAAAAGCAGCTTGGGGAACTCCTGCACCAGACGCTCCTGAAGGGCGTATACACCCAGTACATACCGATGGAATACCTCTCCCTGATGATCTGAATCCAGATAGCTGCTTCCCACATCTGTGAGCTGCCGGTTCATATCCCACTTTACATAAGCAATATCCGCGTTCCTTAAGATAGCCGCCACAGATTCATATACATAGTCCAATACTTCAGGCCGGGATAAATCCAGCACATACTGCTCGCGGCTCAGGGTGCCTTTCCTTCCAGGAAGCTGAAGCGCCCACTCCGGATGCTTCCGATATAAATCAGAATCCGGCGAGATCATCTCCGGCTCAAACCATATGCCGAAAAGCAGTCCCTCCTTCCGCACCTGATCCACCAGCTGCTTCAGGCCTCCCTTCAGCTTTCGCTCATTCACTACCCAGTCGCCTAAGGAGCAATTATCGCTGTCCCGCCGTCCGAACCACCCGTCATCCATTACCAGCATCTCGATGCCCTGCTTCTTTGCCTCCCTGGCAATGGCAAGGAGCTTCTCCGAGTCAAAATCAAAATAGGTAGCCTCCCAATTATTAATCAAAACCGGCCGTTTTTGGTGGAGATACGGGCTGCGGATCAGATGTCCCCGGTATAAATCATGGAAGATGCGGCTCATCTTCCCCAGGCCCTGATCCGAGTAGACGCAAACCACCTCCGGGGCTGTAAACCGCTCACCGGGATGAAGCACCCATGTAAAGCCCTCCGGATGGATTCCCATCACCATCCGGAGACTGTCATACTGGCTCTTCTCTGCCTGTGCCAGGAAATTACCGGAATACACAAAATGCATCCCATACACCTGTCCCTGATCCTGCCCGGCCTGCTTTTCCAGCACAGCTATGAAGGGATGCTCCTGGTGGCTGGATTCCCCGCGGCCGGAGGAAACCCCCTGCTTCCCATAGGATAAAGGACTCCTCTCTATGCGCCGCTCCCTGAGCCAGGAACCATTCAGCGTCAAAAGCTCATAGCCCTCCTCTGCATCCATATCCAGGCAAGCGCTGAGCACTTTCTCCAGATAAAGGGGCCGCGTCCCCTCATTCTCCACCTCCACGCCCCGGATAATGGCGTCACTGTCATCGAATACACTATACCGCAGGATTACCTTTAATCCAAGAATCCGGTCCCGGCAGATAATCTCCAGGGTCTGCCCACCCCCTGCCTGCTCTGCGTCTTCCCGCACAAAGGTGGCTGGGAGCCCGGGCAGCTTCGGCTTGCCCGGAAGGATACGGTAGTCCTCATAACACAGCTCACAGCCCCGATATCCCTGGCTGTCCCGCACCATAAGACAGCTTTCCCGGTAATCCCCCACACCCCAGACCGGATACTCATGGGGGAATACATCCAGAAAAGCGCCTTTATCCCTCTGGTTTGTTGAAGGCACAAAAGGCCGCTCCTCTGTCCGCAGAAGACAGGCGCACCGCGCATCCTCCAGCCGCTTTCCATAATAAACATGTCCTACATAGCGCTCATCGGTAATTCCAATACAATATTCCGTGGTCAATGTAGTAATCTGAAATAAATTATGCTCCTGACAAAATACAATTCCCATTATCATTCCTCCTAAGCCTTCATGTACCGGACAATCGATGGAGCATCACACCCGCCGCGCCAATGACCGTCCATTCTCCGCAATCAAATCCCGATACCAATATGCAGAATCCTTCCAAATCCGTCTTTGTGACTGATAATCTACATAGATCAATCCAAACCGCTCTCCATATCCGCGGCACCACTCAAAATTATCCATCAGAGACCATTGGAAATATCCCCGTACATCCACCCCATCCTCGCAGGCCCTTTTAAGCTCCGACAGATACCGGCTCAAAAACTCAATCCGTCCCGGATCATGCACCTTCTCATCGGAAGAAATAATATCCCTGCAGGATAAGCCATTCTCCGTAATATAGATAGGCTTATGATACCGCTCCTGAAGAAACCGCGGCCCCCAGTAAAGGCATTCCGGCGTAATCGGCCAGTCCATCGCCGTCCGGGGGAAATCCTCATTCCGCTTCACCAGCTGAGGCTTTCCGTCTTCCCCCATGCAGACGCAGCGACCATTATAAATATTCTGGCCATAAAAATCAATGGGCTGTGCAATCAATTTCATGTCCTCCTGGGTGATCTCAGGAAGATAAGGACCGTATTTCTCCAGACCCTCCTCCGGATAATTCCCCAAAAGAATGGGATCTGACCACCAGGACACATTCCACGCCCAGTTACTGGTTTTATTTTGAAATTCATCATTGTTTCTTGTTTTTTATGGTATTTTCTTGCAGAATAATTTTTCGCACTTAAAGGAGTTTAATCGTAATTGCGGAAGATGTCAAGGAGAATTGAAGGGAGGGCTGTGACTTTCAGAAGTAAAAGGAATGTTGCTATTTAACTGAGTCGCGGACGCTTAGAAGATCTCTGGCTAAGTGTATTTCCAAGCCCGCAAGGAGTCTCTGGCAGCGGGGGAAGGTGCAGGTGCATATTCGCCAGGAGGCTACGCCCGCGGCAGGCCGGATCCCAACGTCACCGCGCTCTCGCTCCGCCGAAAGCGTAGCGGTGCGTAAGACGCGTGGGATACCGCGTCTAAGCACCGACAGTTTCAGGTCTCTTTCTGTACTTTGGGTATTCTGAATTGATGGATAAATTGACATCAATAATAAAAATGCCACCTTTTTATATTAAAGAATCAAGACGAAAATCGTCAG
>CATOJE010000107.1 GCA_951800145.1 uncultured Lachnospiraceae bacterium | reverse complement strand
TGCAAAACACTTGGCCAGAGATTCCCAGAAGGATCGGTAGTACACTTAGCCAGAGACTCCTAACGGGTTTAGAAAGACACTTAGCTAGAGAACCCCAGGCTATCTGCGACTCAATTAAATAGCAACTTACTTTAACGCCCTAGACGGGCAAGCCGCCACGCAAGCCGGCGGCAGCCCCGCCTTTACTCGTTCGCTGCATCCATCGCACTTATGCATCCGGTTATTTTTGTCAAATCGCGGTACACCATAGGGGCAAGCGGATTCACACCGGTGGCAGCCTATACATCTTGAAGGGTCTGCCAGAACAAAGCCAGTCTCCGGATCGAAATGCAGGGCTCCCGCAGCACAGACTGCCATGCAGGGAGCATCTGTACAGTGCATACAGCTGATGGAGCGAAAGCCTGTGGCGGTGGGCTCTACGCGGCGAAGCGCTATAGCCTCCTCCTCTGTCTCGTAATGCTGATCCAGGCAGGCAGTTACGCAGGCATAGCAGCCAGTACACCGGTCTGGCCTCAGCTGGACGCCCCTGTGCTTTTTTACTGCTCCCGCTAGCTTCTCTTTGGCAGTCCTCTGATTCCCGCTCCTGCTCTGCCTGGCTGCTTCTGGCGATTTCTTCTCTACTTTGCACGGGAAGCTTTTATAGCCGGGGAAGCCTGAGATCGGGTCCAGATAGTCCTTGTCTATCAGTTCATTTGGGTCTCTGTCCGGATGGCCGTGATATAGGAATACAACCCCCTTTTGACCGATGGCAGTCAGGTTTGCCAGGGCCGCTATCCTTCCCTTTGGCGTGGAAATCCAGATTTCCTCTCCTTGTGAAAGGTTTAAGGCTGCTCCATCCTCCGGGTGCAGATCTGCCAGAGCCGTATTCTCCAGGCCGGCGAGCCAGGGCATGCGGTAGCATCGGGTGTGTACCAGCTGTGGCTTTCTACAGCCTGCACAGAGGAGAAGGGGATATTCTTCTGAAGAAAGCGCCGGATATACCTTGCTGCGACTTCGATAAACCGGGAGGGGATCATAGCCGGGACGTTCTGGATAGTCTGCTAATACCTGTGAGACAAATTCCATCTTACCGCTTGGGGTGGCAAAGCCGGTTTTCTGGTATCCCCTTTCTTCATGGGGCTGAATCACCGGGGCATACATTCCCTCCCGGTGCTTCCTCAGCTCCTCCAGGCTGACTCCTGCAGGTTTTATCAGAAAATCCATAAACTCCTCATAGGAAAGGCTCAGCATCTCATCCTTTAAGTCCAGCGACCTGGCTAAATCCAGGATAATCTGCATATCATGGCGGCTTTCCCCTAAAGGCTCTATGGCCGGCTCGGAGCAGAAAAGGTAATTCTCCTGGTAAACCCGAATCTGGCTCCGCTCCATAGAAGTACAGGCAGGAAGCAGGATATCCGCATACCTGCAGGTGGGTGTCATGAAAAGCTCTGTATTGACAAAGAAGTCTACCTGCTCCAGGGCCTTCCTCATGTGGTTGGAATCCGGCCACATCCGATGGTTCAATCCGAAGCCGATAATTGACTTGATCTCATATGGCTTTTTTTCCAAAATATAATCTGGAATACGCACAGCCTGAACTTCATCCCGGATCAGGCGGAACCATACAGGGAACTCCTCTTCCCCAATCCCAGGTTCACCGTCATAACGCTCTCCCTCAAAGGCCCGCTCATTTGTTTTTACAAAGGAGGAGGAATAGCAGTACCCATAAGGGGTTACTACATTCCCTCCTCTGACGTCATAATTTCCAGTAAGCCCTACCAGCATCATCACTGCCCGATAATTCTGGACTCCATTTACATGGTGCACCACAGGGGATGCGCTTACCATCATAGCCCCTGGTTTTACGGAGGCATACATACGGGCGGCGGCTATGATCTGCTCCTTTGGGACGCCGGTAAGGCTTTCCCCTATTTCCGGTGGAAATTGCTGGACATATTCTTTATATTCCTGGAATCCATAAGTATATTGCCCGACAAACTCCTCATCATAAATCTGCTCTTTGATCATGACGTGCGCAATGGAAAGAGCCAAGGCCCCATCGGTCCCTGGCTTTAGCTTCAAATGAATGTCCGCCCTTCTGGTCATGGGCGTGTCTCTGGGATCCACTGCAATCAGCTTCATCCCCTGCTCCAGACGGTCCATTATCAGCCGGGTTTGGTAAGACTGGGAATAGGCCGGATTCTTGCTCCAAAGCACCAGCAGCCCTGCATTTTGAAAGTCCGGCTGGGTCCCTGCGCCAAACACCAGCTTCCAGGCCAGCTGGGTAGCGCGGAAGCAGGTGCTGCTTTCTGTCCCGTAATTCGGCGTGCCAAAAGCAGAGGCCAGGCGCATCAGCCCTGGCCTGTACCACTTGGCAAATCCAGAAAAGAAGCACACAGACTTGGCACCATACCGCGCCTTCTGCTCCATTAGCCGCTCTGCGATCTGTTGATACGCCTCTTCCCAGGTAATCCGTACAAACCCATCGCTGCCCCGCCTGCCAATCCGCTTCATGGGATATAGAAGCCGCTCTTTGTGATAAACGTATTGGCGCTGAGCTGCGCCCTTGGCACAGAGCGTTCCCCCTGAGTGGGGATTCCCCGCTGTGCCCTCCACCTTAATCAGCCTCCCGTCCTTCACATAAGCATCGATCCCGCAGTGGGAATCTGGATTACAGATAGAGCACATAGTCTTCCGAATCTCTATTCCCGACTCAGGACCGGGAAGCTTGCTCCTTTGCACGTTTTCTTCCATAAAAACCTTTTTCTCCTTCATCTGTCATGCAGCTTCCTTTATGCGGCTTTTCTTCCCCGTACGGACTTTCCCTCACGATCCCACACTGCGATGCCGGTGAAGGCAAATATAATGGCGAATATTGGTACGATCAAGCTTAAAAACGTGTAGGGAATATAGCTTGTATCCACGCCTAAGGTGCTCATCAGGTAAATGGCCGGATTGGTCCAGGGGATCAGCACCAGGCCCAGGGTGCCGATATCCTCCATGGTTCTGGAGAGCACCTTGCCATGAATATTCATCTTCTCATAGGCCGGGGAAAATGTTTTTCCCGGAAGAATTAAAGTAAGCACCATATTGCCGGAAGCGGCTGCGGTGGCGGCGGTTCCCAGCATGGTAACCAGAATCAGGCCAGTGTAGCTCTTGATCCACTGCATCAAAGTATCGATAATGGTCTTAAGCAGCTGGCATTTCTCCAGCACGCCTCCCATGGCTGTTGCCGCCAGAAGCATGGTAATGGTGCTGGCCATCATATTGATGCCGCCCCGGGTCAGGATGGTATCCACCTGGGCAATGCCTGTATCCGACTTAAATCCCTGCATCGTCGCCGCCACGACGGCTTTAAAATCCACCCCCTGAAGAGCCATGGCAAAAACCGCACTGACAATCACGCCGATGCCCAGGCTTTTATAGGAGGGAACCTTACATGCAGACATGCCGATTACCAAAATGGGAAGCAGCAGGGTGACCGCGCTGATGTGAAAGCGTCCGTCCAGGGTTTCCATAATTAAAGAAATATTGCTTAAGTCAATGGCTCCCTTGCCAAACCGTGCTCCCAGAATTCCATAAAGGATTAGGCAAATTACAGTAGCCGGCGCTGTGGTATAGATCATCGATCCGATGTGCTCATATAATGTACAGCCGCTCATGGCCGGAGCCACATTCGTTGTGTCGGACATAGGGGACATTTTGTCTCCGAAGAAGGCTCCCGAGGCAACGGCTCCTGCCATCAGCCCTGCAGGAACTCCCATGGCAATTCCCACACCGAAAAAGGCAAGTCCTACCGTGGCAATGGATCCGAAGGATGTGCCTGTAGCCACAGAGGTAATAGAACACATAATGAAGGTGAGGGGCACTAAAAAGCCGGGGGTAATATACTTCAGGCCGTAATAAATAATGGAGGGAATGGTGCCCCCTAAAATCCAAACCCCCACCAGCATGCCCACCAGCATCAGAATGGGAATGGCCGGAAGGGCGGACTTCATGCCGTCCAGAATACCCGCCTCAATGGATTTCCAGTCATAGCCCAGATACATGGCAAAGATCACTGCGATCATGCATCCGAGAATCATAGGCGTCTGCATCCCCACCTTATAATTAAGCGTCAAAATAATCACAAAAATAATAAACGCAAATACAGCCAAGGCCTCCCAAAACTTAGGAGCCCTTGGCTCTCTCTTTTTCATCTCCTTGTCCATAGCTGTACCTTCTCCTTTTCGCATTCTCTTTCTTCCCGCTGCCCGCATCTTGGCAGATGTGCACAGCAGCTTATCAGTCAATCATAGTACAGCTATGGCAGGATGTCAATCTCTTTTGCTTTAAACTTTTAAAGTGCAGTGTGTAACAGCCTCTGCTTCCTTCTCCTTCCCCAGTCTTTTCAGCATGGTTTTCTTTACAGCCCGGAAAATGTTCTCATATCCAGTGCACCGGCACAGATGGCCGGACATCCGTTTACGGATGTCCTCGTCTGAAAGCTCTCTTTTTTCCTCCAGGATTTCCACGGCGCTCATAATAAATCCAGGGCTGCAGAATCCGCACTGCACTGCCGCCTCGTCCATAAATGCCTGCTGGATATCCGAGAGCTCCCCATTAGGACCGGCAAGCCCCTCCAGTGTGAGGATCTCCTTTCCCTGGGCCCACACCGCCAGGTAAATGCAGGAATTAAAGCACTCCCCATTAATAATTACGTTACATGCCCCGCACTCTCCTACCTCACAGCCCTTTTTTACACTGGTGAGCCGGTAATCGTCCCGAAGCATGTCTGTAAGGGATGCCCTGACATCTACCATCTTTTCCACCGGCTTCCCATTAATGGTGCAAGAAACCAATTTATACTGTCTGCTCATGGATCTCACCTCCTGCCAATTCAATGGATTTCCTTAATGCCCGCTCTGCCAGAACCACTGCGATATGCTGGCGAAAGGCCTTGGAAGCCCGCCAGCTGTCCCGGGGGCGAATGTCCTCCAGTACAGCCTGGGCAAAGGCCTTCACATACGTCTCCTCTGCCGGCTTACCCTTGGCCGCCTCCTCTGCCTGGGGAGCACGCATAGGCACCGGCCCTGCCACCCCATAGGCAATCCGCACATCCTCCATAATCTTTTTATCCGGGGACAATTTCACATTTACAGAACAGCCTGTGGTGGCAATATCCATAGCATTCCGCATGGCGTATTTAATATAGTGGCCATAATATCCCTCATACGCTGCCTTGGGGATGATAAGTGCAGTCTGCAGCTCCCCTGGCCTGAGATCCACCGTGCCAGCCTTGATATAAAAGTCGTGGATAGGGATCCTCCGTATCCCCTCCGGCCCCAGAATCTCCACTATGGCATCCCATGCATGAAGGGTGGAGGCAGAATCCGCGGAGGTCACCCCATTGCAGGTATTCCCTCCGATGGTTCCGATGTTCCGAATCTGCGGGCCGCCTACCATGTCCACCGCTTCCCCCAGTACATTGATATGCTTTTGAATAATGGGATCCCTTGTGATATGGGAGAAGCTGGTAAGAGACCCGATGCGGATGGCTCCGTCTGCCTCATAGCTGACGCCCCGCAGGGCGTCAATCCCGTAAATGCTTACCAGCTCTTTCCCCGCTCGCCGTCCTTCCCGCATCTGTACCAGAACATCACTTCCCCCTGCTATAATCTGCGCCTCAGGGTGTTCTATAAGAAGGCGGACTGCATGCTCTGCGCTCTCTGCCTCATAAAGTGCCTTGATATCATACATGATTAAATCCTCCTTTCCCTGTGGCTGTAAAGATCCCCTCTTCTGTAAAACGGCGGAATAGATTATGGGGATTTAAGGGAGCCTCATTAACCGCTACGCCAGTAGCATGATACACTGCGTTCCGAATGGCAGGGGCTACCGGGCAGGCCGGCGGCTCTCCCAGTCCCTTTGTGCCGAATGCGCTGGTAGGCTCCGGATTCTCCACAAACAGCGCCCGCAGCCGGGGATGATCCATAAAGGTAGACAGCTTATAATCCAGAAGATTATCATTCAGAGCCCGCCCTGTCTTTTCATCAAAAAGGAGCTTTTCTGACAGTCCGTATCCAATTCCCATACTCATGCCCCCGTGTACCTGAGCCTCTGCAAGGGCCGGATTTATCAAAGTCCCTGCATCATGGACATTCACGATATCTAACAGCTTTACCTTACACATAGGGATATCCACCTCCACCTCTGCGATGGTGCAGCCGAAGGAATAAGCATTAGACTTAATCTGGGAGGTACTTTCCGCAGACAGATGCTGGCTATTAGTCAGACTGTACAGCGCCTCAGTAGACAGCTCCCCCATAGTCATCAGAACCCTGTTATCTGTTGTACGGATAATATTTCCATCCACAATATCCAAATTATAGGGAGGCATGCGGGTCAGCTCATGGGCATAAGCTAAAATCCTCTCCCGAAGAAGGAGTGCCGTCTGGCGGATGGCAAAGCCAGCCGTGTAGGTCTGCCTGGAGGCATAGGCCCCGGTTCCAAAAGGCGTCACATCTGTATCCTGACAGGAAACCACATGCACCGATGACAGCGGAACCCCCAGAACATCGGCGGTCATCTGCGTGTAGGCGGTATCGGCTCCCTGTCCGATCTCCGTCTCCCCCAGCTGGACCTGAAGCGATCCGTCCTGATTCAGCACCATGCGGCAGGAAGAGGTCTCCAGAGAAATGGGCCATACCGCTGTATTATACCAGAACAGGGACAGGCCGATCCCCCGCCGGATCTCCCCGGTCTGGTTTTGATATTCTTTGTACTTCCGCTGGTAATCTGTGGCAGCCAGCGCCTTATCCAGGCACTGGTTAAAGGTATCGTGATACAGCTCATTCTTGGAAAAGGGATCCACAAAGCCTACCGGCATTACATTCCTGCGCCGGAATGCTACCGGATCCATGCCCATCCTGGCTGCTACATCCTCTGTGTGGCATTCCACCGCCCACATGGCCTGAGGGATGCCGTAGCCCCGCATCGCCCCTGCCACTGATTTATTCGTAAACACCGTATAGGCATCTACCTCCACATTCTCGCAAGGGTAAAGCTGAGGAAATGCCCCCGCTCCCTTGGCCGCAATACTGTGCCCGTGGGACGCGTAGGCTCCCTGATCTGAAAATGCTTCCAGCTTCCGGGCCGCATAGGTGCCGTCCGGCCGCACCCAGGATATAATATGGCTGCGGATTGCATGGCGCACGCGGTTAGACACAAAGGTCTCCTCCCTTGGGACATCCAGCTTTACCAAATGCCCTCCCAGCTTCCAGCAAAGCCAGGCGCACAGCGGCTCATACAGCACATCCTGCTTATTTCCAAAACCGCCTCCGATATACGGCTTTATGACCCGTACCTTCCCCCATCCGATTCCCAAGGCCTGGCCTACCACCCGGCGGACAATGTGTGGAATCTGGGTGGAGGACACCACGGTGATCCGTTCCCCTTCCATCTGGGCATAGCAGATAAAATTCTCTATGTGGCAATGCTGTACCGTAGGTGTCTCATACCACCCCTCTACCTTCGTCAGGCCCGGCTCCTTAATCGCCTCCTCATAATTTCCCTTTCGGATGGTGGTATGCTTCAGGATATTATTGGGATACTCCTTGTGAAGCTGGGGTACCCCTTCCTTCATGGCCTCCTGAACATCCAGAACAAAGGGATACTCCTCATACTCTACCTGAATTGCCCGCAGCGCCTGTGCGGCAGATACCTCATCCTCCGCCACCACTGCAGCAATATCGTCCCCGTAAAAGCGGACCTCCTCCGTCAGGATCCGCCGGTCCGCCACATCCTGATGCTCCGGATCCGTAGACCACGGATGGCCTGCTGTGGGAAATGAATGGGTATCCCTCGCATCGAAGCAGGTAAAAATTCCCACCACCCCGGGGATCCCCTCCGCCTGGGAGGTATCCATAGAAACCACTCTGCCATGGGCTATGGAAGAATGCAGAATCCGGACAATATACGCGCTTTTATCGCACAGATCATCGGTGTATTTTGTGCGTCCCAGGACCTTATCTCGGGCATCCACACGGGTTACGTTCTTTCCTACATACATAGCTTCCCCCTCCTTTTATGTACTCTCATCATTAATATAGTATCCCATATGCTGCTTCATCTGAAGATATCCCTCCTCCGCAATGACAATCTTCCCTTTCCTTATCTGAATGAATCCATCTTCCTTCAGCTTTTTAATGTTGCGATTCAAGGTCTTCACAGAAAATCCGATTTCCACAGACAGCTGCTCCCTGCTTTGCTTTAGCTCCAGCAGCTTCCTTGGCGGCTGCTTTTGCTCGTACTTCCGGATCAGATACATCATCAGCCGCTCCCTGCCCTCGATAAAAAGATATTTCCGTGCATCTGCTGTCTGTTCAATCAGCCTGCGCATATTCTCCTGGGTCCGCAGATATAATGCATCTGCATCATTACGAAGCCATTCCATATAACAGGCCATCGGAATCACTGCCACCCGGCACCTGCTTACAGTTATTACACTAATCCGGTAATTCGTAAGCCCGGCAAAATATTCAATTTCTCCAAAAAAATCTCCGGGGCCGTAATCCTTAAAAAAATAAGGGCGCTCCTTCATGGGCCACTCGATACCCGTTACTCTTCCGGATAAAATAATATAAATATTGCTGCACCGCTCTCCGGCTTCGATCAGGGTTTCATCCTCATCCACCTCCATCACCCGCATATAGTACTTTACTTCCTCTGTACAGTTTTGAAATAGCCGTTCCATATATGCCTGCATCTTAGGCGGCAGCTCTTGAAATATCTCCATGACCTTCCCCTTTACCTGCTGTACTTTAATTATAGCGAATCAGCGGATGAAATAAAAAGGACGAATGACCTGATTTTTGCAGATTTTTAAAATACAGCAAAACTGACAATTCTGCTTTTCTTTCTCATAATAGTATAACATACATTTGTGCATTTTGCACACAAAAAATGCTGTCCAAGGCCATTTGGCCCGGACAGCAGGTTGCCGTTCACATCCCTGTCGGGCTGTGCCCGGCAAGTCGCTTTGTGATGCGTCCAAAATGGCCATTTTATCCATATTGGCGCCGAAATTCTTGGTTTTACCCTACTGTTTTAATATGAACCTCCCGAAGCTGTACCTCTGTCACCTCGGTGGGGGCGCCGCACATAAGATCCTGGGCATTTCCATTCATAGGGAATGGGATGACCTCGCGGATATTTTCCTCATTCCGAAGCAGCATGATCATCCGGTCTATGCCGGGAGCCATGCCTGCATGAGGCGGCGCCCCGAACTGGAAGGCCTGGTAGAGCGCACCAAACCGCTTCTTCAGCTCCTCCTCACTGTACCCGGCAATGGCAAAGGCCTTAATCATAATATCCAGATCATGGTTCCGCACTGCACCGGAGGATAGCTCTACGCCATTGCATACAATATCATATTGATATGCCAGCACATCCAGCGGATCTTTTGTATTCAGGGCCTCTAAGCCGCCCTGGGGCATGGAAAAGGGGTTGTGGGTAAAAACAAGCTTCCCCTCCTCCGGGTCATATTCATACATAGGAAAATCATTTACAAAGCAGAACCGGTACGCATCCTTTTCACAGAGCTCCAGCCGGTTCCCCAGCTCTGTGCGGATCTGGCCCGCAAGCAGGGCTGCCCTCTCCCTTTTATCTGCAATAAAGAATATGGTGTCTCCCGGGATTAAGCCAGCCTTTTCGGCGATTTCCCCTTTCAGCTCCTCTGGAATAAACTTATCAATGGGCCCTTTATAGCTCATATCCTCTTCCACTTCCAGATATCCCAGGCCGCCCATACCGATGGAAAGGGCAAATTGGAGCAGCTTTTCGTGGAATCCCTTGGTCATCTCTTCATGGACCCGGATCGCACGGACACATTTTTTGTGAAAGGGCTTAAAGCTACACCGCTGGAAAAACTCTGTCAAATCAATGATCCGCAGGGGATTCCGCAGATCCGGCTTATCTGTGCCAAATTCCAGCATAGCCTGCTCATAGGAAATCACCGGATAAGGCGCCTCTGTCACCAAAGCGCCCTCCTTTGCGAATTTCTTGAAAACCGCAGTGAGCACCTCCTCCCCGGCCCGGAACACATCCTCCTGGGTGGCAAAGCTCATCTCGAAATCAAGCTGGTAAAATTCCCCCGGAGAGCGATCCGCCCTGGCATCCTCATCCCGAAAGCAGGGGGCGATCTGAAAATACTTGTCAAACCCCGATACCATCAAAAGCTGCTTATACTGCTGGGGCGCCTGAGGCAGAGCATAAAATTTCCCCTTATGCTTTCTGGATGGCACAATATAGTCCCTGGCCCCCTCAGGGGAAGAGGCGCAGAGAATGGGCGTCTGTATCTCCAAAAATCCCATCTCTGTCATCTTCTGCCGGAGAAAGCTGATGACCTGAGAACGGAAAATCATATTATCCCTTACCTTTTTATTCCGCAGATCCAGATAGCGATATTTCAGGCGAAGGTCCTCCCGGTTTTCCTTTGATGTTATGATCTCAAAGGGCAGGGACTGGCGGACCTTTCCCAGAAGCTCCACAGAATGCGCCTCCAGCTCAATGGTGCCTGTGGGGATCTTAGGATTATATGTCTCCTCGTCCCGATGCTCGATCACCCCTTCAATGGATACACAGTCCTCCTTCACCAACCCCTTTAGCAGGCTGGTGTCCCGCATCACTACCTGGAGCACACCATACATATCCCGCAGATCTACAAAAGAGACTCCGCCATGATCCCGGATATTCTCCACCCATCCGGCTGCCTTTAAGGAAAGGCCCACATCATCTTCACTGATTTTATCTAAGGTTCGGCTGCGATACATGTTTGATTCCATCATAATCTTTTCCCCACTTCCTTTTTCTGTCCCTCCAGGGCCCAAATCCCAGGCTCCCTCGCCAGATATACAAAAGCTGCCCATCCCAAATGAAGATCTGGGACGAACAGCCATTGTTCGCGCTTGCATGTTACTATTGCACAAATTATAGCGCAGCCGTTTTTCTTTTGTCAATAGTGAATTGTAATTTTTTATTTGTTGATGTATCACTCGTTGCTGTGAACGGCAGGGCCGTGAGCAGTAACCAATAGGAGTGTCGAAGCACCCCCATTTTCTAAACTCTCTTGCAAAATTCGCAGTGTTGGTCTATAATTATCTTAGAAGCCGGTGGATATGGCGTGTCCCTATCCTCTATTGCAGTAGAAGATAGCCTTTTCCGTTACTTGCGACGCCACAACTACGGTTACTTTCTTCACAAGTATCTTTTCCTTATGATTTTCACCGATTTTGTTGAAACTGAAAAATGTCACAAAGTGCGTAATTTCAAGGATTTCTAGGTATCTTTCCTTTGTATCAACACCACAGTCTCGACTGTATTTTCATTGAGCAATCGAATTTCCTTACCAACCTCACCATCATAATACACTGGAAAGTTAAAGTTTATCTGCTTCAGCATGCGTCCATTATCCAACTTTTCCGGATAAATTTCAACGCTTTCTCTTAAAAGTCTCTCAAAAATTCTTTCTTTTCAAGGTCCGTCAGCCGATAATACAGCTTATCAAAATTCGCCAGGATTTTATAAAGCTGCTTTGCCGTAATCTGCTTCTCATAGGCTCCATTTATCTGGCTGTCAATATTTGCGATCGTATCCTCCAGTTCAGATACCTTATCATACAGATTATCCAGCATGTCCTGCATGTCTTGATACTTGCGGTCATAATGTTTGTCGGACACATCCAGCATATCCATCAGCTGCTTATAAACTGCCCTGTCCTGAACTTCCATAATGGTCGTTGTCTTTTTCCCGGCATCTTTGGAAGACGCGCCGCAATGGTAGATTTTCTCGCTCCGCTTTCTGTAATCCAGAATGATATATCTGTCATGCATCGTGTTATTGGTCTTCTTAAAATCTATCGGGATACCAGGGAACTCATTCCTAAAATCATTCAGATCTGCCCGTCTCAAATGGCTCTGCTTATTGTCGGAGAATACTGTAATCATAACACCCGGATTTACATTCCTCAGGTGCATGATAGATTTAATCCCTATGTAATCATCAATGATAAAAATGCTGTTTTTTGCTTTTGCATAAATTCCCTGATATGCGGCATCTGCTTCCGCAAGC
>CATOJE010000106.1 GCA_951800145.1 uncultured Lachnospiraceae bacterium | reverse complement strand
CGCTACGCTTTCGGCGGAGCGAGAGCGCGGTGACGTTGGGACCCGCCTGCTGGGGCGCGTAGCTTCCCGGCGAATATGCGCCTGCACCCATACCCCGAAGACTTGGCTTCCCTAACGGGTAGCGACGTATACTCGGCTGGCGCTTCCTAACGGGTAACGACACCCACTTGGCCAGCGAATCCTAACGGACTGCGACACCCACTCAGCCAGCGATCCCCCAGACCTTCGCGATCACAGAGACTCACTTAAATAGCAATTTCGCTCATTATACCCGAAAGCAGCTCCCCCCGATAAATTCCCGGACAATGGAGTTCTTCGGCACGTCCTCGCTGCTGACTCCTAAGAAGTAATCCAGGAACTTTAACAGCCGCTTGGCCTCTATATACTCCGGGCAGTCCCTGGGGATTCCAAAGAGCAGGGGCTCTGCGTACTGCTTTAATACCGCCAGCTCATAAACAAGGGCGGAGTTAAACATAGCGTCCGCGTCCTCCTGGTAGGGGAAGATATTCTTCTCCTCCCCTCTGCGCACCGAATCCCAGCGGTGGATGGTGTCTCTGGCGGAAGCCCCCCTGGTTCTGGCATCCCGCACCATCCGGCGGATGAGCCGGCCATCTGTGGTGGGAACCCGGTTGTGCTCATCGATATTTAAGGCGGTGAGGGCGCTGATATAGATCTTAAACTTATTCTCCTTGGGAAGGGAGTAGGACAGGGCGTCATTAAGACAGTGGATCCCCTCAATCACCAGGATCTCCCCTGGCCCCAAGGTAAGGTAATCTCCCTTGTACTCCCGCTCGCCGGTGATGAAATTATAGGTAGGCAGCTCCACCCGCTCGCCGGCTAAAAGCCTTGACATATCCTGGTTAAACTGCTCCACGTCAATGCACTTCAGGGATTCATAATCATACTCCCCATTCTCATCCCTGGGACTGTCCACCCGGTTAACAAAATAATTATCCACGGCAATGGGATGGGGCTTTAGCCCCAGGGCCATGAGCTGGATGCTGAGCCGGTGGGAAAAGGTAGTCTTTCCAGAGGAGGAGGGGCCGGCGATCATCACCAGCTTTGCCGCCTTCCTGGAGGCGATCTCCCCGGCGATCTCCCCGATCTTCTTCTCCATCAGGGCCTCCTCGATGAGTATCATCTCATTGGCCTTTCCCTGGGAAATCCGGTCATTTAAGCCGCCCACATCCGCCAGATCCAGCCGCCGCCCCCAGTCCGAGGTATCCTTCTGCACCGAAAACAGCTTATCTCTGGGGATGAAGGGCTCTACTACCTTGGGATCCTTCCCTGGGAATACCAGCACAAATCCATCCTGGTATTTTACTAAGTCAAAATATTTCAGATACTCGGTGTTAGGAACCATATACCCGTAGAAATAATCCTCAAAGCCGCCGATGCTGTAGATATTCATATTAGAGACCCGGCGGTAATGGAACAGGCGCTCCTTATCGAACATCCCGTGCTTATGGAACAGCTCCACCGCCTCATCTGTATGTATGCTCCGCTTCATGATGGGGACGCGCTGAGCCACATATTCCTCCATCTTTTCCTTTACCCGGCCTAAGAATTCCTCGGTCAGGGGAAAATCAATCTCTGGCTTCACGAAAAAGCCATTGCCGATAGAAAAGTCCACCGTCAGCTTCCGGACATGCACTCCCCCCGCCACCTCATAAAATGCCTTCAGCATTAAAAACTTCACACTTCTCCGGTAGGTCAGCCGCCCTGCGCTGTCCCTTCCTGTGATAAAGCTTAAGGCAGAGCATTCCTTCACCTTCTTGTGAAGCTCCTGAAGCTTCCCATCCACCTGGACCAGCAGGATATCATCCTCATAATCCTGCTGAAATTCCTGGGCCACACTCAGCCATGTGGTCCCATAAGGATACTCCCGTTTCATGCCATTGATGGTTAATTCAATCACAAAATCCCTCCTCTGTCTGCTGCATTTATATTAATTCCGCCCCTGCCCGGCTTATCCTGCAGGGATGTTAGGACTGCGTTGTTGTCGCTCAACGATGCCACCGCACCGCATCGCCTCTCTCCTCCGCCTTGCCGATGAAAAATTATTCGGCGGAGTTTTTGCCAGATATAATCCGGTCAAGACACTAAAGCACCGCTGCCGGAAAGGCCGGCGGAGCCTTAATAATCGCCACCTCCGGATCCAGCGTCTTCTTTAAATAGCTCTCCATAAAATCCATAAAGATGTGCTCCAGGCCATAATGCCCGGCGTCGATCACCGCCATCCGGGAGGCCACGCTGTCGATCCCCTCATGGTGTCCGATATCCCCTGTCACCAGCACCTCCATCCCCTGCCTCACAGCCGGGGCGATCATGCTCCCGCCGGAGCCCGGGGAGATGGCGCAGCGCCTCACCCTTCCCTCTAAATCTCCGTACACTGTGACAAAGGGAAGCCCGAAGGCCTTCTTCACCTGTCCCGCAAGCTCCCCCAAGGTCATAGCCTCTGCCAGAGCCCCGGTCCTTCCTATGCCGTAAGGGATGCCGTCCTTCTCCCCGCTAACCTCCAGTACTGCCTGGTCCCGAAGCCCCAGCCGGTCCGCCGCCAGATCGGCCATGCAATTCGGCGCACTGTCAAAATTCGTGTGCATGGCATAGCAGGCAATGCCGTGCTCCACCAGGCTTAAAAGCCGCCGTCCGATAAAGTCCCCGTCATTTATCCGCTTCAGCGGCTTAAAGATTAGAGGATGGTGGGTGAGCAAAAGCTCCGCCCCCTGCCGGATGGCATCCTCCACCACCCAGTCCGTGGCATCCAATGCCAGGTAGATCCGGCTTACCTCTTTATCCTGCCTCCCGGCCAGAAGTCCTGGATTATCCCAGTCCATGGCCATGGACTCCGGAGCCAGCTGCTCCAGTATCCTGATAATATCCCTGCATTTCATCCTGCGCCTCCTTAATCTGGCGAAGCTCCTCTAAAAGCCCCTCTCTGGCCGTCCTCGCCCCCGGTGTGTCCTGTCCCTCCAGCTTCCCTAAAATCTCCGCCACCCGCTGCTCTTCCTTCTCTAAAAAGGCCCGGAGCACCGGGTGATTCTGCTGGATCAGGTATTTCCCATAGCGGTACCAGCAGGCCTTGGCCTCCCTCACCACAAGCATCACTGTATAAAATTTTCCCTCATCCCAAACCATATCCTCCTTTTGGATATGGAATCCATTTGCCTCCAGATAGCGCCGCACCTTCTCCAGCTCTGACTGGGGGGAGAGGATAAAGGCCTGTAAATCGCTCCAGAGATGCCGTCCCCCCTCCAAAATATGTATCACCAATTCTCCGCCCATCCCGGCGATAACCACGGCATCCGCCTCCCCGATAGCAAGCTCTGCCAGGCCATCGCTGAGCCGGGTGGAAATCTGGTCCGTCAGCCCCCGCTCCCGGATATGCTCCCCGGCCCGTTCCAGGGGGCCGCTTCTTATATCCATGGCAATGGCCGAGGGGCAGATCCCACGCTCCACAAGGGCGATGGGAATATACCCGTGGTCTGTCCCGATATCCGCCACCCGGCTGCCCTCTGGCACAAAGGAGGCTACCGCCTCCAGCCGTCTTGATAGCTTCATCCCTTCCTGCTCCTTCCTATCCTAAGCCTCCTCACTCCAGGTAATCCTTCAGCTTCTTGCTGCGGCTGGGGTGGCGGAGCTTCCGCAGGGCCTTGGCCTCGATCTGGCGGATCCGCTCCCTGGTCACCTGAAACTCCTTCCCTACCTCCTCCAGCGTCCTGGGCCTTCCGTCCTCTAAGCCAAAGCGCAGCTTAAGCACCTTCTGCTCCCGCTCGGTCAAGGTGTCAAGGGCCTCCATCAGCTGCTCGTGGAGCAGGGTAAAGGCGGCGGCGTCCACAGGCACCATCACCTGGTCGTCCTGGATAAAATCTCCCAGATGACTGTCCTCCTCCTCCCCCACCGGGGTCTCTAAGGACACCGGGTCCTGGGAGATCTTGATAATTTCCCGCACCCGCTCCGGGGAGAGCTCCATCCTTTCCCCGATCTCCTCTAAGGAGGGCTCTCTCCCCAGCTCCTGGAGGAGCTGGCGGGACACCCGGATCTGCCGGTTAATGGTCTCCACCATATGCACTGGGATCCGTATGGTTCTGGACTGATCCGCGATGGAGCGGGTGATAGCCTGGCGAATCCACCAGGTGGCATAGGTGCTGAACTTATATCCCTTGGTATAGTCAAACTTTTCCACCGCCTTAATCAGCCCCAGATTCCCCTCCTGAATCAAATCCAGAAGCTGCATTCCCCGCCCCACATACCGCTTGGCTATGCTGACCACCAGGCGGAGATTCGCCTCTGCAAGCCGTTTCTTCGCCCGGCCGTCTCCCATGTGGATCCGCTTTGCCAGCTGGATCTCCTCCTCCGGCGTGAGCAGGGGAATATTCCCAATCTCCTTCAGATACATGCGCACCGGATCCTCTAAGCTAACCCCCTCCGGGATAGAAAGATCGATATTCTCCAGATCGATCTCCTCCTCCGCGTCCATCTGCTCCTGGGCGAAAAGCTCGGCCTCCATATCCAGCTCCTCCCCCACAGACTGCAAAATATCAATGCGGCGGCTCTCCAAATATTCATAAATCCGGTCCCACTGCTCCCCGCTTAAAAGCTCCGGCAGAAAATGGTTCTGAATATCCTTGATCGCAAGGACATTATTTTTCTTTTTCGCAATCTCCAGCAGCCCGGCAAGCTTATTCTCAAACATATCTGTCCTGTCTTCCATGCGTCCCATCCCTTCACAAGCGTACACTACGGTTCAAACCCCTGCCGGGTTGCGCCCCGGGCAACCTTATTCTCTCCTCAATCCAGAGAAATATTCAGGCTGCGCAGCGCCGCCTGTTCTTTAATAATCCGCTGCAGCTCACCTATGTCACGGGCCTGTCTGCTGTCCCGGTCCAGGCGGTTCTTCTTCACCTTTACCACCGTTTCCAGGAACGCCTTCTTCTGCTCCTCATTACTTAAAGATTCCTTCAGACTGGCGTGAAACAGCATGGCCACCTCCCGGTATTCCTCTTCATCATTAATAAAATGGTTTAAGATAGCCGCCGGATTCACCTTCCCCTTGCTATGGCTTTCAAAAACCATCTCAGCCACCCGGTGATACAGAGGCTCGATGAAATCATCGGCTGAGATAATCCCTTCTGTCTTTTGGAATAATCCCGGATTCTCGATCAGCCAGGTAAGGAGAAGACGCTGGGACTGCCTGGTCCCCTCCTCCTTATCCTTCCTTTCCCCAATCCTCCGCTCTCCCTCTCCCTTTGCTGCCGGCTGCGCCGGGCGGCTTCCCGGCGCCAGGCGGCTCCCCAGCTGGTTCACCAGCCGACGCAGATCCTCGTAAGGGATGCCATGCTCCCTTGACACAGCCTGGATATAATTATCCCGCTCCAAAGCCTCGGGAAAATCCAAAAGCCTTCTGGCCGTCTCCTGGTAAAACCGTGTCTTCTGCTCCGGGTCATCCATGGCATACTGGCTGCGCAAAACCTGAATCTCAAAGAGGAAGCTGTTCTTAGCCTGGGCGATCCGCTCTCGAAAGGCCTCCGGCCCCAGCTGCTTCATGAACTCATCCGGGTCCTTATAGGGCTTCATGTCCAGAACCTTGACGGACATCCCCGCCTCCTTCAGGATAGGGATGGCCCGGAGGGCCGCCTTCACCCCCGCCTCATCGCTGTCGTAGGTCAGGAGCACCTGGTCTGTGTACCGCTTTAAGAGCACCCCGTGCTGGCTGGTAAAGGCAGTCCCCAGAGAGGCCACTGCATTGGTAAAGCCCGCCTGGTGCATGGATATCACGTCCATGTAGCCCTCGCAGATCAAGATATACTTCTCCCTGGAGGTCCTGGCATAGTTTAAGCCGAAGAGATTCCGGCTCTTGTCAAAAAGCCTGGTTTCCGGGGAATTTAAGTACTTCGGCGTCCCGTCCCCCATGACCCGGCCGCCGAAGCCGATGACCCGGTTATTCACATCCATAATGGGGAACATCACCCGGTTCCAGAATTTATCCCGGCCGCCCCGCTCCTCCACCGTCACCAGGCCGGTCTCCTTTAAAATACTGTCCTCATATCCCTTACTCTTCAGATACCTGTATAAATCATCGCTGACCTTATTGGCAAAGCCTAAGCCAAAATGCCGGATGGTGTCATCACTCAGCTGCCGGTTCCTTAAATACTCATACCCCGCCCTTCCCTGGGGCTGCTTCAGCTGGTAGTAAAAGTAATTCGCCGCCAGCTTATTAATGGCGAGGAGGGTCTTTTTTTGCTCCTCCCGGGCCCTGGCCTCCTTGCTGTACTCCTGCTCCGGCAGGGTAATCCCCGCCCGGTCCGCCAGGTACTTTAACGCCTCTGTAAAGGTATAATTCTCGTACTCCATCACAAAGGTAATGGCATTCCCTCCCGCCCCGCAGCCAAAGCAGTAATACATCTGCTTTCCCGGGGACACGGAAAAGGAGGGGGATTTTTCATTATGAAAGGGGCAAAGGCCAAAGTAATTGCTCCCCTTCTTCTGGAGCTTCACATATCCGGATATCACATCCACGATGTCACTCCTCATCCGAACCTCTTCAATCACTTCTTCCGGATAGCGCATGAAATCTTCCTCTCTTCCAAATCCTTATATCTTCCATGCCTTGGGCACAAATAATTCCTCAAAGGTATCGATGGCATAGCGGTCACTCATCCCGGCTATGTAATCGCAGACCACCCGCTCCTTCTTCTCCCCCTGATCCATCATCACCAGAAACTCCCGAGGAAGCTGGTCTACATGGCTGCAATAATACTCATATAAAAAGACAATCAGCTGCTGGGCCTTCGCCTCCTGTGCCTTTGGGATGTCGCTGCAGTATACATGCTCAAACATCCAGGCCCGCAGCCCCTTCATGGCCTCCTCCATCCCCGGGGTCATGGAAATCTGCGGCTTTCCCATGCTGCTGCTTATAATATCATGGATCATCCGATCCAGCCGCTCTCGAACGCTGTGGCCAAGGATATCCGTATACACTCCCGGCAGCTCCTCCTCCACAAACAGCCTGGCCCGGATGGCATCATCGATATCATGGTTAATGTAGGCGATCTTATCGGACAGCCGCACCACTCCCCCCTCTAAGGTGGAGGGGCTGCCGCTGGTTCTGTGATTTAAGATCCCGTCCCGGGTCTCCCAGGTAAGATTTAATCCACTTCCATTCTTTTCCAGACGTTCCACCACCCGCAGGCTCTGCTTATAATGGCTGAAGCCCTCGGGACAGATCTGATTCAGCACATACTCTCCGGAGTGGCCAAAGGGCGTATGGCCCAGGTCATGGCTCAGGGCAATGGCCTCTGTCAGGTCCTCATTTAGCCGGAGGGATTTGGAAATAGTCCTGGCAATCTGGGACACCTCCAGGGTGTGGGTTAAACGGGTGCGGTAGTGATCCCCTTCCGGGGATAAAAATACCTGGGTCTTATGCTTCAGCCGCCGGAAGGACTTGCTGTGGAGAATCCTGTCCCGATCTCTCTGGTATACCGGGCGGATATCGCAGGGCTCCTCTGGCCGGCTCCGCCCCCTTGTGCAGCGGCTGTGGGATGCAAAGGGGCTTAAATAGGCCTCCTCCAGTTCTTCCATTTGCTCCCGGATGGTCATGCAGTTTCCTCCCTTCCTGTCCTTCTGGAATTTCCTTTCGATTTTATTCTTACAAAGGATTATATCACAATTTTTCGATGGAATGTACTGTTTTCTGTTATTTTCAAAAAATTCCCGGCAAAAAAAGAAAACTGGCTGACGCGCCCCCTCCCGGGCTCCGTCAGCCAATCTTTACCTTTGTCCCTCATTCGTCCTGTTCCAGATTATCAAAAATATCATCATCGTAAAACTCCCGAATGGACAGACCCAGGCCCTCTGCAATTTTCTTAATGTTTACGATTCCGGGGTTTTTACTCTTTCCATTCATAATGCTTTTCACGGTAGAGGGCGGCATCCCGGTCTTGTACGCCAATTCATACATGGACAGCCTCTGAGCTTTGCTCAGAGTACGAATACGGGTAATGGTTGCTTCGTTAATGTTCATAGTACAATCTCTCCTTTCCCTTAGTTTAGTCGAAAATTGCCTTCTGTGCGGTCGATATAATAGAAAAAAACGATATTTTTGAAAAAATTTTATAAAATACTGTCAGCACCGCATAAAACACCGTATCCCAGCTCCTGATTTGGCCAATTTGCGAACCCGGGAAGCTGCCTGGCGCCCCGTTTCAGCCGGGCCTTTACCTTCTCTCCGTAGAGGTAAGGGTCGTTTTTTTGAATGATTCCCCATTCCATCAGAAGGGCCGCCGTGCCAGTGACAAAGGGAGCTGCAAAGGAGGTCCCGGTTACAGAGGCATATCCCCCCTGGGAGGAGGTGGTGGTGATATTGGTCCCCGGGGCTGCCAGATCCGGCTTCACCTGGCTTAGCCTGGTGTACCCTCTTCCGGAAAAATCCGCGTAGGAGGAGTAGGCGGGGTCGTAGGCGCCTACCGAGATCACCTTGCTGGCTGTGGAAGGGATGGTAAGGGTGGTCTCCGGCACTGCGGACAAAAACCGGGTTGAGGGATTTAATACACCCTGGGAGGGAAGCCAGAGATCATACTGGCCGGTAACCAGCTTTACCGGCTCCAGAAGAATCCTCCAGATCCCGCTGTTTAAGTAGTTATCCTTTGGAATAAAGTCCACATAAATCTCCTGTGCCTGGCTGTAGGGGCTGGGCTCCCCGTAGTAAACCAGAACCCAGGTATCCTGGTAAACATACCGGTGTGTCCCCAGGGTTTCCTGAAATGGCCCCAGCTGCTCCCCAGAAGGGGCAATCAGGGAGATCTGGAAGCGGTCCGCAAAGGATTTCCACAGCTGCACGCTTAAGCTGGTTTCATAGGGGGCCACAGAGAGAAGGACCTCCTCCCTTTGGCCGGAGGTTAAGGTTCCGGAGGCGTGCCCCCCGGCGCTTCCCTCATTCCCTGTACCGGCTACGATCACATTCCTCCCGAACCCTGCGGCTGCGTCGATAAAGGTCTCCAGAAGGCTGGTTCCGTCATGGGAGCCGTAGGTATTTCCAAAGCTGATATTCACCGCCACCGGCATGGAAAGCTCTGCCGCCCGCCGGACCACGAAATCCAGGGCCCGCATCAGCTGGGTGGTCCTGGGAAAGCCCTCCGCCTCCGCTGTCCCCAGCTTTACCACTAAAAGAGGACTCTCATAGGCCACGCCCCGGTAAAGCCCCCCGCTCTCTCTTCCATTCCCGGCAGCGATCCCGGCCACCGCGGTGCCGTGGCCGCTTGTATCCACCGAGGGCACTCTCTTTAGGGCCTCCCTTCTGGTGGGCTCCTGCAGGGCCTGGTCGATGGCTTCCTTTTCATAAATCTCCCCAAGGCTCTGATCCCACAGCGCCAGGATCCGGGTGCTGCCGTCTTCATTCCGGAAATCCTGGTGAAAATAGTCGATGCCTGAATCCAGCACTGCCACCAGGATCCCCCGGCCTCCAAGCCCCATCTCCCCCTGCATCCGGGTAAGGCAAGAGGCTGCCTTCGCCTGGGAAACGGCGAAAAACAGCCTCTTTGGTTTCTCGATATATTCAATCTGCGGAAAACGGCTGACTCCTGCAATCAGGCTCTCGGGGACCCATAGGATGGCATAGCCTCCTAACAGCTCTTCTCCGCGGATTCCAAGGGCGTACACATCCTGAAGGCTGCCGGAATACCGCACGATCAGCTCCCAGGTCTTCTCTTCCCTCTCATATCCGATCTCCAAATTCGGTGACTTTTCCCGTTCCTCTTGTGTCGCATCCAATGCAAGATTTAAAAGACTTTCCAGTTTTTGGTCTTCCACTCTAAATGTCCTTATTTATGCTCTTAAAGATAGTGTATCCCTTTCCTTTGGAATCTATGAATCGTAACTGTGAATATTCGTCTACTTTAAAAATCCATTGACAATCTGGGCTTCCGCCTCCTCCTCCGTAAGCCCCAGAGTCATCAGCTTGATAATCTGCTCTCCGGCGATCTTCCCGATGGCCGCCTCGTGAATCAGCGCAGCATCCGGATCATTGGCCGTCAGCTCCGGCACAGCGGAGATCCTGGCCTGATCCATGATGATGGCGTCGCACTCTGTGTGCCCGGCACACCTGGCATTGCCATTGATCCGGGAGATAAAGGTCTGCTCTGAGCTTTCCTTGGCCACGGATCGGGAGATCACATTAGCGCTGGAATCCACTCCATTTAAGCTGACCTCAAACCGGCTTACCGCCTTTTGGGCCCCGTGGGTCAGCAGGCGCTCCCGGATGATCAGCTTCGCCCCGGCGGCAAGCTCGGCTTTTGTGGAACGGTCCGTGGAGTCGATTCCCTTGATCTGGGTGGTCTCCAGCTCCATGTAGCTGTTCTCCTCCATGGTGATCTGGGTCTGGGGATTCATAATCCGCTCTCCCCGGCCCTCGCCGCTTCCATAATGCTTCTCCACATACCGCACCCTGGCATTCTTCCCCACAAAGAAGCGGTGGAGGCCGCTGTGCTCAGAGCTCTGGTCGCCGCAGCTGTGGATGCCGCAGCCGGCGATGATCACCACATCCGCCCCCTCGCCGATATGGAAGTCATTATACACCATCTCCGTCAGTCCGGCCTCGCTCAGCACCACTGGGATGTGGACGCTCTCCCTTTTGGTTCCGGGCTTGATAAAGATGTCGATCCCGCTGCCGTCCTCCTTGGAGACGATGTCAATATTGGCTGTGGTATTCCGTCCGGCCATCTTTCCATTGGCACGGATATTATAAGCGCCCTCCGGGACCTGGTGCAGGTCCGCCACCTGGGCTAACAGTGTTTTTTGAATTTCGTCAATCATTTCTTTTTCCCTCCCCAAATTAACCATTTTGGCGCCTCGAGGGATGCTGGCTTTGAGCAGCACCATAAAATGCGCTGCAGGCATCCACCGCTGAGGCTGTGCCCAGGATCTGCGGCAGAATCTCCTCCCGGCTTCCCTGCTTGGTAATCTGCCCCTCGGCGATCACCACGATCTCATCTGCAATATTTAAAATCCGCTCCTGATGGGAAATAATCAGGATGGAACCATTGGTCATCTCACGCATCCGCTCAAATACCTGGATAAGGTTCTGGAAGCTCCACAGGTCAATCCCCGCCTCCGGCTCATCAAACACAGAAAGCCTGGAGCGGCGGGCCAGAACCGTGGCGATCTCTATCCGCTTCAGCTCCCCGCCGGAGAGGCTGGCATTCACCTCCCGGTTAATGTAATCCTTCGCACATAATCCCACCTCAGAAAGGTATTTGCAGGCGTCTGCCGCTGACAAATTCTCCTTCGCCGCCAGCCGCAGAAGATCCAAAACCTGAATTCCTTTAAACCGCACCGGCTGCTGGAAGGCGAAGCTGATGCCCTCATTAGCCCGCTGGGTCACGCTCTTGTCTGTGATGTCCTCCCCGTCAAAGTAAATCCGCCCTCCGGAGGGCTTCTCGATCCCGGCGATAAGCTTAGCCAGGGTGGATTTCCCGCCTCCGTTGGGGCCGGTAATCACCACGAATTTCCCCTCATCTATGGTCAGGCTTAAGTCCTTGATAATTTCCCGCTCCCCTCGTTCCTCCGCCACATCAAACGATATATTCTCTAGTGTAAGCATGGTTTCCTCCTAATCTGTCCTTGGAGCACTCTCCTTAATCCGGCCTGCCTTCCCGGTTCCCTGTGATGTCGGCCAACGTGAAGGAGAGCCTCCGGATGGTTACATTATATACCAATTTCCTCGGTTTTACCAGCCTATTTAATAAATTAAACGTTCACAGGCTAAAGGCGCTCCCTCACTGGTGAAGAAGATTGGCCGGACTACCTACATTGTGCGGATTCATTTCAGCAAGACGAGTAAGGAAACCATGAGCGACAAAATCAAGCGTATGCTGAAAAATGAGATACAGCAGATGTAAAAACGATAATAGAAACAGGCTGGGAATCAGAAATGCGCTGGCTCCCGGCTTGTAAAATCAGGAGGTTTATGGTAGTATGGAGATACGAAAACGGAAGGGAAAGCAGGTGGGAAGATTGACAGTGACGGAACAGATAGACAGAAACATCAGGAAGATTTACAGAGGCTAAGAGGCTTTCGCCTGCTTGATGATGATTTCCTCACAAAGTGTTTTGAGGGAGATACGGCAAGCATAGAA
>CATOJE010000105.1 GCA_951800145.1 uncultured Lachnospiraceae bacterium | reverse complement strand
ACGCTTTCGGCGGAGCGAGAGCGCGGTGACGTTGGGACCCGGCCTGACGCGGGCGTAGCTTCCTGGCGAATATGCGCCTGCACCTTTTATCGCTGCCTGTGGCTTCTAACGGGCCGCAAAACACTTGGCCAGAGACTCCTAGCGGGCTTGGAAATACACTTAGCCAGAGATCTTCTAAGCATCCGCGACTCACTGAAATAGCAAAAACCACGAAAGGACGCCCCCCATGAACGTAATCCGCCACCCCATCCCCTTCCAGACCGCCTACCCCATCGACCGTCTGGGCCCCAGACATAAGCTTCTTTTTTTCGACATTGAAACCACCGGCTTTTCCGGCGATAAAAACCAGGTCTACTTAATCGGCTGTATCTGCTGGGATCCGGACACCAGCCAATGGCTTCTGGTCCAATGGTTTGCGGATACCCTGGATTCCGAGCCAGCTTTGCTGATCAGCTTTTTCACCTTTTTAGCAGATTACACCAAATTAATCCACTTTAACGGCGATGCCTTTGATCTCCCCTTTCTGCTGAAGCGATGCCGCCATTACGGACTTCCTTATGACTTCTCCCAGGTTGAAAGCCTTGACATTTACCGGAGGCTCCGGCCCTGGAGGGCTGTTCTTGGGCTGACCTCCTTAAAGCAAAAATCCGTGGAGCTTTTCCTGGGGATTTCCAGGGAGGATCTGTATTCCGGAGGGGAACTGATCTCCATTTATGAGGATTATCTCCTGACCCGGGATCCGGCTAAATACCGGCTGCTGATTCTCCACAATGAGGATGACTTAAAGGGAATGCCTCAGATCCTCCCCATCCTCTGCTACCCGGAGCTAGTAAGGGAGCCTTTTCATTTAATGGAGCAAAGGCTGACTTTGCCGGACTCGGGACAGCCTGTATTAGAGATGCGCTGTCAGCTTCCCTTTTCCTTCCCGGTTCCTTTTAAGGCCCAGGGGCAGCTTCCCTTCTCTGCGTTTTGTGGTGAGAGCGCGGATCTCACCTTCCATGTAAGGCTGTTTCAAGGAGAGCTGAAATACTTTTATCCCAATTATCAGGATTATTACTATCTTCCTTATGAGGACATGGCGATCCATAAAAGTGTAGGGGAATATGTATCTGGCAAAGCGCGGAAAAAGGCCACGGCCAAAACCTGCTACACCAGAAAAAACGGCTGCTTTCTTCCCCAGCTTATCCCCCTCTTTCAGCCGGTTTTCCGGGAATGCTTCGGAGGGAAGCTGGCCTACACGCCTTACGACGCCTCCCTTTTTCTGGATGAAAGGGCTACCTCTGCGTATCTTCATCAGCTCCTTCCTATCCAGGAGTCCTCTGGTTAGCATTTTATCTTTAGGCTGCCTATATAATCGGGAAAGCGGACCGAAGGATGGCCTGCGATTCGCAGCAGCGTTAATACTTCCCTTTCTTCAGCAGCCTCCGGATATAGGAAAATGTCTTCTCCTCCCCCTCCTCCTTTAGCATCCTCAGAAGCTTTTCCAAAAGCGCCTGGGTCTGGGGATGGAGAACCGGGGTGATGTAGGGACGGGTAAATGCATAATACTCCCAGGGCGCGCCGCTGTCATACGATTCTCCCCGGTACACCTTGCAGGCAGCAATCCGATCGCACACCATCTCAATCACATAGCGCAGAGGCATCTTATTTCCCACCAGCCGCCTCTCCGGATCATTAGAAAAATCGATCCAATATTCAAAATGGTGTTTATTTCTTCCTTTGTGATGGAGCCATGCCGCAGAATACCCCTTTTGTTCCCTCTCGGCAGCATTTGGGCTTCGGTTTCCCTGGTAATACTTTACTCCTGACCAGAATTCCGAAATACTGTATTTTGACAAATCGTGAAGCAGTCCCTGCCGGTAAAGCCCCAGTTTAAAACATTCCCGCATCACCACCATTTTATGCTGGGTAATGGTGCGGAAATGTTTTCCAATATTGCTGATTTTCATTGCAAAAACCCCTTTTTTCTCTTATTGATCACTAAGTATACCACACAAAAATATCCATTTACAATCCCTTTTCCCCTTCAATTAATTTCCAGCTTTCAAGTCAAATTTGAAATTTTTTTCCTAATATTCCTCAAATCGAAAGAAGTAAACTTTTTTCTAAATAATTCGTCAAAATGATTTGACTTAAGAGGAAAACTATGGTATCCTTAGGACAGTTGTGAATCGCTCACAGCCATATATCTATTATATTTTTTTTATCTTTTGGAGGTATCATAATGAAAGGTACAGTAAAGTGGTTTAACAACCAAAAAGGCTACGGATTTATTTCCGACGAACAGGGGAACGACGTATTCGTTCACTACTCCGGATTAAACATGGAGGGCTTCAAGTCTTTAGACGAGGGTGCTCAGGTTGAGTTCGACGTAGTTAACGGCGCTAAGGGACCCCAGGCAACCAACGTTACCAAATTATAATCATCAGACACAGTGTACCTTTTTCAATAAATATATCATCAGTCATCAGTGATAATGCGTTGAAGTAAGTTATATTTGTTAGTTGTGATTAGAATCAAAAGGAGCCATCCTTCGATGGCTCCTTTTGTATTCCCTCATCCTATTCTCTCACAGCCTGCTGCAGCATCTCCTCCAGCTCCTCCACTGTGAATACATAATGCTTATTGCAAAAGTGGCAGTTTACCTCGATCGGCTTCCCCTCTGCAATCATTTCCCCGATTTCCTTCCTTCCCACGCTGATCAGCGCTTTCTCCACACGGCGCTTGGTACAGTTACAGAAAAATCTGGCTGGGAGCCGATCATTGATTTCCAGTCCGAATTCCCCCAGGATGGTCTCTAAAATCATCTCCGGCGTCATTCCCTGATCCAAAAGCTCAGTGACCGAGGTAATCCCTGCCAGCTTTTCCTCCAGCCTCCCGATTACCTCCTCGGAAGCCCCTGGCATCATCTGCAGGATAAAGCCCCCTGCCTGGCGCACCGTATTTTCCGGATTCATTAATACCCCCAGCCCCACCGAGGAGGGCGTCTGCTCAGATGTGGCAAAATAATAGGTAAGATCCTCCGCGATCTCTGAGGTAACCAGGATGGTCTCTCCCACATAGGGCTCCTTCAGCCCGATATCCTTGATCACGCTTAGTACTCCCAGTCCAAGGGCCCCGCCCACATCCAGCTTTCCCTTCTCATTAGGCGGGAGCATCACTGAAGGGTTCCAGGCATAGCCCTTTACATTTCCCCTGGAATCCGCAGTCACAGTCAGCCCTTCCATCGGCCCGTTTCCCTGAATCTTTATGGTGAGGATGTCCTCCTCCCCTTTCATCATAATCCCCATCATCGCCCCGGCGGTGAGAAGCCGCCCCAGGGCAGCAGTGGCCACCGGGCTAATATTATGGGCCGCCCTGGCATCCTCCACCAAATCCCTGGTAGTAGCGGCAAATGCCCGGATCTGTCCCCGGGCAGCCGTAGCACGCAACATATAATCTGCCATACTATCCCTGCTTTCCTTTCCTTTCTTTCCCATGCTCCCTGGCCACCACATAAACCCGCTGGCTGTCTGCTCTGGGAGGCTCTCTGGTAAATGCATCATAGCAGCCAATAAGCTCCAGCTCAGCCTCCTTTAATGCCTTAAAAATCTCTTCCAGCGAAAAGGCTCTCTGGTAATGGGTTTCCTGATACTTCCGGTATTTTCCTCCAGCTTCCTTCCTGGCTTCCGCCTCATTTTCCGGAATAAAAAGTGCCAGGTCATACTCATTAATGCTGCTTTCCTCATCAAAATAATTATCCCAGATAAAGCTTCCCTCCTCCCGGTTTTCCGCGATGGTATGGTCAGCTAAAAGAACCTGGTATTTATAGCGGGTGTTCAGATCGAAAATAAAAATGCCGCCAGGATCCAGGTAATTATTCACCAGGCAAAAGGTACTCACCAGATCTGAATACTCCAGCAGATAATTCATGGAATCGCAGACACTTACCACGGCTCCTACGGTTCCATAAAGCTCAAATTCCCGCATATCCTGAAGAAGATATAAGATCTCCAGACCGGAATCCTGCTTCTTTTCCATGGCGATTTCCAGCATCTCCTCCGAAGCATCCACCCCGATCATATCATAGCCTTCTCTGGCCAAAAGCTCGGTCATGGTCCCTGTGCCGCAGCCCAAATCCAGCACCAGGCCATCCCTTATCCCCTGTTCCTTTAACAGGCTGGTGAGATACCCGCACCACTCCCTGTAGGGAATATTATCCATAAATAAATCGTAAACCTGGGCAAAACTGGTATATGCCTCCATGGCTCCTCTCCCTTCTGCCATGTGCAGGACGCAGCTTCCTCTGCGCGTAGTGCGCTCTACGTTTCACTTCGGTCGTTGCTAAAGGAGTGCCACTGGCACTCAGCAACCCCCGGAGGGCTTTGCTTTATAGGACGCATTTGGGGCGCACCCTATAAAGTAAAAAACCGCCGGCTGCGCTTCCACAGCCAGACGGCCCGATTCGCGGTATCACAGGGGTTAATATGCGTTTGACCCCTGTGATACCAGATTGCTCCGCACCTTGTGCTCCCGCAATCTTAAAAGCATTCAAGCTTCACCCTACACGTTCTTACCACAGCACTTTTTATACTTCTTACCGCTTCCGCAGGGACAGGGGTCGTTCCGCCCGATCTTCGCCGGCTTGCGGATGGTGCCGGAGGCCTTCTGCTCCTTGTAAAGCTCCTTCCTCCGCTCCTCTGTCAGGATATTATCCCACTGAGGCAGCTCGTACAGCCAGTTTGCTTTCGCCTCCACCATGTTGTAATACAGCTTTTCCGGATCTATCTCAATCCGTACCTGAGTGTCCTCCTCCATGGTCTCAATGGGGTTCTCATATCCCTTTAAGCTCTCATTAATCCCATCCAGGAATCCGGTCATAATCAATACTTCCGTCTGATACCGCTCCGCCAGCTCCTTTACCGTGCCGGTGATCACCTGGGTTGGGTCAGAAAGAATCTGCTCGTAAATCCCCTTCTCGATGGTAAAATATCCGGTCCATAAGTTTTCTCTCTCTTTATCCTTTAAACCGTCGCCATATGCCAGATCTCTCCAAGTTTGTAAAATAGCCATCTTAACTCCATCCTTTATTTTCATATTCCTATCTGGCGGCCTGTCCGCAGATAGCCTCCACATGATTATATAGTAAACCGACTTTTTTGTAAAGCAATTTGTTAGCGCCAAAACCCTCGGGTTCGGCCCACAGGGCCTGATAACTGTAATGTTCACTCACAGTGAACACCCCGCGGGACGCTGCCTGTGAACAGTAATCCTGTGACATTCCTGTTCACCCCCCCGTCAGGCTATGCCCGGCAAGCCGCTTTACGATGCACACAAATGGATCATTCTGACCATTTGGGCGCCGCAGCCGCCTTCTGCTTAAAGTCCCTTAAAATCCCAGCGATGATCCCGCTGGCCAGGAAAAAGGTGCACACATCTGCCACCGCCTGGGCCACCTGCACACCGAAAAGCCCCAGCATGCCCGGAAGGATCATCAGGGCTGGAATCAGGAACAGCCCCTGACGCCCCATAGCCACCAGGGAGGCCCGGAATCCATAACCGATGGACTGCGTCATCATATTACACATAATGATCCATCCCTGGATGGGCATGGTAAGGAGCTGCAGCCGCAGTGCCCTGGTGCCAATCTGGATCACATCCAGATCATCCTTCCGGAATGCCGTGATAATAGGCCTCGCCAGGCCAAAGCTGACCGCCCCTAAAAGGGTAAGCATCACCGTGGCCACCTTAAAGCAGAACCAGAAGGCGTCCAGCACCCGGTCGTACCGCTTCGCACCGAAGTTAAACCCGCACACCGGCTGGAAGCCCTGGCCGAACCCGATCAGCCCGGAGTTAATAAACATCATAAACCGGGTCACAATGGACATAGCCGCAATGGCTGCATCCCCGTAAGGCCCTGCCGCCCGGTTTAAAACCACAGACGAGATGCTCATCATCCCCTGGCGGCACAGGGAAGGCAGCCCCGCATGGAGAATAATGCCGTACATTCTGGGGGATGGGGTAAATTTGGAAATCTGAATCTTAATGCTGTCCTTTCGAAGATTACACTGGCACAGCAAAATCACAAAGCTGATCATCTGACTGGCCATGGTGGCAATGGCAGCCCCGGCGATCCCCATATGAAAGCCGAAAATTAAAATCGGGTCAAGGATCATATTCAAAATCCCGCCGGCCGCGATCCCGAACATGGCATAGAGAGCGATTCCCTGAGAGCGGAGAATATTATTCAGCACAAAGGAGCCCAGCATAAAAGGCGCCGCATACAGGATATAGCGCATGTAATCCATGGCAAAGGGAGCGATGGTCGGGGTAGCCCCCAAAAGATACACCAAGGGCTCCATAAAAAGGCTGCCCCCCAGAAGCATCAGAACCCCGATGGCAAGCACGGTGAAAAATGCGGTCGCCGCCGCTCTCCCGGCCTCCGCCCCATCCTGATCCCCTAAGGACCGGGAAATATAATTCCCGCTCCCCATGCCGAAGGTAAACCCGATGGCCTGTATCATAAACATCAGGGACGCGATCACCCCCACTGCCCCGGAGGCGCTGGTGCCGATGCGGCTGACGAAAAAGGTGTCTGCCATATTATACACAGCGGTCACCAGCATACTGATAATGGTAGGCACTGCCAGCCTTGGGATCAGCCTGGAAACCGGCGTCTCCATCATCATTTTATATCTCTGCTCTTGGGTCATGGGTTGTCTCATGGTTCTCTTCCTCTTCTCTGTATTGTGTCTGCCTTTCCTATCCTGCCAGACTGGTGTCTTGGCTGGATTATATTCAGTCAAGACACTATCGCAATCATTTGCCGGAGGATGACCAGTGGTCAGCACACTCGTTTATTTATGAAACCAGTATACCACATCCACAGCCGCCAGGCTGCGGATAAGTGATACATTTCCTTGAGTATACCATACCCGGCCTGGGGCTGCAAGCCATCACACGCAGGTTCAGACCACCTGCCCTAAGGTTTGACCCAAGTGGCCTGTTACCTGTGACTTTCACTCACAGGCATCGGGCCCCGTGGGTCAAATGCCTCGCGGGATAGCCTGTGAGCAGTAACTAAGCATTTCCCCACCTGGCACTCGAACATCAGCCCGCCCACCAAAGCATCCCTCCTCTCATCCGGACTGCCGGCAAAATCCTCCCGGAATAATCCAGCCAGCAGACTCAGCTGATCCTCCCAGCCAAACCGGCCTGCATGGCAGCACTGGTTCCTCCGGCGGCAGCACTGATCCATTTTCCGCCCAAATGCCTTCCACCAGAGGATGTTGTGGTTCCGGTCCCCCTGCTGCTCCATCTGCCTGCCCAGCTCCGCCTGCCTTGTCCGGATAATGTAAGAAAAACCGCCCAGCATCATTTTCTCCCTGGAAGCCTGACGTAAAGGCACTGATTTTCCTCTCTCCCGCACCGTGACCTCCGGAAGAAGGGCAGACAAGCTGTTCCAAAAGCATTCCCGCATCTGTACCTCCAGGGCCTTGCAGAAGAGAATGGCGCAGCAGGAGGCGTCCAGCCTGGGATTTACCTCATATACCGGGCGCAGGAGAGCAAACAGCTTGATCCCCAGCCGCAGATTATCCTGAACCTCCCCTGCCAGCCGGCGAAATTCCTTCCTGCTGGAAAATCCAAACTCCTCCAGCTCTTCCCCCGTCAGCTCCATTTCCCCCAGCTCCTTCCTTAAGCTGAGAATCAGGCCCTGGGTGTCTACACTCCAATCCCTCTCCCCGTCTTCCTCCCCCTGCTCCTCCACAGAAAAGGAGGTCACGGAGGGGAGCCCCTTCGACGCTTCCTTCAGGGCTGCCTGCTTCTCCTCCTGGCTCATCTCCTCCTTTAAAATAGACTGAATCTCCCGGATAGCAAAGGTGTCCAAAATCCCCTTGGCCATGGAGACACACTCCGAATCCTTCCAGGCGATGGCATCGCCCACCACATAAAGCCGGAACTTCGCCCGGGTAGCCGCCACATTGACAATATTCCGGTTCACCCATCCCACTGCCCCTCTGGCATCCTTTTCCCGGTCGCAGCCCAGAAGAAAGATCACCTCATTTGCCTCCTTCCCCTGAAAGGTGTGGACGGTACCGATATTCCTCTGGGCCCATTCAGGAAGCCCGGCCTGGATAGCCGATCCGCCATGCCCCTGGCAATATTTCTTAAGATATTCCCGCATCCCGGATACCACAGAGGTAAAGGGGCTGATGATAAATAAGCTGGGATTCTCATTTCTCTGAAACGCGATCTCCAGCATCTCACAAACCTTCCTCCCCTGGGCTTCCACGAAATGATCTTTCTTCCCTCTTTCCCGGCCCTCCACCTGAATCCACTGGGATTTCTCATAGATAAACTGCCGGCACAATTCTGCCTTCGGCGGCCGGGTCTGCTGCTTCATCATGTTTTGGTAGGAAACTGCATTAGAAATATCGTACATAGGGGAAATACACCGCCGGTGCACCAGCAGCGGACAGCCCATCCATTCCGGCCAATCTGTCCCATTATCCAGGTAGGTCCCAAACCCATTCTGCTGATCCGCTAATTCCTGAACCGATAAGGTTTTCGAATGATACGGCCTTAGCTCCTCCTGGTCAAAGACCTCCCTCAGCATAGCCAGATCCTCAGTGACCACCGGCTCGATCTGTCTGGGATCTCCTACCACCACTGCCCTCCGGCAGCGGCAGAGCGCCCCCAGAGCCATCTGCGGCTGTGCCTGCCCCGCCTCATCCACAATCAAGGTGCCCACCACCCCTGGCCTCCGGATATCCTCAAACAGCCTTCCCACCGAGGCAAAGGTGGTGGACAGAACCGGAACCAGCAAAAACAGAGACTGGTACAGGGCGGGAACAAATTCCAGGGCATCCTTTGGATGGAATCGGATCCGCTCATTCTCATCCCCCTCCCGCAGTCCCCAGTACTGGGAAAGGGTGATGAGATTATCCCGGAAATAATTGGAAGATAAAATAAACTCGCGGTTCAGCTGCAGGGCACAGTAAAACAGCCCTTCTCTCTCTCGGTTATAATGCTTCGTAAACCAGGGATTGGAAACCTGCGCCTCTGTAGAAGGCTTTTCCTCCGGAGACAGCAGATCTGTAATCCACCCATCCCCCATAGCAAGTCCCCCATCCTCTCCCAGATTGGAAAACCTCTGACAGGCAGCCTCATATTCCTTCCAGCATCCCTCCGCTCTCGCCTGTGTTTCCTGGATTTCCTGTCGAAGCTCTGCTGCCGCTCCCTTCAGCTGATCCAGATGCTGCCGGCCCGCCTCCATTTCCTGCTCCATCTGGCCCAGCTCCTTCTCCAGAGCCTCTGCCTCCTCCCTGGAGATCCTCTTCCGCTCCTCGGAGTCTCTCCGCTCCTTCTCCAGCTCCTCCAGCAGAAGATGCTGCCTCTGGGAGCCCTGCCTGCAATCCTCTGCAAGCTGGAGCGCCGCCTTATATTTCTCCTTATGAAACACCTTCGTTAAAAAGCCAGTATCCTTTCTCGTCTCCCACTCCTGCCTGTGGAGGGCCTTCTCCCTTTCCTCCTCTTCCTGATACCGCTCCTCCAGAGCCTTCCGCTGGCTCTCCTCACACTTCGCCCTCTCTCTGGCCGCCCAGGCCTCCTTTGCCTTACCTGTAACCTCCTTCTGCCTCTCCTCCAGCCGTTTCCTCACACCCTCCGACTCTTTAAGAGAAGCGGCTATCCGCACCTTATTCTCCACAGCCGCCTGCTCCGCCCGCTCCCGGGCCAGGCAGGCCTCCTTATACGAATCACATAGAGCAGCGATCTCCTGCTGCAGCCCCTTCACCTTCTCCCACTGCTCCAGGAAACGTTCCCTTGCCTGATGATATTTCTCGATCCGTTTTTGGGCCATTTCCTTTTTCTGGTAGTAATCCCAGAGAAGAGGCTTAACCACCCCGTAATAAAAGCTTTTAATATTCGCCTGCTTACCCAGAGGCGCTGCAATCAGCCCCCAGGCATCCTCCTGTCCCAGAAGTGCCTTGGCATATTCTGTAAAATAAATATCCTCTTCTAAAGGCAGCTCCAAAAGCAGCGGGATTTCCCGGCTGACGGGAAGCTCCTTTGAAATATTCTCCACCGCCCCGTTATTACAGGAGGCCACCAGGATGCTGTAACCTAAAATCTTCTCATCCTTTATTTGATACCAATGCCGGGTGTACTTGGAATACGCATGATTTTCTTTCTCCCCATGGTGAAACTCCCGCCGTTCAAAGGCCTGGCTTGGATCCTGATACTGAGCCATGGCCTTCGCCCGCTCCACCACATGATCCACAATGATCTCCTTTAAAAGAGTGGTCTTTCCAGTTCCCGGAGGCCCGTTCACCGAAAAAATCCGCCCCGCCGGCTCCCCGAACAGGGACGTCCCGCTGTGAATCCCCAGGTTGATGGCAATCTGCTGCATCAGCGCCGGCATAAAGGGAGAGGGCCATTTCCCCATGGGAGCCCGGCGCACATCCAGGATTTCCCCCAGCTGCCTGGGGTATGCCTTTCGGGCCTGCCCTTCCGGATGCACCAGCTCCATCCGAAGCCCCTGTTCTCCCCTGGATTCATGATAAGGGCCGCAGATGTAGCGAACCAGGTCCTGCACCATCCCCTCCCCCTCCTCCTGCCAGTCTATCTCCGCCTGTGCCTTCAGGACGTCCATCACGAATTTCAAATCTCTGGAATAAAAATTACGGCTTAATCCAGAATAAGCCTCCCCCTCCTCCTTATCTCTGGTTTCCTCATCTGCAAAAAGCTGGAAAAACATATCATAGCTCTCCTCCAGGTCAAATGGGAATTCCTCATCCTCCATATATTCCTTCCGAAGCGCCTCAAACACCTTCTTCAGCGATTCCGTGGTAAGTGCCGGGGCTTCCTCTTCCTGAGCGCTCTCCCCAAAATATGCTTCCTCCAGCCCTTCCACCACAGCCCGGTATTCCCTTTCATCCAGACAATCCGGCAGCCGTCCGCTGCAATTTCGGATCTGCTTCAACGCCCACACCATAGGAGACAGGGATAAGGAATGGCCGCGGTACCTTCCCTCCGGCGTCACCTGCAGACTTGCCAGGGCGATGGGCTCCCGGCTCTTCTCCGGCCGCTCCATCTCCTTCCCGGGCAGAGCTTTCCCGATCCGGCAGATGCAGTCCTCCCGGCTCACCTTTCCCAGATAGATGGTCAGATTCCCCCAGCAGGCCATCCCGCAGACAGCAGCCTCCGAAGCCGCCACATCCGAAAGCCTTCTGGGACTGTCAATGCTCTTTAGGGAAACTGCATCCCACACAGATTTCCTTCCCCTTGCCGCGCTCCTTTCTCCTGTCTTTTCCAGCCTCACAGCCTCTTCCGGCTTATCTTTCTTTTCCAGCCTCGCTGTCTCCTTCAGCTTACTTCTCTCTTCCAACTCACCTATCTCTTCCAGCCTCACGGTCTCTCTGATCCGCTGGCTCATCTCAGGTTGCTTTATCCTGGACTGCCTTATCTTAAGCTGCTTCACCTCAGTCTGCAGTTTTCTGGTCTCTGGGTATTTATCCTGCGCCAGAAACTCAAGGGTAAACCAATAATCCAGCACCTTCCCCGCTACTTCCCTGTCCTTCTCTCTTATCATCCTTTGTCCTCTGCTGTCCTCTCTGCTTTTTGTTATGGCAAGCATAACACAATTTTGTAAAAAATGGCAGAGGTATTCTCAAATTTTGGGGTTACTAAATTTTCGGCAGCTCTGCGCCGCTGACTCCTGGACATTGACACATAGCTTTTTTTAAAAAACCGCGATTTCCCACAGCCCCTGTTTTTTCTATATATTGTAATAATTGTCCTTGTTGTTACTGTTCATGGCTTTGCCGTTCACAGCAACAAAATGCACACAAAATGGCCATTCTGTCCATTTTGGCGCCGAAACCCTCGGGTTCACTATGACTTTCACTCACAGTGAACGCCCCGCGGGATACTACCTGTGAACAGTAACGCTATAAAAAACAACAATAAAAATCTATGAAAAGAACTTTGCGAAGCATGAAAAAATGTAGTAAAATGAAAGGAGAAGCCAGGCATATAGCTAGAAAAAAGACAAAAGCAAAAAGGAACTGTAAAAATCCCCCGGCAGAGCTTCTGGAGACGCGAGGAAACAAAAAGTATAAGGATCGCCTGTTCCGAATGATCTTCCAGGATAAGAACGACCTTCTCAGCTTGTATAATGCGGTGAATCAGTCTCACTATACT